>JACPZS010000127.1 GCA_016195385.1 Verrucomicrobiota bacterium
CAAAACGCGACCGAGCCGTCCGTATGCTTCAACACAATGTCGGGCTGGGCGTCGCCGTTGAAATCACCCACTCCGACAATTTTCCAACCGGGAGGCAAGCTATACGCCACAAAACCACGGGTAATTGCGGTGCCGTTCATCAGCCAAAACGCCACCGGGCCTTCAGTATTCTGCAAAACAATGTCAGTTTTTCCGTCATGGTTGAAGTCGCCCTTCGTCACACGAGTCGGTGGCACATTTATTGTCGGACTTACGCTGATCGTAACCGCCGTCGAGGTGGTGACCGCGCCGAGGTTGTCCGTTGCTTTGGCGGTGAGCGAGTAGGTGCCGGCGGCGACGTTGTTCCAGGCAAGACTGTAGGGGTTGGTGGTGTCGGTGCCCAGCAGCGTCGTGCCTTGGAAGAATTGCACCTGGCTCACGGTGCCATCGCTGTCCGACGCGGCCGCATTGAGCGGGATGTTCGCGGGCGCGGTAAAGACGGCGTTGTTCGCGGGTGTCGTCAGGCTCACAACCGGTGGCAGGTTCGGTGGTGCGTTGACGGTGAGGCTTACGGCGGTGGAGCTCGACGCCGCGTTGGCATTGTCGGTCGCCTTGGCGGTGAGCGTGTGACTGCCGACCGGGACGTTGTTCCAAACGAATGTGTAGGGCGCGTTGAGCATGGTCGCGAGCAAGGTTGCGCCGTCGAAGAATTCAACCTTGGCGATGGTCCCATCGCTGTCCGACGCGGCCGCATGGAGCGGGATGTTCGCGGGCGCGGTAAAGACGGCGTTGTTCGCGGGTGTCGTCAGGCTCACAACCGGTGGCAGGTTCGGTGGTGCGTTGACGGTGACGTTTACGACGGTGGAGGTCGTCGCTGCGTTGGCATTATCGGTCGCCCTGGCGGTGAGCGTGTGAGTGCCGACGGACGCGCTGTTCCAAACGAACGTGTAGGGCGCGGTGAACACGGTCGCCAGCAACGCCGCACCGTCGAAGAATTCCACTTTCACAATCGAGCCGTCGCTGTCGGCAGCGGTTGCATCAAGCGTGAGGCTGGCGGGCGCGGTGAGGGTATCGCCGTTTGCTGGCGCAGTGAGATTCACCGTGGGCGGCACGTTCGGTGGGGCGTTAACCGTGATGATGATCGCCGGTGAAACGGTGACCGCGCCATTGTTATCAGTGGCCTGAGCGGTAAGCGTGTGAAGGCCGAGGGAGGCGTTGGCCCAAACAAAAGTGTAGGGCACGTTGAGCATGGTCGCAAGCAACGTTGCGCCGTTGAAGAATTCCACTTTCGCAATCGTCCCGTCGCTGTCGGCGGAATTGGCGGAAAGAGTGATGCTGGCCGGCGCGGTGAACGTGGCGTTATTAGCCGGCGTGGTGAGGCTGACGGTGGGCGGCACGTTGGGAGGTGAGTTGACCATGAAGCTCACGTCGCTTGAGACGGTCATGGCACCTAAGTTGTCGGTGGCCTTGACGGTAAGCGTGTAGGTTCCCACTGCCACACCGGTCCAGTTGAAAGTGTAGGGGCTGGCGGTGGCTGTAGCCAACAAGGTGGTCCCTTGGAAGAACTCGACCTTGGTGATGGTGCCGTCGCTGTCGGCGGCAGTCGCATCGAGCGTGACGTTGGCGGGCGCGGTGAAGATGGCACCGTTTGCTGGCGCCGTGAGGCTCACCGTCGGCGACACGTTGACTGGCGCGTTGATCGTGATGCCAACCGCGGTTGAGGTGGTAGCCGCGTTCGCGTTGTCGGTCGCTTTGACCGTCAGCGTGTGGCTGCCGACCGGGGCGTTGTTCCAAGTGAAGGTGTAAGGCGTGGTGACCACGGTCGCGAGCAACGTGGTGCCAACAAAGAATTCAACTTTCGCAATCGTGCCGTCGCTGTCGGCAGCGGTGGCATTGAGCGTGACATTGGCGGGCGCGTTGAAAATGGCACCGTTTGCTGGCACCGTGAGGCTCACCGTCGGCGGTGTGTTGGGCGGTGGCGGCAGCATAATTAAGCTTGCATCGTCGAAGTTCACGACGCTCTGCCCCGAGGTTCCAATTGGTTTTTCGAGGTAGCAAATAAAACGCACCAATGAGGCACCCGTCGGCGCCGCGGGAATGACTACAGCGAACTGAGCCCAGTCGGTATCGGCGCTTGTCAGAGCAGCACTATCAAATGTTGCGATAGCGAAACCGAATGAGTCAAAAAATAATACTCGTACAAATGCCTTTGACCCGGGCACCCAAAGCTGCGCCGGCGGTGTTCTGATCCACGCCGAAGCTTTAAATGCAGATCCAGGCGTCGTCGCAAATTGCTGAAACGTCGCGGACAACCAGTCCGAACCGCTGGTGCCCGTGTAGGCCCAGAGGCCATTGCCAGCAAAGCCAGCCGTTGTCGTGCAGACTGCACCGGCTTGGCCTTTCCACGCCGGCAACCAAAAATTGCTGTCGGGGAACGTGCCGTTAGGTGTGCTGAGTTCAAGGCTTCCGTCACGCAGCAATTCCTGGGAACTGGCCGAGATTGCGCACGCGACGATGATTGCGAATAGTAATGCAAATGTTTTCATACGACTCGGATTCTGTTTCGATTGTTTATTGACTTTCAGGCGTTCAAATTTTTGAAAACTCGCCCCGACACTTAATAGAGCGAGATTCCGAACGAGAATGTGTCAGCCGAACGTAAACTATTTTGTGCCACGTTCACTCGGCGGATTTCGGGTGAACAAAAAAAGAGCGAAAGACAGACCTTGAGTTTGCCCTTCTCTACTGCGGCCAGAGACTGGAATCGGGGTTCCATTTCTGTGACCGCCAAATCCTGTGCCTGGCGTGCCTGAATCAAATCTTCGCCCTTGGACGCCAGAGCAAAGGGCAGCCCGTCAAGCTGTGAAATCGAGCGGTAACTGGGACGCCGGTATGCCAAGACCGTCGGTTGATATTCTCAGCCACTGTCTCCGCTGCTGCATCAAGTACGGAGTTGGCATGGCGAGTTGCATGAGCTAAGAATGGGATGTTCAAAACAATCTATGAGCGTTGACTCTCAAAAAGTGGACTGCCTGTTCGAGGCCGCTCGGCACCTCCCCACTCCGGAACCGAGGGCCGCCTTCCTTCAATTCGCCTGCGCCCGCGATGACGAGCTTCGTCAACGGGTCGAAGCCCTCCTCCAAGCCCATGACCAAGCGGGCCCATTGCTTGAGCCGCCGCACGCAGTAGTTTCCGCAATAAAGTTGAGTGTCACTGATGGAATGGCTCCGATGACCGAAAAACACGGCGAAAAGTTTGGACACTACAAACTGCTCCAGAAAATCGGCGCAGGCGGGTTCGGCGACGTCTATGAAGCGGAACAGGAGGAACCCGTCCGCCGCCGCGTAGCACTTAAGATTATCAAGTTGGGAATGGACACCAAACAGGTCGTCGCCCGATTTGAAGCCGAGCGCCAGGCTTTGGCGATAATGGAACACCCCAACATCGCCAAGGTCTTCGATGCTGGCGCCACTGAGACCGGCCGGCCTTTTTTTGTCATGGAATTGGTGCATGGAATCAAGATCACCGACTACTGCGACCAGAACAACCTTTCCATCGAAAAACGGCTGGAACTTTTCGCCCAAGTCTGCCAGGCGATTGCGCACGCCCATCAAAAGGGCATCATCCACCGCGACATAAAACCCTCGAACGTCCTCGTTACGCTCCACGACGGCGCAGCCGTACCCAAGGTGATCGACTTCGAGATAGCCAAGGCCACCTCCTGCCAACAACTAACCGACAAAACGATCTTCACCGCTTTGGAACAGTTCATCGGCACACCGGCTTAGAGTGGGTTGGATATCGACACGCGGAGCGACATCTACAGTCTGGGTGTGTTGCTTTACGAATTACTAACCGGCAAAACCCCGTTCGATCCGCGGACGTTGGATGAAGCGGGTTTCGATGAAAAGCGCCGGATCATTCGAGAGCAAGAGCCGCCGCGACCCTCGACTCGACTTACCACTCTAAACGACGCCGATGTGACAACTGTCGCGAAGCACCGTCAGTCCGAACCACCGAAACTGTTGAAGTTGATCCGCGGCGATTTGGATTGGATAGTCATGAAGGCTCTCGAAAAAGACCGGCTCCTCCGCTATGAGTTCGTCAGCGCCTTCGCTGAAGACATCCGACGTCACTTGCGTAACGAACCGGTAGCAGCCGCTGCCCCCAGTGCGGTTTACAAGTTTCGGAAGTTCGCCCGGCGACACAAGGCCGCGTTGGCGGCCGCGACCGCGATTGCCGCTGTCCTCGTGGCTGGGGTGGTCGTCAGTTCGTGGCTGGCGGTGCGGGCGTCACGCGCGGAGAAAATGTCCAGGAGTGAGGCGAACAAAAGCCGGCAAGTTGCCCAATTCCTGCAAGACATGCTCAATGGCGTCGGCCCATCGGTCGCGCTCGGCCGCGACACCACGATGCTGCGGGAGATCTTGGACAAGACGGCGAAGCGAGTCGGCGAAGACTTCAAAGACCACCCTGATGTCGAGGCGGAATTGCGAAACACGATTGGGAACGTTTACTTGGCACTTGGCGAGTATCAGAATTCCGAGGCGATGCACCGGAAGGCGCTAGCGATTCGCAAGAGACTGTTGGGCAACGAGCACATTGATGTGAGCATCTCGCTCAACGACCTGGCCAACGTACTTGAGAGCTTAGATAAGCTGGCCGAGGCTGAAACTATGTATCGCGAGGCGCTGGCGATGAACCGGAAACTGTTTGGGAACGACGATCCAAATGTGGCCACCGCCCTCCACAACCTGGCTACCGTGCTTTACAGCCAAGGCAAGCTGGCCGAGGCCGAAACCACGTATCGCGAGGCGCTAGCGATGGAAAAGAAAGTGTACGGGCACGAGCATCAAGAAGTGGCCACCACTCTCAACGGCCTAGCCAACGCGCTTTACAGTCGAGGCAAGAATTCCCAAGCCGAAACGATGTATCGTGAAGTGCTGGCGATGAGGAAGAAACTCTTGGGGAGTGAGCACCTAGGGGTAGCCTCCTCACTCATCAGTCTGGCCACCCTGCTCAACAGCAATGGTGAGCTGGCCGAGGCCGAAACACTGACTCGCGAAGCGTTGGCGATGGAAAGGAAACTGTTGGGCAACGAACATCCGGAAGTTGCCACCTCTATCGAGAGGCTTGCCAACGTGCTCCACAGACAAGGCAAGCACGCCGAGGCCGAAACCATGTATCGCGAAGTGCTGGCGATGAAGAGGAAACTATTGGGCCTTGAGCATTCAGAAGTGGCCAAGCTGCTCGACAGCCTGACCGACGTACTCCTAAGACAGGGCAGCTTGGCCGAGGCCGAACGACTTTTCAAAGATATTCTGACACCAGCCGTTGAAAGCCAGCCGCGTAGCGCCGGACTGTTGCGCTCGCGCGGGAGCTTGCGCGCTCGGATCGGTCGCTGGAAAGAGGGGGCTGCGGACCTCGCCAATGCGGTGCAGATGGATCCGAACGAACATTGGGGTTGGTATCGACTGACTCCGCTTTTAGTAGAAATGGGCGACGAGCGTGGCTATCGACAGCATTGCGAAGCGATGCTGGCGCGGTTTGCTTCAACGAAGGAGTCCTTTATCGCAGAACGGACCGCCAAGGTCTGCCTGTTGCTCCCAATGAATGAAGAAGTTTTGCAGACTGTGAGCAGTCTGGCTGACACGGCTATCAACGCCGGTAAGGGTGATTCCTATTTGCTTTATTTCCAGTTCGCCAAAGGGCTTAGTGAATATCGTCAGGCCCGTTTTGCCAGCGCAATCGAGTGGACGAAAAAGGCTTCGAGCAGTCCAGGTATTTATTTTCTTGATGTGCAAACCAGTGCCGTGCTGGCCATGGCTCATCATCAATTGAAGCAAACCGTCGAAGCCCGCGCCGCGCTGACCGAAGCCGTCGAGATCGCCGAAAAAAGATTGCCGAAGCTGGAGAACGGAGACATAGGTGATAGCTGGCACGACTGGTTGATCGCACATATTCTTCTACGCGAAGCCAAGGCCCTGATCGACGGTCAGCCAACGCCCACGACTTCAGCAAAATGAACAGAAGCAAGGAATGGAACTCAAGTGCGCCTGTCGTTGTCAGTATTTCGAAGCAGCGGAACAGCTGAACCGGAACCTGAGTGACACGGCCTGACTTGAGTCGTATGTGAGCCTTTTTCCCCTCACGCGGCAGATATTTTGAATCCCATTCGGCAATCGACATTCCGCCCCGGGCGTTTACTATTCAGCCGATGAGCGAAATCACGCGCATTCTCAAGGCTGTTGAGCACGGCGACACCAAAGCCGCCGATGAGTTGCTCCAGTTGGTTTACAAGGAACTGCACAAGCTCGCCGCGCGCGAGATGGCTAAACACAAGCCTGGCCAGACCTTACAGCCCACAGCTCTCGTGAATGAAGCCTGGTTGAACTTGTTTGGCGGCAAAAATCCAAAATTTGAAGGTAGTGCCCACTTCTTCCGAACAGCGGCTAAGGCGATGCGCAACATTCTCGTCGATATCGCCCGCCGCAAGAAGCGCGTCAAACACGGCGGCGGACAACAACGAGTGGACATTCAGGAAATCGAAATCGCAGCCGCTACCAAGGACGATCAAATCCTCGCGATCCACGAAGTGCTTGATAAACTCGCCGCGCAAGACGAGCAAAAGGCCGAACTGGTCGAACTATGTTACTTTGTTGGATTGACCCGCAAGGAAGCGGCCGAAGTAATGAGAATCTCTTTGGCAAACGCCAATCGCAAATGGGCCTTGGCCAAGGCTTGGATTTTTCTCGAAATCCAAAAGAGCCAACGCTGACGGCCAACCGTTTGCGGGCTTATACTCAAGTGTGGCGCTTCAGAAAAATCCGGGAAGGCGATGGTGGATTTGAGGCAGCGGTGAGTGTTTTTACCACCAGCCGCTAAACGATTTCAGTCCAACCAAACTCGATCCCCGGCAAGGCCAACGGCATGAACTTTCGGTCGCGAAACAAAAACACCCATTTCAGCGCCAGGCTGAAATGGGCGGGCTTGAAAACTTTTTTGGACTGCGCGGTTACTTCAACAACTCCTCAGCAATCTGTACCGCATTGAGCGCCGCGCCTTTGAGCAATTGGTCGCCGACGACCCAGAAGCACAGGCCGTTGTCCAACGCGCAGTCCACGCGGATGCGTCCGACTTGGCAGTTGTATTTCTCGGCGACGTAGAGCGGCAGCGGATATTCTTTTTTCTCCGGGTCATCGACGACGTCGAGTCCCGGCGCCTTGCTCAACACCACGCGCGCGGCTTCGACGGTGACGGGCTTCTCAAACTCGGCACTGACGGCCACCGAATGCGCGCGATACACCGGCACGCGCACGCAGGTCACGCTCGCGCGAAACGACGGGTGATGCATGATCTTGCGGCCTTCGTTTTCCATTTTCATTTCTTCCTTCGTGTAACCGGAAGGCAGAAACGAATCCACGTGCGGCAATACGTTGAACGCAATTTGATGCGGATAAACTTCCTTCGTCACCGGCTTGCCGGCGACGACTTCGCCGACCTGGCGTTCAAGTTCTTCGATGGCTTTGGCGCCGGTGCCGGAAACCGCCTGATAGCTCGACGCAAAAATTCGCTTCACGCCGAACGCCTGGTGCAGCGGATAGAGCGCCATCAGCGTGATCGCCGTGGTGCAATTCGGATTGGCGATGATGCCTTTGTGCCACTTCACGTCCGCGCGATTGATCTCGGGCACGACCAGCGGTACCGAGTTGTCCATGCGGAAGGCGCTGGAGTTATCGACGACGACGCAACCGGCCTTGGCGGCAATGGGCGCGAATTCCTTCGAGGTGCTCCCGCCGGCGCTGAACAACGCGATGTCAATACCCGTGAACGAATCTTTGGTCAGTTCCTTGATGGCGATTTCCTGGCCGCGATATTTCAACTTCTTGCCGGCCGAACGGGCGGAAGCGAGCAACGTCAATTTGCCCACGGGGAAATTGCGCTTCTCGAGCGTTTTGATCATCTCGACGCCGACGGCTCCCGTCGCGCCGATCACTGCCACATGCGGGTTTCGGTTCATAAAGGGGCGCAAATATAGCGGGCGATCGTAACGTGTCAAACTTGGTTTAAGTGCCAAGTTTTGGCCTTCAGTTTCATAACTCGCGCGAGTAAGCAAGACGCTTCATTTTGGATCGGAATCGTTCGTGGCTTTGCCAAGAATCTGGCACAAAGCTTCGCGGGTTGCGTGGCTGATGGTTTCATATCTCCAATCGGCATCTATGAGGTCAACCAGCCCGACAGCTTCATCCGCAAGCAACGCTTCCAAACTATCTATGACGGCAGCGGTAGGCGGCCCGATTTCGCCAAGAGCGACAGCTGCGTTGGCGCGCACATCACTGTCCTTGTCTTTGAGTGCAATTATCAGATACGGAATTGAATTAGTGCTGATGCCAGCCATTGCGTGCAACATCACACCTGGACGCGGATAGCGTTCAAGATCGTTCAAATACTTCACGAGAAGAGGGATCATGGGTTCGGCTGCGGAACCGATTTGAGGTAGAAACCTCGCAACGAAAATAGCGAAACTACCGTATGCTCTGCATTTCAAGGCCTCTTCAAATATCGGTAAAACTTCTGCAGCGTCATGCTCGATTTCCCACAGCGCGATGGCAGCATACACACGCTCGGCAAGGCTTGCTTTAAGAAGCGCTCTGAGCGCGGGCACTGCTTCTTTTGCCTCTGGTCCGAGGACGCCAAGTGCATCAATACATTTGTAACGAACAACGTAGTCTTTACTGTTTAATCTTTGGATCAGTTCTGGAATCGCTGGGCGGCTGATTGAGCGAAATTTTTGAAAGGCAGCGAGCGCGTGAAGTCGAATGCGCCAGGCAAGGATTGGCTCGGGGATGTTGGTTCTAATATTCGATGGCAATTTCGTCCACAAGCCACAGTGGAGACTATTCAAGAGTGAATCGCGCTTATCGACGTAAGGAAGCAAAAACGGCGTGGCGTCTGCCCCGAGTTGCTTCAGCGCGTCTTCTGCTTCTGGCTGGAAGTGCCACACGTACTCCCTTGCCCATTCGCTGGCGTGCTTGCCATTGTAAACCGGGTCGGGAACCGCAGGTTGCTTGCGCCGCGTAGCAATCACAAACGCCGACAAAAAAAGAACGAAAACCAATCCAAATAGAAGTTTGTGTCGCTTCATCGGTGAATGATTGTTTTCAACTTCTTCACATTGAATTTGATCCAAAGCATTAAGCCAGATTCATCGGGTGGGTTGTTCACACTCGGGCGCAGATCAGGTTTTGAAGTGAGTGGGGGGATTGGCTAGGCTCAGGGGCATGACGACCACCTTGGAAGTTGCGCTTGAGTCCACCATTACCCCCGACCCTTTGACCACGCTGTTGCCGGCCGAACCCCCGGCGCTGCTGCGGGGCATGGCCAGACGGGTCCACGACTCGGTCCGCGCCGCGGATCAAAACCTTGGCCATCTCGAAGAAGAGTTGCTGCGCGGCGGCCACGAAGTGTTGCGCCAGATGCTCGAGAAGGCCGCCCAGCAAAAGGCCGACGCCGCTCCGCCCCTGTGTCCGCACTGTCAGAACAAACTCAGCCGCTTGACCGGAGGCCACTTCACCACCATTCAGACGCGCTTCGGCTCCATCCGCGTGCAGCGCGTGCGAGGTTACTGCCGCCGTTGCCGCAAGTGGCGCTTTGCCGCCGATGCCCTGCTGGGTTTGCCGGAGGAAGGCACCCAATCTCCCGCCGTGCAAGAGATGGCCGCGCTCACGGTCAGCAAAATGCCTGTGACCGAAGCCGAGCAGGTGGTCGAGCGGCTGGCCGGCGTCAAAATCTCCGCCGGCACCTTGGGACGGGCGGCCCGAGCGCAAGGCCAACGCGCCCAAGAGCAGCGCGCGCAACTGGACAAAAAGATGAGCACACCCGAAGGCCGCGCCCAACAAGACCCCGACCTCCAACTCCAACTGCCCTTGGAACCGTTCACGCTGGTCATCGAACTGGACGCTTGGAACATCCGCGAACGCGACGACTGGGGCCAAAGCGCCGCCCGGCGGGCCCAAGGAGAGGAACCCAGCCGTTGGCACTGGGCCTATGGCGGCACTTGCTTTCGACTGAACCAGCGGGCACAGAGCGCAGGCGGGCGGCCCACGATTTTGAGTCGTGGCTACGTCATGACCCGCGGCGGGGTGGACGCGCTCAAAGAACAGCTCTGGGCCGAAGCCATGCGCCGCGGCCTGGGCCGGGCCAACGAAGTGTTGCTCGTGGCCGACGGGGCGGTGTGGATTTGGAACTTGGCTGGCGACCGCTTCCCCGGCGCCCGGCAGCGCGTGGACTTTTACCATGTCAGCCAGCACCTGTGGGCCGTGGCACACACGTTGCATCCGGAGGATCCGGCCGCGGCACGCGCCTGGGTCCAACCGCTGCTCACCAAGCTCAAGGCCGATGAAAGCTGCGCCGTCATCACCGAACTGGAGCAACTGCAAGGGCGGCTGGAAGGAGCCAGCGCCGAGGCGGTGCAGAAAGAAGTCAACTACCTGCAAAGCCACCGGGAACGGATGGACTACGGGACGGCCCAACAAAAAGGCGAGCCACTGGGCAGCGGGGCGATGGAATCGACCTGCCGGCAGTATCAATGCCGGTTCAAGCGACCGGGACAATTTTGGAGCCAGACCGGAGACGAAGCGCTGATGTGTCTGGAAACCTTTCGTCGCAACGGACGCTGGCACCTGCTCTTCCCCCACTCAGCCGACCCTTGCAAAAATTGATCTGCGCCCTTCACACTCTTAAGCATGGTTTCAGTGCTTGCCGCCGGGCTTGGATGAGCGTAGTTGTGATGAGCAATTGGGATTGGATTGAATTCAATTCCGATACCCGCGCCAGATTATGATTGAACCGTTCTTGAAATCGCAACTGGAGCCAGTGGCCCGGCGGCAGCGTCGGCTTCGCCTCTGGCGTGAACTGGCGGTCGGCTGGCTCGTCGAGGCGGCGTTCGCCGGCGCTTTGGTTTTCATGCAGTGGCTCTTCGCCTGGCACCTTCCGTTTATCATTCCTCTGCTCGTCTCGGCAGCAGCGGGCTGGGCCTTGATCGCCGCAGTTCGAGTTCATCATTGGCATCCGGATTACCGAAATATCGCCCGCCGGATTGAGCAGCAACATCCCCGGCTCCACGCGTTGTTGCTCACCGCGATTGAACAGCAACCGGACCCTGCCACCGGCAAACTCAATTACCTGCAGGAGCGCGTCATTCGTGAAGCGGTGATCGAGAGCCAGCGCGAATCATGGCTCGAAACTATTTCCACGCCACGACTTGTGCTCGCGCAAGGCGGACAATGGCTCGCGCTTGCGGTTTTTGGTTTCGCATTGCTTCACTTGCGATCCACCGCGCCCGCGCTTGGGGAAGTCGGCGCGGCGGCGGGTGTCACGGTTTCGCCGGGCGACGCCGAGGTGGAACGCGGCAACGCCGTCGCCGTGCTTGCGCGTTTTCAAGGACGGCTGCCGGCCGATGTCACGTTGATTGTCCACGCGGACGCGAAGCCCGAGCAGCGGATCCCACTGGCCAAGAGCCTGGCCGATCCCATTTTTGGAACGAGCATTCCGGAAGTGACGACCGACCTGACTTACGCGGTCGAATACGGCGGCCGCCGCATCACTGTCGCAATTCAAAATCGAGGCGAGCGATCGTTACGAGTTGCAACTCGTCGATGCCGAGGGGCGCACGAACAAAGTGCCGGCGCAGTTTGTCGTCGAGGCGCTGAAGAATCGTCCGCCTGATTTGAAGCTCGTTGCGCCACGCGGCGATCAACGCGTCTCGCCGCTCGAAGAAATGAATTTCGAGGCTGAGATTTGGGATGATTTCGGCGTGACCGGCTACGGATTGACTTACACCGTCGCCGGCTCCGAACCAAAAACAATAGCGCTGTCCGAAGCCACGGGACCGAACGAGAAGCGCAAGTTCAATCACCTGCTCCGGCTCGAAAATCTGGCTGTCCATCCCGATCAACTTGTCTCCTATTTCATCTGGGCCGAAGATTTCGGCCCGGACGGCCAGTTGCGCCGCACGTCGAGCGACATGTATTTCGCGGAAGTGCGGCCGTTTGAGGAAATTTTTCGCGAAGACCAGACGCCGGAGAACAGCCAGAGCGAGAGCGCCGGCGGCCAGCAACCGCAAAGCCCGACGACGAAGCTGGCGGAATTGCAGAAGCAAATCATCAACGCTACGTGGAAGCTGGAGCGCGAGCACGGCGGCAAGAAGCCTTCGCCGCACTATCTCAAGGACGCGCCGGTCGTCGAGCAGTCGCAAAAGCAGGCACTCGATCAACTCGACGAACTCAAAGAGAAAGCGCGTAGCGCGGAGCAAAAAGCCTACGTAGAGGCCGCCGGGACGGAGATGAAAAAGGCCGTGACGCATCTGACCGATGCGACGAAGTCGCCGAAGCCTTTGCCGGATGCGCTCGCGGCAGAGCAGGCGGCGTATCAGGCGTTGCTCAAATTGCAGGCGCGCGAGTATTCGGTTTCGCAAAACCGCAGTCGGGGTAGCGGAAGCGGAAGCAGCCAAAGCAACCAACGGCAGATCGATCAACTCGATCTCAAGATGTCGGACAGCCGTTACGAAACGCAGCGCCAGGCCACACCGCAAAAAAAGACCGAGCAACAGGAACAGGCGCAAGTGCTCAATCGGTTGAAGGAACTTTCCCAGCGGCAGCAGGACTTGAACGAACGGCTCAAGGAATTGCAGACCGCGCTGCAGGAGGCGAAAGGCGATCAAGAGCGCGAAGACATCCGTCGCCGTCTCAAGCGCCTGCGCGAAGAAGAACAACAAATGCTCGCGGACATCGACGAAGTGCGCCAGCGGATGGAGCAGCCGCAAAATCAGCAGCGCATGGCGGACGCGCGCCAGCAACTGGATCAGATTCGCTCCGACGTGCAGAATGCTTCGCAGGCGATGCAGAACGAATCCGTCTCGCAGGCGCTGGCATCGGGCACGCGGGCCGAGCGCGACCTCCAGCAAATGCGCGAAGATTTTCGGAAACAGAACTCAAGCCAATTCACCGAGGAAATGCGCCAGATGCGCAACGACGCGCGCGAGCTGGCGCAGAAGGAGGAAGATCTCGCGCAACAGATGGCTAATCCCGCCCAAGGCCAGCGCAAGCGCCTGAGCGACACCGGCGAGAACAAAGATTTGGCGGACAAATTCGATCAGCAGAAGCAAAAGATGCAGCACTTGCTCGACGATGTTAAACAGGTCACCGAGCGCGCGGAATCTTCCGAGCCGCTGTTGTCCAAGCAGCTTTATGACACCTACCGCAAAGCGAGCCAGGGCAGCGCGAACAATGCTTTGGCCACGGCGAGCGAGATGCTAAAACGCAGTCTGCCGAGCGAGGCCGCGCAGGCGGAACAACGCGCGCGCAAGGAAATCGAAGAACTTAAAAGCAGTGTCGAGCACGCGGCGGAAAGTGTGCTCGGCGATGACACCGAAGCGCTGCGATTGGCGAAAAAAGAACTCGAAGATTTGTCGCGCCAGATTGAAAAAGAAATGGCGAGCGGCGCAAGCGCCGGTGAAACCAATGGCGTAATGGCTGGCGCAACCGGCGATCGTGTCGGTGGTCAACCTAGTTCGCCGGGGAATACAAATCGACAAACTGCTGCGCAAGGTGGTCAACGCGGGCAGGGCGAACAGCCCGGCGTGCCGGGATCAAGAAGCCAAGCTTCGAATTCGCAGCCGCAGTCGGAAGCAGGGCAGCAGCCAGGATCGGGCCAGGGCAACTCGCCGGGAAATGCCAATCGCCAGGCTTCGGGTCAAGGCGGTCAGCGCGGGCAGCAAGGTCAGCCAGGCCAAAGAGGATCTGGAGCCCAGGCTTCAAACTCGCAGGCGCAGCCGGGAGCGGAGCAAGCGCAGCAAGGACAGGGCGAAGGTAACTCACCGGGTGGTCGAGGCGGGCAAGCGTCCGCGGCTGGTCAAGTCGATGCTCCTCAACCCGGCACACAGGCAAATGCGGGCGGAGGACGCAACCCCGCCGGCTCGCCACGCGGCGGAGCGGGTTTCATGAATCGCGGCGGCGGCACTGAAGGCGGGGGCAACTTCACCGGCGGCGGTCCAATAACCGGGATCGAATACAGCCAGTGGTCGGATCGCCTCCGCGATGTGGAGGAGATGATCGATCAACCCGACTTGCGTAATCGCGTCGCGACCGTTCGTGAGCGTGCCGCCGTGATCCGGCAGGAATTCCGCCGTGAATTCAAGAAGCCGGACTTCGCGCAGCTTTCGTTGCAGATCGTGAAGCCGCTGGCCGAAGTGCGCAATCGCATCGCCGAAGAATTGGCGCGCCGCGAATCCCGCGAAGCGCTCGTGCCCATCGACCGCGACCCCGTGCCGACGAAGTATTCCGAACTGGTGCGCCGCTACTACGAGAAGCTCGGCAGCGGCGATGATGCCGGCGGGGCGAATTCAAAGCCGCCTGCTACCGGCCCGCGCACAAGTTTTCAATAACGCGCTACCGCTCGCCAGTTGGTTGGTTCTTAAGGGTTCCGTTGGAGTTCACGCGGCAGGGAATCGTGATCAAAGAGGACAGGGATTTCACGAATGAGCACGGATGGAGAGGCCACTATTGGTAGTCTGTGAAAATCCGTGCAATTCGTGTCTAACTTTCACAAGCAAAAAATTGACTCGGCCGCGCACGGTCTGCTAACTCTCCGCGCATGAACCCGCCCGCCCCCGCCGCCTTGCCGCAGTTGCAGCGCCGCTTCGGCCTGCTCCAGGCCACGGCGCTCAACATGTCGAACATGATCGGCATCGGGCCGTTCATCACGATCCCCGCGCTGATGACCGCGCTGGGCGGCCCGCAATCAATGCTCGGCTGGTTCGTCGCGCTGCTCATCGCGATCCCCGACGGCATGGTGTGGAGTGAACTCGGCGCGGCGATGCCCGGCTCCGGCGGCTCCTATCTTTACCTCCGCAAAAGCTTCGGCCGGCTGATGGCTTTTCTTTTCATCTGGCAATTCATTCTGAGCGGCCCGCTGGAAATCGCCTCCGGTTGCATCGGCTTCGCGCAATATCTCGCCTATCTGTGGCCCGCGCTGGCGAAGTCGGAGAATCAATTGCTCGCCCAACTCGTCGCCGCCAGCGTCGCTGCGGTGAGTGTCGCCCTGCTTTACCGACGCATCACTGGTGTCGGCAAAATCACCGTCGGATTGTGGATCGGCACGCTGCTGACCGTCGGCGTGGTGATTGTCACCGGCGCGCTGCGCTTCGATGCGAAGGTCGCGTTCGATTTCCCGCCCGGCGCGTTCAATTTCTCGTGGGGATTCCTGCTTGGCCTCGGTGCGGCGTCGCGCGTCGGCATTTACGATTATCTCGGCTACTACGACGTGTGCTACATCGGCGACGAAGTGAAAGATCCTGGCCGCGTCATCCCGCGTTCCATCCTGATCAGCCTCGTCGCGGTCGCGCTGTTTTATTTCGCCATCAATCTTTCGCTCATCGGCGTCGTGCCGTGGCGCGAATTCGTTCCCGCGAAAGATCCGCCGTCGCCGGTCGCTTCGATGTTCATGGAAAAAATCTACGGCCCGAAAGTTGCCGCCGTCTTCACCGTCATGGTGCTGTGGACGGCGGTCGGCTCTGTCTTCGCATTGATGCTCGGTTACTCGCGCATCCCGTACGCGGCGGCGCAAAACGGCGACTTCTTCAAAATTTTCGGACAACTGCACCCGACCAAACATTTTCCGCACATCTCGCTGCTCGTCATCGGCGCGATCTCCATTGTGTGCAGTTTTCTGCCGCTGATGACCGTCATCGACGCGCTGCTCATCACGCGCATTCTCGTCCAGTTCATCGGGCAGATTTTTGCGGTCATGCAGCTGCGCAAAACTTCGCCCCAGCTCGAACGGCCCTACCGCATCTGGCTGTATCCCGTGCCGTGCTTCGTCGCGCTGGCGGGCTGGGCGTTTGTCTTTCTGACTTCGGATTGGAAGTTGATCGCCTTTGGCCTCGGAACGCTTGTGGTTGGAATTCTATTTTTCTTCGGATGGATGAAGTTGAAGGAAAGCAACACGTCCGCCGCCGCGTAATTGACGAAGTGAAATTGATTCTTCGTTGAATCCCATTTTTCTGGCTGGTACTCTTGCGCCATGACGCATCTGGCCCGTGCCCGTGCCGTTTTTGACATCGAATTGGCCGCGCTCAAAGCCGTGCGCGCGCAACTCGACGAGGCATTCACGCGTGCGGTCGAGCTGGTCGTCGAGACGCTGCGTCAACGCGGTAAGATCGTTGTCGTAGGTATCGGCAAGTCCGGAAACATCGGGCAAAAAATCGCCGCCACGCTCACGAGCACAGGCTCGACGAGCGTCGTGCTCAACAGCGTCGATGCGCTGCACGGTGATCTTGGCATCATTAACGACGGCGACTTGATTCTCGCGCTGAGTTACTCGGGCGAGACGGAGGAATTACTTCATTTATTGCCGGCCCTGAAACGTTTCCCGGTCAAAATTATTTCTCTCACCAGTGCGCTCAAATCCACGCTTGCGCGACACAGCGATGTCGTGCTCAACGTCAAAGTCCCGCGCGAAGCCTGCCCGTTTAATCTCGCGCCCACCGCGAGCACAACCGCGATGCTCGCGCTGGGCGATGCGCTGGCAATGGCCGTGCTCGACGCGCGCGGTTTCAAGGAACATGACTTCGCCAAACATCATCCTTCCGGCGCCATTGGCCGAGCGCTGCTCCTGCGGGTGAAAGACATCATGCGTCGTGAGGATCGCAACGCCGTCGCCGCCGAGTCGCTGACCGTGAAGGAAGCGTTGCTCGTGATGACGCGCGCCAAGTCCGGCAGTGTCAGCGTAGTGAATGCGCGCGGCAAACTCGTTGGTGTGTTCACTGACGGCGACTTGCGCCGCCGCATGGGCAGCGACGATCACGTGCTGGCCGCGCGGCTCGCCGAAGTGATGACACGCAAGCCTATTTGCATTCGAGAAGACGATCTCGCCGTGGAAGCGCTGAAAATTTTCAACGAACGCAACATCGACGATGTCATCGTCGTGAACGCACGGAAGGAGCCGGTGGGATTGGTCGATTCGCAGGATTTGCCGAAATTGAAGTTGATGTAACACGAAGGGATTTTTACGCTGTATTCGTCTCCGACACGGAAAAGCCAATTGCTCGTTCGATGAACCAAACAAACTTATGCAACGTCACAAACTTGTCCTCGCCGTCCTCTGTGGACTGGCGTTGACGACCTCCATGCCGACAAAAGCCAACGCACAAGCGGACAAGATCCAATCCGCAAAAGCTTTCAAACGCCAGATTACGACAACAGTGAGCGCCGAATATCTCCTCTATTTGCCGCATGATTATGACCAAAAGAAATCCAAACGCTGGCCGCTGATTTTATTTCTGCACGGCGCGGGCGAACGCGGCACCAACGTCTGGACCGTGGCTGTGCATGGGCCGCCGAAGATCGTCAAAGCGAAGCCGGACTTCCAGTTTATCGTCGTCTCGCCGCAATGCCCGACCGGTCAGACTTGGAACAACGACACCATCATGGCACTGCTCGACGAAATCACGGCGAAATACAAAGTGGATAAAAGCCGCGTGTATCTGACGGGCCTGAGCATGGGCGGCTTCGGCTCCTGGAGTCTGGCCACGTCGCACCCGGAACGCTTCGCGGCGGTTGCGCCGATTTGCGGCGGCGGCGATCCGATTCGGATTCTGCTCGCGGACAAGCAGCGGCTCGAGATTTTGAAGTCGCTGCCGATCTGGGCGTTTCACGGCGCGAAGGATAACGTGGTGAAACTGGAACGCTCAGAGCAAATGGTGAACGCCTTCAAGAAAATCGGGAACGACGTCAAGCTCACGGTGTATCCGGAGGCCGGCCACGACTCCTGGACGGAAGCCTACAATAATCCCGAACTTTACGAGTGGTTCCTCCAACACTCGCGCCCACAGAAATAACATTCGCGACGAAAAGCAAAACGTCGTGCTTCCCCGCGCGATCACGTTCGATGTTGGCGGCACGCTGATTCAACCGTGGCCATCGGTGGGACACGTGTATGCGGAAGTCGCCGGACGTTCCGGCCACAAGGAAATTTCTCCGGAACGACTCAACACGCAGTTCGCCGCAGCCTGGAAGCGTCGGCAAGCGTTTGATTACTCGCGCACGGCATGGCAGGGATTGGTCAAAGAAACTTTTGCCGGAACTCGTGTTGAGCCGGTTACGGAGAGCTTTTTCGACGCCTTGTATCAGCGATTCGCGCAACCGGATGTCTGGCGCGTGTTCGATGATGTTTTAGTCACGCTGGAGCAACTGAAACGGCTGAGCGTCCGCCTGGGCATCATTTCGAATTGGGACGAGCGATTGCGGCCGCTACTGGGCGCGCTCAAACTAGCACCGTTGTTCGAGGCCATCGCGATCTCACACGAAGTCGGCCACACGAAGCCAGCGGGGGGAATTTTTCGCCAGGCTGCGCAAGCGTTGCAACTTCCTGCGGAAGCCATCCTCCACGTCGGCGACAGTAACGAGGAAGATTTTCACGGCGCGCGTGCGGCTGGCTTTGAGGCTTTGCTGTTGAGTCGCCGCAGCTTCGGCGAAAGCGCGGGTGAAATCAATTCCCTGGCCGCGCTGGCGAGCCGGCTCATGCTGAACGACACGACGCATGCGGAATCGCAACGTTGCAGTCAGCGTCCGAGCCGCTAAACATATTGCCCGTGCGTAATTCCGTTGCCCCGCTGCGAATTTTGTACGTCCACAACAGCGCCGACATTTACGGTGCGAGCCGTTCGTTGCTGCGCTTGCTGGGTGCGCTGGACCGCGCCAAATTCTCTCCCTTGGTAGTATTGCCCGAAGATGGGCCGCTGCGTCCGCTCATTGAAGCGCGCCAAATCGAAGTCGTGATTCATCCCGGACTCAGCGTCATCAACCGCCAGGTTTTTCATTCATGGCGGCTGATCTGGCTCTTCGGGCAATTTCCGCTCTCGGTGACTTATCTCTGGCGACTGATCCGGCGCTGCAAGATCGACCTCGTCCATACGAACACTGGTGTGATCCTTTCACCCGCGCTCGCCGCGCGGCTCGGCGGTGTACCGCACGTATGGCATGTGCGCGATTGGTTCCAAGAGTTTCGCCGCTTCTGGCCGTGGTACGCGCGTTACATCACCGGCTGCTCACGGTGCGTCCTGGCCGTGTCCGAAGCCATTGCCGCGCAATTTCCCCGTCGCGAAAAGGTTCTGGTTTTTCACAACGGCTTTTCACTTGATGAATTCGCGGTGCCGCGCGACGCGCTCGCATTGGAGTTTCGCCGTAAATGGAAATTGGAAAACGAATTCGTCGTCGGCTGCGTGGGTCGCATCAAACTCGTGCGCAAGGGGCAGGAAGTTTTGATTCGCGCGGCGGCGTTGCTGGCACAAAGAGGCCGGCGGGCAAAGTTTGTCATCGTCGGCTCGCCTGCGCCCGGCAGCGAAAATCATTTGGAACAGTTGCAGCAACTCGTGCGTGAACTTGGCCTGGCAGACCGCGTTGTGTTCACTGGCGAAATCAAGGACACGCGGACGGTTTATCCTGCGCTTGATCTGTTTGTGCTGCCCTCGGCGCAGCCGGAGCCATTCGGCGGCGTGGTGATGGAAGCGATGGCGATGGGCGTGCCCGTCATCGCCACGAACATTGGCGGCTCGTGCGATCAAGTGGCCGAGGGCGAAACCGGCTTCCTCGTGCCGCCGGCTGATCCACAGGCGCTGGCGGACAAAATTGCGTTGCTCATGGACGACACGAAGTTGCGTTCACGCATGAGCGCCGCCGGCCCGCGCCGGATCAAAGAAAAATTTTCACTGACGCAGATGGTGAATCGCTTCGAAAAACTTTACGAAGAATTAGCTAGCGAACGTTGCGCGTGCCTCACAAGCGACCGATGAACCGTTCGATGCGCTCGGTCGCGGTTTGAATCTGTTCGAGCGATGTCGCGAAACAGCAGCGCAGGTAACCTTCGCCGCTCGCGCCGAAAGCGCTGCCCGGCACACAGGCGACGCGCTCGGCTTCGAGCAGTTTCACCGCGAATTCTTTGGAACTCAGCCCGGTCGATTGGATCGAGGGAAAGGCGTAGAACGAACCGCGCGGCAGGTGGCATTTAAGTCCCAGGCGGTTGAAGGCATTGACGATGAAATTGCGGCGCGCGCGATAGTGCTCGCGCATTTCGATGGTATCCGGTTCGCCGCGCTGGATGGCCTCGAACGCGGCTTCCTGGCTGATGATGCTGGCGCAGAGCATCGAGTATTGGTGGATGCGCATCATCGCTTCGATCAACTCCACCGGCCCGCAGGCGTAGCCGATGCGAAAGCCCGTCATCGCATACGCCTTGGAAAATCCGTGGAGAAAAATCGTGCGCTCGCGCATGCCCGGCAGCGACGCGATGCTCACGTGTTCGCCTTCAAAAGTTAGTTCGGAATAAATCTCGTCGGTGATGACGAGCAGGTTGTGCCGCAGTACCACTTCGGCAATTTTCAACAACTCCGTGCGCATCATGGTGCCACCGGTTGGGTTGGTCGGAAAATTCAGCACGAGCGCTTTGCTGCGCGGCGTAATCGCAGCTTCGATGGCTTCGGCGGTGACGGCGAAGCCATTTTCCGCGCGGCAAGACACCGGCACCGCCACGCCGTGAGCCAGCGTGATGCTCGGCGCGTAACTCACGTAGCACGGTTCGTGGTAAAGCATCTCGTCGCCGGGATTGATGACGGCACGCAAGGCGATGTCCAGCGCTTCGCTGACGCCAACAGTGATGATGATTTGGCTCTTCGGCGAATACGGGACGCCGAAATGTTTTTCAACATGCACGCTGATCGCTTCGCGCAATTTCAGCAAACCAAGATTCGAAGTGTAACTCGTTTTGCCGCGTTCGAGCGCGTAGATCGCTGCTTCGCGAATGTGCCACGGCGTGACAAAGTCCGGCTCGCCGACGCCGAGCGAAATCACGTCCGACTGGCTTTGCACCAGGTCGAAAAATTCCCTAATCCCCGAACGCGGAATGTCGCGCACGTGGCGGGCGATGTACTGCTGCGGTTGAAACGGCGCGGCCATGTCGTGAACTAGGCAAATCGAAAACGCGGCACGGTAAAAGGAAAAAATCGTTGAATGCTCGTGTCAACGACGGGCGCGAGTGGCACCCAGCTTCAATTCAACATCGGCTAGGGCAACTCCTGAATAGTGATGTTCTTGTAGAGGGCCTCGGCTTTGCCGCCGCCGTGGATTTGGAGGCCAATGATGCCGAACTGCGGAATCGAATCATCCGGCTCCGTGTAGTCCACGGTTTGAAATCCATTGATGTAAAGTTGGATTCGTTTTCCTTCGCAGCGGATTTCGTAATCGTTCCAGTCGTTCCGCTTCAGGATGCGGTTGACGTCGGCGATGGGCGACTTGACGAGCACTTTGTTGCGGCGCGATTCGTCGTAGAGGCAGCCCCACCATTCCGGATCGCCCATGTCCGCCTGATAGCCGCTCAATTCGTAGGCCGGGTTGGTGATGTGTTTGCTGCGAACCTGGACGCCGCCGTTGATGAAGCCGTCGGTGCCGACGAGCTTGAATTTGACGCGAAGAATAAAATTCGTGTAGGCGCGCGTGGTGCAGAGGAATTCGTTGTGCGGAACTTTCTCCTTGAGCGAGCCGCCGACCAGCGCGCCATTTTCAATCCGCCACGTTCCCTTGGTGTCGCCTTCCCAGCCGTGGAAGGTTCTGCCATCGAAGATCGCCACCGGTTTGCGCGCAATCGCGGCGTGCATTGGTAGAATCACGGCGCAGGTTGCCACCGCGAGCAGGAAAACTCGGAGATGTTTCATAGCGAGCGTGTTTGTAACAACGATTCCGCCAAACACCAAGCGAGAAAAACGGGGTTGGTTTTGATCAAATCCGTGAAAATGCTTCATCGCCGGACAATGGACCAATACCTCCGACTGTCAGAGCAGGATTAGCGAGCTACTTCAACTGCCGCGCGATGATGGATTTGATTTAGCCGCAGATGTGGCGGACGTCGCTCTCGCTCAAATCCGGCCACAGCGGCAGGCTGATTATTTCCGGGTAGATCGACGCGGCGCACGGAAGGTCGGCGGGCTGGTAGCCAAATTTCTCGCGGTAATACGGGTGCATGTGGAGCGGCATCCAGTGAACACTGGTGCCAATGCCCGCTTCCTTGAGCTTGACGATGAAGTCAGCGCGGTTGGTCGTCAGTTTATCGAGCTTGAGGCGGATCACGTAGAGGTGCCACGAATGAATCCGGTTCGGCTGCACGCGGGGAAGCACCAATTCGGCAACATCTTTGAGCAACTCGTTGTAAAGTTCCGCCAAGCGGGTGCGCTTTTGGTGCAACTCATCCGCCCGGCGCAGTTGATGAATTCCAAGCGACGCAGCAATGTCCGTCAGATTGTATTTGAAGCCAGGCGCGATGACTTCGTAATACCAGGAGCCTTCAGCGGTAAATCGCTTCCAGGCGTCCCGCGAAATGCCGTGCAACGACATGATGCGCATCCGGTCCGCGAAATCCTCGCGCTCGGTGCAAGCCATGCCGCCTTCGCCGGTCGTGATGGTCTTGTTCGCGTAAAATGAGTAACAACTAATGTGCCCCGATGTGCCAACGGTCTGCCAGGGACTGGCCTCATTGTCGCGGTAGAACGCCGGACAACAATGAGCCGCGTCTTCGATGATGATTAAGTTATGCTTGCGAGCGAGTTCGGTGACGCCGGCCGCATCGCCAATTTGTCCGCCGTAGTGGACTGGCATGATGGCGACGACATTTTCGCCGCGCTTTTTTGCCGCCTGCAATTTTCTTTCTGCATCGGCCACATCCAGGTTGAAGTCCTCCGGCCGGCAATCGACGAGAATCGGGTGGGCGTTGAAATAGCGCACAACTTCCGCCGTAGCGGTGAAGGTCATTGTCGGCACCAGCACGGCGTCTCCGGCTTTTAGTCCGATGGCTTCCAGCGACAGATGCAATGCGGCTGTGGCGGAGTTGACGGCGACCGAGTGCGTGTGTTTGAGGTACTGGCTGAACTCGCGCTCGAACTGCTTGGTCTTCGGCCCGGTGGTCAGCCAGCCCTTGCGAAGAGTGTCCACCACTTCGGCAATTTCATCCTCGCCGATGCTCGGTTTGTAGAAAGGGATCGTGAGCATATTTACGGACACCTATTCTCTGCGCCGATGGTATCCGCCGGACAAACCTGCGACCGACTTCGGTCGTTTCTTCGCACGCGAAGAACCTCAAATACTTGTAAAAAATTATTCATTAAAGCTAGGCGTTCGTATCTTCGCCAAATTGTCCGTTCCGAATTCACACCGCTATATCGACTCTTCCAATTGCACCCTTAATATCAATATTGCGAATAGCAATTTGTCCGCCGGGCAATACCAAATTCAAATAATATCCGGTGAGCCAATCACTTTTCGTGCAAAGATTTTAGCGATTCCGACTCAAAATGGAAAGCATTGTTCCCGGCGAAGTTGAAGCTTTCACTACATGACGGAAGTTCGTCTACTACCAAAATCTGGCTGTCGTGCCAGTTTCAGGGTCTGAGCGGCGCGGGGGGCTTGATGTCAAACGCCACGATGCGGGACTTCTGAACGATCAACGATGCCGCCGCCAGCGGCGTTCCGGCCGGTAACTCGGTCATCACTTGATAGACGCCTTCGCGCGGAGAGTCGATGGGATATGCCCAGGAATTTCCCTGCGCGTCGGCAAGCCGAAGCGTGACCCGCAATTCCAGCGCGCGTCCGGAAATCCGCAAATGAAAATAACCGCGCGCACTCGTGTTGGTCTGCAGGCCATCCAGCCACTTCCCTCGCCACGTGAATCCTAGTGGAATGGGAGCAGGCGCATTCGTGTCACCGCCCGGTCTGCCACCGCCGACGGCGAGCAGTTTGAAGGTGAGGTTGTGCAATTGGTTCGTCTGATTCACGAACGATACTTCTCTCCCGGCCGGTGGAATATTCAGACCGCCGAGGTTCCACGAATCCTCCGCCGGGAATTTGCTTTCCGGCTTGCGAAAAAATTCCATCCGCAACCGCCAGGCCGGCTCGCGCAGGCAGAGCATGGGGATGGGCATTTTATCCTGATCCACCGGAATTTTCACGCGATTGCCAACGCGATCCAGCAACTGATTCTCGGCGGGTTCCCATTCCGTGGTGGGCTGCCCTTGCTGGCTCAACTCAAATTCCGGTTTCACTTTTGCCGTTCGCAACTCCACACCCGCTGTCGTCCATTTGTCGAGTTCGAGCGTTACGCGTTTGAGTGTCACCGCCAGATCACCGTCGCGGTGGGTGGCTGGCAGCATCTCCGGCCGCAAGTTCCGGGGCCGTTCATAAGCCGGGTTCGGCACGTTGGTGAACGACGCCATCAACTCGCCGCGCCGGTCGATGAATTTGAGCGTGAATTCTTTTTGCCCACGGGGAAACACCTTCAACTCGCCCGCGCCGAGGATCACGCTGGCATCCTCCGTAAATACCTGCGGCCCGGTCGGTCGTGCCGATTCACTGCCCGGCGGCAATTCACCGGCCCAATTGATCATCCGGCAACCGTGGTCATCGAGGATTTCGAGGTGCGAGAAATTGGAGAGGCTTAAATAGCGATCGGCTTCGGGCGCTTTTTGGGTGAACCACGCGACCAGTGAAATTGGATCCGTTGGATCCGGATTCGGATTCGGGAAACGAAACTCCGCTTTCGGACCGGCTTCGTCACGGAATGGCAGCGCGAGCGTGTCGAACAGCGCCGTCCGGAATTTGCCAAACACAAAAGTTTGGTTGGCCGGAAGCACCGCTTCCAAGGTGAGCAAGCTTCCATCCGCCAAGGGAATCGCTCGATCCAGATGATGAGAGCGCAACAAACTGAGCAGCCAGGCCGCCAGCACCAACGCCAGCACGCCTCCCGCCGCCATGGTCCGCACGACGCCGCGGCGGAAAGCCTCCCGCTGCCGGCGCAGCTCGGCGTCCGGCATGTGCGCCGTCACCCATCGCAGATCGAAGACGCGCGAATAAATCCGATTGCGCAAGTGCAGCCGGCCGGCACGACCGTGGACGATGCCAGCCAGATGCAGGATGCCCACAAGCGCGTTCGTTTCATCGTCGGCCACTTTTCGCCCCGCCCGCACGCGCTCATAAAGATGAAGCAGCGACGCGCGATCCGTCTGCGCGTTGAGCAACCGCTCCCGCACGAAAATCAAATTGTCATCCCGCTCGCGTGCGCGATGGCTCAGGAACAATTCCGCGCACAACGTGTCCACGAGCTTCGCGGAAAATTTTCGGGCCGGCGGTTGCTTGCGCACGCCGTCAACACCGGCCGCCGTCGCGGAAGCCGGTTCTGAAATCACTTCCACAACGGCGCGGCACAGCCGTTGCGTGAGATAGGGATGTCCGCCCGTCCAATACAAAATCCGTTGGAGCACTTCGCGTCCGCCGACTACGGCATTCTCGTCGTCTCTGTGCAACGACGCCAGACCGTTGACCAGTGGCGACACTTCCGCCTCGGTGAAATCCGTAAGTTCGATGCGCCGGCCGATGTTGAACGGAGTCATCCGCGTTTCGCGAATCAAGTCTGACGGGGTCGCCACGCCGATGAGGCAAAAAGTCAACCGGTTGAAAACCGCTTCATTCGTGCGCCGGTTGTAACATTCACGCAACGCCGCGAAAAATTCATCTGTCGAAAACGGCAGGCTCCTCACGACGTCGATCTCGTCGATGAATACAACAAGCCGAACTTCGGACTCCAAGCCGGTGTCCCGCGCTGCGTGCAACTCGCGATGGACGTTCGCCAGCCGAGCCGGCCGCAATTCCAACGCAGGCAGGATGACTTTTTCCAGTGCCGTCAGCCAGCGTTGCAACGGCCCCCACTGCGGGTTCGCGCGCCAGAAATTGAGTAGTTCATCCTCGAGATCCAGTTGCTGACCGAGCCGCGCCACCAACCCATCATACCATTGTTCCGGCGTGAGATTCTGGCCGATGGCCGTCAAATCCAGCACCGCCACCGCCGCGCCGTCGGCGCGCAGCCGCTTGACCGTTCGCACCATCAACGAAGACTTGCCCATCTGGCGCGAGGTCAGCACGTAGCAAAACTCACCGGCCAACAAACCGGCGTAGAGATCTTGATCCGCCCGGCGTTCCACGTACGACGGCGCGTCGTGCCGCAGCGTGCCGCCGGTGACGAAAAAATTATTTGAGGGAGTGCTCATCGCGCCATCGAGTGAAGGCAGTTTAGAAAATCTGCGGCGATTCAAAAGCCAAAAAATCGGCCGCGTGGAAACTCGTTTAACAAGGTGGCAGCAGTTAATTCTTCAAACCACATTGAGCGGCCCAAGATTCCGAAGTGACAAACCTCCGCGTTTCGGCAAGATTTGTCCTCAATGAAAACCCCGCTCCACCGGCTCATGCTCACCGTTTTCTTCGCGGCTTGGTCAAGCTCGGCTGTCGCGCAGGAATCACCCGCGCAGCGCCACGCGATGGCGACCAATCAACTCCTGCAAGTCGCCGTCGCGATTTCCGCGCGCTGCCTCGCCGAGGTGCGCACGCTTGAAGACTGGCAAAAGCAGCGTCCCGAACTGCGCCGCCAGTTGCGCGACATGCTCGGACTTGATCCGCTGCCGCCAAGAACCGCGCTCAAACCGCAAATCACCGGCACGCTTGACCGCCCGGCGTATCGCATTGAAAAAGTTGTCTTCCAAAGTTTGCCGGGGCTTTACGTCACCGGAAATTTTTACGTTCCGAAAGCCGCCGCCACGCCCGTGCCCGCCATTTTGTATCTCTGCGGACATTCGCCCGGCCCGCTCGGAGCCAAGGTTCATTATCAAGATCGCGCGCAATGGTTCGCCGCGCACGGCTACGCGGTGCTAATCCTCGACACGCTGGAGTTTGGCGAAGTCGCGGGCATCCATCATGGCACGCACAACTTAAACATGTGGCACTGGCTTTCGCTGGGCTACACGCCGGCGGGCGTGGAAGTCTGGAATGCGATGCGCGCGCTCGACTATCTGGAGACGCGAAGCGAAGTGGACATGCGGCGCGTGGGCCTCACGGGCATTTCGGGCGGCGGCGCGATGACCTGGTACACCGCCGCGCTCGACGACCGCATCGCTGCCGCCGCGCCCGTATGCTCGACATGGACGGCCGGCTCGCAGGCGACCAACTGGCTCGCGCGCGGCCAGTGCGATTGCATTTACTATCACAACACCTACTGCTGGGATTTTCCCATCGTCGGCGCGCTGATCGCGCCGCGTCCACTCATGATTTTGAGCGGGCAGAAGGATTCCATTTTTCCGCCCGACGGTTACCACGAAGTTTTCAATCGCGCGAAAAAAGTTTACGATCTCTATGCGAAGGGAAATTCGGATCGCATTCGTGAAGTCGATGACAACGTGGGCCACAGCGATCCGCCGCTGTTTCTGCGCGAAGCGCGCCAATGGATGAACCGCTGGTTGAAGAATGATCTCGCTCTGATTCCCGATGAAGCGAACCCGCCGCCCAAAGAAAAACCGGAAGACTTGGCCTGTCTGGATCGTGTCCCGCGCGATGCCGTCAACTTCCGCGTCCAAAACGAATTCATTCCCGCCGCCAAAATCGTGAAGCCCGCGTCGCTCGCCGCTTGGAACAAGCGTCGCACGGAATTGGTCGCCGCTTTGCGGACGAAAGTCTTTGGCTGGTTCCCAACGCAACCGGTTCCATTCGAGACCAAAGTTCTGCGCACGGCCGCCAGCTACGCGTCGGATTACGCCCACTACAAGGAAGTTTCCTTCAACAGCGAAGCCGGCGTGCGCATCCGCGCTCAACTTTTTACCCCAAAGAACGGCGCGACTGATTCACCGCTGCTCATCTGCGTCAAACGACCGGCCGACTCGCTTTACCCGATGGACTTCGACGAATTGCTCCCCGTGTTTCGCGATCATCGTGTGCTCGTGCTGAACCCGCGTTTTACTGAGCAACCTCTCAATGCCGCCCTTTTCGCCGACATCGAACGCACCGCCGCCTGGTGCGGTCGCACGATTGCCTCAATGCAAGTCTGGGACATCCTGCGCGCCATCGAATGGGCCGTGAACGATGAGAAAATTCCATCCCGGAAAATCGCCCTCTACGGCAAAGACGACATGGCGGCGCTGTCGATTTACGCCGCGATGTTCGACGCGCGCGTCACGCAAGTCATCGTAAGCGACCCGCCCGCGTCGCACTGGCAGCGGCCGGCGTTGTTGAACGTGCTGCGCGTTACGGATCTTCCCGAAGCGGCAGCTGCGCTCGCGCCGCGGCGGCTGGTGGGCATTCGCAGTCTGCCGATCGCGTTTGATTTGACGCGCGCGATTTATGGCGTGCTCGGCGTAAAAAAGAATCTGGCAACCGCCGCGAGCCTGCCTGAAGCACTGTTGCTCGAAAGCGAATAACGCATTGCGCCCGTCGCAATTCCTCGCGCCTTGACGAGTGGCGGAAAAATCCAAACACTCGCCGCGCTCAATATGAAAACCATTTTTCGCTCTACCATCGCCCTTCTGATTTTGCAGGGAACACTCGCCAGTTTTGCGCAAACGCTCGAAAGCAAACCGACCGATTCGTATTTTGAGAAATTCAAACCGCTCAAAGCGCCAACAGCAGGCGCGCTCTTGCTCAAGCCGGGGGATCGACTCGCCATCTGCGGCGATTCGATCACCGAGCAAAAGATGTATTCGCGCATCATGGAAACTTACCTGACGGTCTGCACGCCGGAGTTGGGCGTCACAGTGCGACAGTACGGCTGGGGCGGCGAAGTTGCTCCAGGTTTTCTTGCGCGGATGACCAATGATTGCCTGCGTTTTCAGCCGACGATTGCCACGACGTGCTATGGCATGAACGATCACGGCTATCGTCCGTACGAAGAGGCCATCGGTCAGCGTTATCGCAATGCTTCCACCGCGATCATTCGCGCGTTCAAAGGCGCGGGCGCGCGCGTCGTCCACGGCTCGCCCGGTTGCGTCGGAAAAAAACCCGGCTGGTCGAAGGACAATAATTGGACGAGCGAAGATTTGAATTTGAACCTCTGCGAACTGCGCAACATCGGCATCGAGATCGCACAAGCGGAGCAAGTCGGTTTTGCCGACGTGTTTTGGCCGATGCTGACGGCCGGCTTCGCGGCCCAGCAAAAGCACGGCACGAACTACGCCATCGCGGGCAAGGACGGCGTGCATCCGGATTGGGCGGGCCAGACGGTGATGGCCCAGGCGTTCCTGCACGCGCTCGGACTCGAAGGCGACATCGGCACGTTCACCGTTGATCTCCGCATCAACGCGGCGAACGTCTCGGCGGGACACGGCCTCGTCGGCTACGAAAAAGGCGAACTGACCGTCCTGAGCAAGCGTTATCCGTTCTGCGCGCCCGTCGGCGATGTGACGAAGCACAACAACATCCGTTCCGCGATGGCGTTGATTCCCTTCAATGATGAACTCAATCGTCTCATGTTGGTGGTCAGAAATCCGAAAGCGCAAAATTACAAAATCACTTGGGGCGCGGAGTCGCATAGCTACAGCGCCGAGCAACTCGGCAAGGGCGTCAACCTCGCCGCCGACTTCGTGAACAATCCGTTCACCGACGCGTTCAATAAAGTCGATGCCGCCGTCGCGGCCAAGCAAGCCTACGAGACGAAGCAGATCAAAGAACTTTTCCACGGCGACGAAGGCAAACGCGACATGGCGGCCACCGTCGCGGCGAGTGAACAAACCCGCGCTCCGCTCGCCGAGGCGATCAAGATCGCATTCGTGCCCGTGCGGCACACGATCAAGATCGAAGCGGAATAATTGTTCTGCCCCAAACAGTTCAGCGAAGTTTCCAAACTTTTTTACCACGGATTTCACGGATCACACGGATGAAACGGTTTTCATGATGCGTCGCGGCAATACTTCTTCGACTTGAGCGAATCTGGTGGAAACAGTTCGTCATCTGTGAAATCTGCGAAATCCGTGGTTCCAACCAGATTAAAAAATCGAACAACTTGAATCCAATTTACGAGCACAACCGCCGCGCGTGGGACGAACGCGCGCGCCGGGGCGAGCGCCACACGCGCCAAGTGCTCGCGAAGGATTTGAAAAACCCGCTGCCGATCCTCGACCCGGAAAACTGGCTCGGCGGCAACCTCGCGGGCAAACGTGTGCTCTGTCTGGCCAGCGGGGGCGGTTTGCAAAGTGCCTTGTGCGCCGCGGCAGGCGCGATCGTCACCGTCGTGGACATCAGTCCGGAGATGCTGACGCAAGATCGACAGAGCGCGGCGGAACACGGACTCAAAATCAAAATTATCGAAGCTTCAATGGATGATTTGTTGGCGCTGTCCGAGGCGGGATTCGACATCGTGATTCAACCGGTGAGCACGTGTTACGTGCCGGACATCGCGGCGGTGTATCGGCAGGTGGCGCGCGTGCTCGCGCCCGGTGGACTTTACCTCAGCCAGCACAAGCAGCCCGTCAACTTGCAGGCGGACGTCGCGCCGACCTCGTCCGGCTACGTCGTGCGCGAGCCGTATTATCGCACCGGCCCGTTGCCGGCGGTCGCGGCGGGCAGCCTGCATCGCGAAGCGGACACGACGGAATTCCTGCATCGCTGGGAAGAATTGATCGGCGGCTTGTGCCGTGCTGGATTCGTCGTGGAGGATCTCGTCGAGCCGCGTCAGGCCGGCGTGGTCGTGCAGCCCGGAAGTTTTGAGCATCGCAGCCTGTTCATGCCGCCGTACGTAAAAATCAAAGCCCGGCGAGTTGGCAAACCGAGCGACGAACCGAAACCTGCCGCTCTTTGGACGCCGAGTTGAATCGAGCCGCACGCGTGACCATTTTCGTGTGAGCGTTCGTGCGAACCGTACCCAGATTTTACGAAGCGCGTTGCATGCGCCGACGAATCCATTTGGGATCACGACGGCAATCAAGGACGGCTCGAACACGAACGACATCGCTCTCGATTCGGTAGTAGATCGCAAAAGGAAATCGCCTCGCTACGCATCGGTGTGAGCCGAAGACGACGCGATGAATGCCGGCGTACAGAAGCAGCGAGTCGATGTCGGAGAAAAGTGAATCGAGAAAATAAGAACCGAGTCCAGATGACTGTTCTTCGTAGAAGTGGTAACCGGCAATTAAATCAGCCTTGGCGTCATCGAGAATCTCGATCTTCATGACACCCGTTTGCGGATGTCAGCTTTGGCTTGTTCCCAATCAGAAAAGTGCGCCTCGCCGGAGGCAATGCGCCGCTCGCGATCCTCCAAAATGTTGCGATGCCATTCCGGGGATTCTAGCGCATCAACGTTGCGGCACAAATCCTCCCACAGCGCTTCCATGAGCTGGAGTTTTTCCGAAACCGTCATTTCGTTCAGCGGCAATGTCACTGACATTGGAAAATCATAGCCGCAATCGAAGGCATTGCGAACACTTTCGACGCCCGGGGTTTTCCGGGAGGGAGCGCAAATGGCGTTCGGGGCGGTCGTGCAGCACGAAAGTTTTGAACATCGCAGCCTGTTCATCCCGTCGTACGTAAAAATCAAAGCCCGGCGAGTTGGCAAATTGGGAGACGAACCGAAACTCGTCATGCTCTGGGCACCGGGCTGATGCAGGCGTAAACAAACACGGCAGCCATTTTTCGCGAAGGAGCGCGGCTATGTCCGCAGGACTAGCCGCAGCGCGACAACTCGGAACCAAGCGCCAAGGCAAGTATGTTCATTCTTTCACGAACACATTTTTGGCCGCAAAATTTTCCGTTTCGTGTCCAGCGGATGTGCTCTCCGCGATTCAGTGGACCCGGCTTTCGGCGCACTCGCCGTCCTACTCCCGTCCCGCCGCCGCGATGAACGGCTTGAGTTCTTCCATCAGCTTCGCGAAGCCTTCGAGAGTCACTTGCTGTGCGCCGTCGCTCCAGGCGACCGCCGGATTGGGATGAACCTCGATGAGCAACGCGTCCGCGCCCATCGCGACCGCGCCTTTGCACATCGCGGACACCAGGTCGGCGCGGCCCGCGCCCTGGCTGGGGTCGATGACAATCGGACAGTGCGATTCGTTTTTGATGATCGGGATGGTCGAGAGGTCGAGCGTGTTGCGCGTATAGGTCTCGAACGTGCGGATGCCGCGTTCGCAAAACATGAGGTTTGCGTTTTCGTTCGCGAGCACGTACTCGCCCGCGAGCAGCCATTCCTCGATCTTCATCGAGAGACCGCGCTTGAGCAAAACGGGTTTGCCCGTCTTGGCGGCGGCGATGAGCAACTGGAAATTCTGCGCGTTGCGCGCGCCGATTTGGAGAATGTCCGCATACTCGGCCACGAGTTCGGCGTGATCCTGCGAAAGCAATTCGGTGATGACGGGCAGGCCGGTTTCCTTGCGCGCCTTCGCGAGCAACTTCAATCCCTTTTCGCCGAGTCCCTGAAATTCGTAGGGCGACGTGCGCGGCTTGAACGCCCCGCCGCGCAGAATGGTTGCACCCGCCGCCTTCACCGCGTGCGCTGTCGTGAGCAATTGCTTTTCGTCCTCGACCGAGCACGGCCCGGCCATGACTTGAAATTTTTTCCCGCCGACGACGGTGCCACGCACGTTGATCGTGGAATTGCCTTTGTGCGCTTCCCGACTGACGAGTTTGTAGCGCTTCTGGACGGGCATCACACGTTCGACCTGCGGCCATGCGATGAGCGCTTCGAGCGTATGGTTTTTTCTCTCATCGCCGATGGCGCCAATCACCGTGCGCTCGACGCCGCGCATAATATGCGGCTTGTAGCCGAGATTCTTGATCTCCTTGAGCACGGCGGTTTCATCCTTCTTCGAGAGGTTCGGTTTAAGCACGACAATCATATTCTTTGGTGGCAAGGCAGCGCCTGCGCTCAATAAAAAAAGCCGCAGGCGACGACCTGCGGCACGGGTTCATTCTGGCGAATCAATTCAGTCCCACGCGCAGTTCGACAGGGCGATGGTAAAACCAACCAAACGCGCCGGCGAACTCACTGCTAAATCGTGGACTGCCAAATTTCACGGGCTGAGGTTAACAAAGCCCTCCACGCCGTCAACGGCTGATTTCCCACTTTGGCCACGCGAACTTCAATAACAGGAAACCGCCGGAAGCACGCGCTGCCAAATTGAACGCGCCGGCAAAACCGTCGCGTGGGCGCGCGACGCTACTTCTTTGGCTCTTCCTTCTTTTCTTCTTTTTTCTCCTCCGGTTTCGGCAGCGAGGAAAGATCCCACCCCGTGTCGATGCGCAAATTCGGCAAAGCCTTTTGCAACGCCGCCACGCCGTTGCTGGTTGTTTTCGTTTGCCAGAGATAAAGGTTGCGCAAATCAGTCAAGCCTTTGAGGTGTTCGAGGCCCGCATCGGTGACGGCCGTGCCGAAGACATTGAGGTAAGTGAGGTTCGTCAGATTCTTCAGATTCGCCAAGCCAGCGTCGGTGACGGCGGTGTTTTCGAGATGAAGTTCGAGCAAATTGCTCAGGCCTTTCAAGTTGGCAAGACCGGCGTCCGTGATCTTCGTGCCGCGCAGATTCAATTGCACGAGATTCGCGATGTCCTTCAAAATTGCCAGCGTGGCATCGGTGACGTTCGTGCCTTGCAAGCCAAGATTTGCTTCGCGCCAATCCACTTTTTGCGCGATGGGCCGCGCGGCCATGCCGAGCGACTCCAGTTTCGCGATGGCCTTTTGCTCGGCGGGACTCGCCGGCGCGGCGGTGAGTTTATCCAAACCGATCTTCACCTTCGGCGGGGAATCCTTCGCGACGGCGACTTCTGGCCAGACCGCGCCCTGGTTGATCCAGTCGCGAATTAAATCCGTCTGCGCCTTCGTCAACGCGTCGCCTTCGTTGGGCATGCGGTCGTCGTCGGTCGCGGGCAGCAAAATCCGGCGATACATTTCGCTCTCGTCGGCTTTGCCGGGCTTGAACGCCGGCCCGCCTTTGCCGCCTTTGAGCGCGGCTTCCTTCGAATCGAGCCGCAACTTGCCCTTCTGCTTTTCGGGGCCGTGGCATTTGACGCACGAGTGTTCGAGGATGGGTTGGATTTGTTTGGCGAAATCGACCTTGGTTTCCGTTTGCGCCGACAGCACGCCGCCCGAGAGCGCGCCCGCGAGAATCAAAATCAGTTTTTTCATAACAGTTGGTTTACCGGAGTTCTGTCGTGTTAATGCAATCTTGACCGCACCGCTGCAAGCCAAATTCGCACTGGCGCCATGCCTCAACGCGAAAAATAGTTTTGATAAATCAATTTCGCCGTCAGCACCAGCATGATGCCGATGAACACCGGCCGGATGAATTTCACGCCGCGTTTGAGCACTGTCTTCGAGCCGAGCCGCGCGCCCATCAACTGTCCGATGCCCATCACGAGGCCCGCGCCGTAGTGAACCTTGCCGCCGACGATGAACACGGCCAGCGACGCGAGGTTGCTCGCGAAGTTCATCGCCTTCGTGTAACCCGTGGCCGCGAGGAGATTCTGGCCGAGCACGAGCACGCAGGCCATCGCCCAAAACGAACCCGTACCCGGCCCGAAGAAGCCATCATAAAATCCCAGCGTCAGGCCGAAGAGAAGCGCGAACGAATTGGGCTTCATCCGCGGCCGCGCGTCCTGCTCGCCAAATTGCGGACGCAAAATCGTGTAAGCGGCGATCACAATGAGCAGCACCGGAATCGCCAGTTCCAGAAATTTTTTGGAGATGAGTTGAACCGCCAGCGCGCCGAGCAACGCGCCGACGCACGTGAAGATCAGGCCGAGCCGGCACGCGCGCAAATCCATCACTCCGGCGCGCGCGTAATGCCACGTCGCGCTTGCCGAACCGAACGTCGATTGCAGCTTGTTCGTGCCCAGCGCGTCCGTGGGGGACAAACCCAAACTCAACAGCGCCGGCACCGTGATCAATCCGCCGCCGCCCGCGATCGAATCCACAAAACCCGCCACGAAACCCGTGCCGAACAACACAGGCGCCAGCCAAAGCGATGACATGCCGTCAGAGGATGGAGAAATGCAATGATGCGTAAAGCGTGAAACCAATTTAGCCAGCGCGCGAATTTGCTTCGACACCAAGCCGTGGTTCATCGAAAAAATACCGCATGACCAAACCGGCCACGAACGCATTCACCGTCAACGGGCGCACGTACGCGCCGCCCGCCCGCCCCATCGCCGTCATCTGCCTGGATGGCTCGGCCGACGAATACTTCGACGCCGCGCTCGCTCGCGGGCGCATGCCCAACTTGCAGACGATGGTCGTGCGTGGCTATCGCGGCTTTGCACGCGGGGCGATGCCGTCGTTTACCAACGTCAACAATTCTTCCATCGTCACTGGCGTGCCGCCGAGCGTCCACGGCATCGGTGGAAATTTCTTTTTCGACACGACGACCGGCCAGGAAGTGATGATGAACTCGGCGAAGTTTCTTCGCTGCGAAACAATTTTTCCGGCTGCGGCTCGCGCCGGACGCAAAGTCGCCGTCGTCACCGCGAAGGAAAAATTGCGCGACATTTTTGCGAGCGGCTTGATTGGCGCAGGCGGCATCGCGTTCTCGTCCGAAAAGGCGAATCAAGCCCGCCGCGACTCGCACGGCATCGACAACGTCGAATCGCTCGTCGGTCCGACACCGGCCATCTACAGCGGCGACGCCAGCCTCTACGTGCTCCGCGCGGGCGTGGCGATGCTGGCCAACGACCTCGCCGATTTTCTCTACCTTTCGACGACGGATTTCATGCAGCACAAGTTCGCGCCCGAAGCACCGGAGTCATTGGACTTCTACGCCGCGATTGATGAGCAACTCGGCAAGCTCCTTCAACTCGGCGCGGTCGTCGGCCTCACCGCCGATCACGGCATGAACGCCAAGCAAAAGCCCGACGGTTCGCCGAACGTCATCTATCTCGAAAGCGAACTGACGAACAAGTTCGGCTCCGGCTTTCGTGTCATTCTCCCGATCACGGATCCTTACGTCGTCCATCACGGGGCGCTAGGTTCGTTCGCGCAAATCCATCTGCCCGCTGGTCATGAGTCGCGGTTTTTGCTCGCCGACATCGCGACATGGTTTTTATCGCTGCACGGCGTCACGGAGGTCCACGACCGCGCGACGGCGGCGCGTCTGATGGAGTTGCCGCCGGATCGCATGGGCGATCTTGTCGTTTGTTCCGGCCGCGACGTCGTGCTGGGGCGCACGCCCGATTACCACGACTTGAAGGCGATTGAAGGCGGCTTGCGCTCACACGGCGGCCGCTACGAAGAAATGGTGCCGTTCATTTTCAGTGAACCGCTCAAGCCTGACTGCGCGGCGCGCGTGGCTGGCGATCCGCGCAATTTCGACATTTTTGATTTCACGGTGAATGGAACGCGAATGTGATTCAATTCGTCCGAACCGAGCCGTCTCTCAACAATGAATATTTGCGGCGTCAAAATCTGGATGTTGCTTGCGATGCTGACTTGCGCCCGCGCAGCGGAGCCGAAGCCAACTTGGATTGATTCTTCGCCGCATCAAATCGGTTTCGTCACGGTTAACGGTGTAAGGCTTCATTTCCTCGATTGGGGCGGCAAAGGCGTGACGCTGCTTTTCCTCCACGGTGACGGCGAGTCGGCGCACATCTTCGACGATCTCGCGCCGAGGTTTACGGATCGCTTTCGCGTGCTCGGTTTGACGCAACGCGGGCACGGGCAATCGGCGCAACCGACGTCGGGCTACGACACGGGCACGCTGGTCGAAGATCTCCGGCAATTTCTCGACGCGCTGAAAATCAAGCGCGTCATTCTGGCCGGTCATGGCCGCGCTGGCGACGAGTTGACCGCTTTTGCGATCAAATTTCCGAAACGCGTGAGCAAATTGGTTTACTTCGATGCGGCTTACGATCACGCGACGGGCCGCGCGCTGATCGACGCTCGCGAAGCGCTGCTGCCGCAATTTCCCAAGCACGACAACGAAGCTTACGATGCGGCGCGGACCTGGTATCAACTGCGGTATGGCTGCACGTCACTCGCCATCGATGCCGCCATTCGTGAATCCACCGTGCTCCGTGCGGATGGAACACTCGAAGATCGGACGCCGCAACGAATCTACGACACGCTCGCCATCGGCACGGCGGCCAGGCCCAACTACCCGAAGATCAAAGTGCCAGCCCTGAGTTTTTACGCGCGCGGCGACGTGGCTGCGCTCATCCGCGACGCGGAGAAACGACGCGAGGCTCAACCCACGCTCACCGCGTTCGAGTCTTGGCGGCAGGCGGAGATTGATCTTTTCCGCAGACGGATGCGACGTGGCCGCGTCGTGGAAATGCCGAACGCGCTTCACTATTGTTTCATCCAACGGCAGGACGAAGTCGTGCGCGAGATGCGCGCGTTTCTTTTGAGCCAGCCGGAGCGCCGTCAAAATCTTTCGCTTCCCGGCGGCACGGCGCGGCGCTAGCTTGCATCGCATGAAAGCCTTTTTTTTCTGGCTGCCGCTGTTGACGTTTCCACTTCACTCGCTGGTTATGGCTCAAGTTCCAAACTCGCCATCGATTAAATCGCCCACACGCGCGACCGCCGACGCTCCGGCGAAGAAAAGCCACACCGAAGAATCAGCGTCGTCCACCACGCGCGGCACGCTCAACGCCGCCGCGCCGCCCCGGCTCGGCGAACCGATCAACGACAAGGCGGTGACCCGGTTTTTGGAAAATGAAGGCGAAAAACTCGCGCGCGCGAATAAAACGATGACTTCCTGGGCGAAGGAGATTGGACGGCGGAGCTGCCATCTAAAACTGCCCGCGTCGGGAAAACGCAAAGTGAGCGCCACCGAAATCGCCGAGCGCTTGGAGCGCAGCGTGGTCATCGTCGGCGTGCTTTATCGTTGCGAGAAATGCACGGAGCTTCATCTCGCCCGCGCGAGCGGATTTCTGATCACGGAGTCGGGCGCGATGGTGACGAGCCGGCACACGCTGGCAAATTTCACTTCGGACGGCGCGGGCGTCGTTGCGCTCACGCGTGATGGGCAGCTCTGTCCGGTGCGCGAAGTCCTCGCCGCGGATCCGTTGAGCGACCTCGTGGTGTTGCAACTGGAAGGCGCGAACTTTACGCCACTTCCGGTCGCAGCGAGCGCGCTTGCCGGCAATCCGATTTTTGTGATGAGCCATCCGGAGAGTCATTTCTACCTGCTCACCACGGGAATCATCTCGCGCTATTCCACGCAACGCCGTCGCGATGGCGCGGTCAATTTTTTGTCCATCACGGCGGATTTTGCCAAAGGCTCCAGCGGCGCGCCGGTGGTGAACGAGTTCGGCGCGGCCGTCGGCGTCGTAAGCAACACGCACTCGATTTATTTTGACGACGATGACAACGGCAAGCAGGACAATCTGCAAATGGTGATCAAGGATTGCGCGACGAGCCAGGCGTTGCTCGATTTGGTGACGCAAAAAGCCGCGCGGTAAACGTTCGGCCCGGTCGGGTAATCTGAAATCCTGTTGCCTTCAACATCGCCATCGTGGCGTGGGGAATTCCAGTGCCCGATTCGAACGCGGACAGGTTACGGTCGTGTGGGCGAGTTGAGAAATCCCTGATCCTGCAGCCAGCGGGCACAGGCTTCGGTCCAGGTCGCGTACGGACGCTCACTTTTTCGGACGCCGAAGTCGTGCGTGGTGTTGGCGTAAATATGCAACTCCGCCGGGATACCGACTTTTTTCAACGCGAGGTACATCACCACGCTGTGCTCCGGTGGACTCACGATGTCATCCCCGCCATGCACGAGAAAAACCGGCGGCGTGTTCGTCGGGATGCGCAAGCCGGGAGCAAGTTCATCTTTGTCCTTTGGTTTCAAATAGCCGGAATAGACCGGAATGGCGAAATCAGGCCGGCAACTGATTTTGTCCACGTCGTCGATTGGCTCGTAGGTTCGCTTCTCGAAACTCGTCGCCGTCGCGACCGCCAGATGGCCGCCCGCCGAGAAACCTATGATGCCGATCCGCTGCGGATTGATTCGCCATTCACCAGCTTTGCTGCGCACGAGACTGACGGCGCGTTGCGCGTCCTGGAGCGGACGGCGCGCCGGCTCGCGTTCCGGTTCACCGGGGCGTCGCGGCACACGATACTTGAGAACGATGCCGGTCACGCCAATCGTGTTCAGCCAGGTCGCGACTTCCTCGCCTTCCAGTTGCCAATAAAGGTTCCAATAGCCGCCGCCGGGACAAATCAGGACGGCGGTTCCGGTGTCCTTTTCCTTCGCTGGACGGTAGATCGTGAGCGTTGGTTTGGTGACATCCGTAATCATTCTCGTCGGCTCGGTAACCTCGACCTGCTTGCGTTCCAACGCCGGCGACATGCGGAATCTTTCCGCGCCGATATGTCCGATCTCGTCCGGGGCTTGACCGGGCCAGATTTCAACAACGAGCGGAGCGTCGGCGGCAAAGATTGGCCAGACCATGCACAAGGCCGCGACGAAGGAAGCCGTCGATGCAATTCGCATACTCAAATTTGAAACCTGTCATGGCGTGGCACAGAAGTTGTAAATACTGGTGCCGGTGGCGGGACTCGAACCCGCACGACTTTTTACGGTCCCGGGATTTTAAGTCCCGTGCGTCTGCCATTTCGCCACACCGGCAACCTTGGATTCACTCGGATCTTTAGCATCCAGTCGTGAAAGACGGCAGTTGTGCTGCTTCATCGACGTGAAAGTAATGAGGCGGCACGTGATAACGCCACCTACATGCACCAGCAGAGAGCGCCATGAACATGGGCTACATTCTCCAAATTCGTCGATGCGCGCAAGCAGCCAATTCGAAGACTTTGAAAGCGGATGGACGCTTCCACACTCGGTTCACTACCGCCATTAAAATGCGTCTGGAGGAGGAGTATCAATGCCTTTTGCAGGCGCACCTCACTTCCTTTCGTTGACACGCCGCCGCGCGACGGAGAAAGTCTGTTCACAAAATTCTCATGAGCCTGACAAACACTCGGGGAATGAACGTGACTGGTAGTAATCACTTCCGGCGTCAATTCGCTTGCGTTCTGTTCGGGCTTGGTCTGGCCATGTCGTTGGCGGCGAACGCAACGCCGGCAAACAAGACCGCGCTCGCCAAGTACTACGACCGCTTCTTCGCCACGAACCTCAATAGTTGCACCACCTGCCATCTGCCCGCCAAGCTGGCCCACCCGCCAGAGAATCTCGACGAGTTTCCACACAATCCTTTCGGCGCGCGGCTGCGTGAGGTTGGCAAGAAACTCGTCCAGCGTGGTGAGAACAAAAGCATCTCTCAACGGTTGGCCTTGATCGCCTCGGAGGATGCCGATGGCGACGGCGTGCCCAATGAAATTGAGTTGCTGCTCGGCCACGCGCCCGGCGACGCGCAGGACAAACCGTCGAAGATCGAGTTGGCTGGAGTGACGAAACTCCGCGGCGAGTTCGCGCGCTTTCAAGCGGCGTCTCGCTGGGAGCCATTTCAAACGGTGAACATGCCCGCCGTCCCGAAGGCGAAGAATTCCCGGTGGGCGCGGAATCCAATTGACGCGTTCATCGCCGCCGAACAGGAGTCGCGCAATCTCAAGCCGCGTCCGGAGGCGACGCGCGAAATTCTGTTGCGTCGCGTTTATCTCGATTTGATCGGGCTTTCGCCGACGCCGGACGAACAGGCGGCTTTCGCTCGGGATCGCTCGCCTGATGCTTACGAGAAAGTGGTCGAGCGGCTGTTGAATGATCCGCGTTATGGCGAGCGCTGGGGCCGGCACTGGATGGACGTGTGGCGCTACAGCGATTGGGCGGGCTGGACCGACGGCGGCCAGGTCCGCGACAGCAAGCCGCACATCTGGCGCTGGCGCGATTGGATCGTCGAATCGCTCAATCACGACAAGGGCTACGACCGGATGGTGGTGGAAATGCTCGCCGCCGATGAACTGGCGCCCGAGGACACCGACGCCCTGCGAGCCACGGGTTTTCTCGTGCGCAATTACAGGATGCTCAGTCGCGAGCAATGGCTGGAGGACACGATCAAGCACACGTCGCAGGCGTTTCTCGGCGTGACGATGGGCTGCGCCAAATGCCACGACCACATGTTCGATCCGATTTCGCAAAACGAATACTACCGGCTGCGCGCCGTGTTCGAGCCGCACCAGGTGCGCACGGATCGCGTCCCCGGCCAGCTCGACACCGCGAAAGACGGCTTGGTGCGAGTCTTTGACACCGACACGAACGCGCCGACTTATTTCTTCGTGCGCGGCGACGAGCGCAAGCCCGACACAAATCAGGTGATGTCACCCGGCGTTCCGCTCGTGTTCGGCGGCTTTGGTTCGGGCGACAGGGGGTTGAAAATTGAACCGCTGAAGTTGCCTCGCCTGTCCTCCTTTCCCGACAAGCGAGAATTCGTCGTCAAAGAAACCGTCGCTGCCAGTGAAAAAGATTTGGCGGAGGCACGAAAAGCATTTGGAGAAGCCAAAAAAAAACTTGCGAAGAGCGGCGATGATCAGTCCAACGCAACCGCCACCAACTTGATTGCGGCCAAGCGCACACACGATGAGTTGCAGGCGAAGTTTTCCGTGGCAACGAACCGATATGAATCGCTGCTCGCCGTGCTGCTCGCCGAGCGTCTGGAAGACCTTGGCCAGAAGGACACCGAGGAATGGAAGCAGGCCGCGACGGCGGCCAGTGCGGCGCAACGCAAACTGGCCGTCGCGGAGGCCGCGCACAAACTGATGCTCGCCCGTCAAAGCGAAAGCGACGCCCAATCAAAAGCCGCAGCCGCCGCCCAGGCCACCAACTCGTCCGCGACTGACTCCGAAACCAAAACAGCCGATGAGAAATTAACCGCCAGGAAAAAGTCGGCGGAGAATACCGCCAAGGATCTGGAAGCCGCGAAAAAGAAAACCACCGAAGCCGAAAAGGCGCTGGCCGACGCGGAGACGGAACTCAAGGCCGCGCCGTCCGTCGCGTTCAAGCCGCGCCCGACGGAGAAGTTTCCCGCCGTCAGCACGGGCCGGCGGCTGGCGTTTGCGCGGTGGGTTGCGGACAAGAACAATCCGCTGACCGCGCGCGTGGCCATGAACCATCTTTGGCTGCGGCATTTTGGCCGGGGCATCGTGCCGACGCCGGCGGACTTCGGCGGCAATGGCCGGCCCGCGACGCACCCGCAATTGCTCGACTGGCTCGCCGCCCGATTCATGTCCGAAAATTGGAGCATGAAAGCGATGCACCGGCTGATGGTGACGAGCCGCACTTACCGCATGGCCTCCACGCCGGACGAAGCGAACGCACGGATTGATCCCGACAACATTTATCTCTGGCGGATGCCCTCGCGACGCATGGAGGCCGAAGCCGTGCGCGACAATGTGCTTTACGTTTCCAGCCAGCTCGATGCGACGATGGGCGGGCCGGAGGTGGATCACAAACTGGGTTTGGAATCGAAACGGCGCAGTCTCTATCTGCGGCAGGCGGCGGAGAAGGAGGTGGAGTTCCTGAAAATTTTCGACGGCCCAAGCGTGACGGAATGCTACGAGCGCAAACCGAGCGTCGTGCCACAGCAGGCGCTGGCGCTGGCGAACAGCGAACTGGCCATCAAATGCGCGCGCCTCCTGGCCGACTCTTTTCCGGCGGAAACGGCCGACGCAGAATTTGTCGCGCAGATGTTCCGCCGGATTCTCGCGCGTGCGCCCACGGCGGAAGAGTTGCGCCAATGCGCCGGATTCCTGCGCGAACAAGTCGCGTCAAACGCGCGACGCAACCTGGTGCTCGTGCTGTTCAATCACAACGACTATGTCACGATTCGGTAAGCGCATCTCGATCGGCCGTTGAAACCGCCTGTTGAAGCAAACTGCCGCGCAGTGCGACTTCGTTTTCCCCCGTCCTTTTTGCACCGCAACCCCGGACGGGCCATGTTTTGCATGGGCGGGCGAGCAATCACTTTAACGTTAAGCAACCCATTCCATCCAGCCAACGCCGCCAATTCCCTCATTCGGCGGCACGGACACTAATGGCGACGGCGATTGCCATCCCGCGGCAGCGGCTGCCCAATCGACGACGCCAATTCCCTTCCCGCCGACGCGGCGACCCAATCGGCGACGCCAAATTTGTCCCGCAAAACTTCGCTGCCCAGCCGCCGTCGCCAGACGAGGCCCGACAAACTTCGCTGCCCGTCCGGCGACGCCAGACGTGTCCCGCGAAACTTGGCTGCCCGTCCGGCGACGCCAGATGTGTCCCGCGAAACTTCGCTGCCCGTCTGGTGACGCCAGACGAGGCCCGCAAAACTGCGGAAGCCATCCGGTGACGGGAATTCAGGGTAAAAAGCCGGGAAATGGTGTCGAACGAGGCAAAGTGGGCTGCAAAGCCATCTCCGGGAGGGTTGTTATCTTCAACCCGAAAACCGAAGTTAGCCGCAAAAAAACGCAGAAAGCACAAAGAAAGCGGGGCTGATTCTGCATAGAACATGGCGATCAGATTATTCCCCGCCGAAATTACTACCGGCTCTGCTCTTTGCGCTTTTTGTGTTTTTTGCGGCAATTCAATTTGGAATTCGGGTTCAACGATCCTGATTTCCTCAGCGCCTGCCGACCTCGCCGCCCGCGACTTGTCGCAACTGCTCGCCCACGCCCAGTCTGAGATTGAGAATCCAGCGTGCCCCTGGGCACCGCCCGGCGGCGGTAATTGCGGGGTCCATACTTACGATCTCAGCCATGCCCGACCCGGCTATAAAAGCACACTGGACAGCCCGCAATACCGGCCTAAGCTGCCGTCCATGATCGCACCACTCCCTGACCACTTCACGGACGTGCTTAACTGCAAACTGCGGTCGAATAGCTGTTAGGCAAACTAAGGGATGCGCTACCACGATTTCCATTTAGCCGGATATAGGGTTAGCGATTTTGGTGGCACCATCTCGCTTGACTTGGTTTACGACTACCCACCCCTACCGAAGGAGCGATCAACGATCCAATTCTCTGATGTTGTCGCTTACCATTTCGTCCACACAGGCGCTGCGATACTCAACCATATCGGCGAGGAGACTATCGAGAGTCTGCTACAGCGTATCGGCAGCAGTCTGGTCGAGTGGTGGCGTCTGCATGGTGGGTATCAACTCTGGGATGACGATCCTAGTAAATATCGTGCCAAGCTGGAGAAAGAGGGCTATCGCGCTTGGACCATCGATTCCGCTATTGGTTTCGAGGGCTTTGTTGTAGCAAAAGCCGTGGCACAGCTTGAGCTCGCGGCGCTCGATAAGCCTGAGGCGTTAATCTGAAAAACTATGAATGCCGGCGAACCCAATTTTCCTCAGCGTTGTCAGGGCATCACGCGGCGTTCCTTCCTCGCCGACACCGGCACGGGTTTCACCGGCCTGGCGCTGGGAGCGATGTTGTTTGAAGATGGCGTGGCGCGAATTAAACTCTCATCATGAACGCGACTGACCTCATTACAACCGACCCGGACATTCTCGGCGGCACGCCTGTCTTCAAAGGCACGCGCGTCCCCGTGAAGACACTCTTTGAATACCTCGAAGCCAATTACACGCTGGAAGAATTTCTGGAGTGTTTCCCGTCCGTGACGCGCGAGATGGCCTGCCGACTCTTGGAGCGATCCGAGTCCGCCCTGCTCACCGCATGAAAACCGATTTACACTGTTGCCCCGGCATCACTCGCCGCTCCTTCCTCGCTGACACCGGTATGGGTTTCACCGGTCTGGCGCTGGGAGCGATGTTGTTCGGCGACGGACTCGCGCGCGCTGAAACGCATCCCGCCGCGTGGAGTCCGCCGGATGGCCGTCCCCACTTTCCGCCCCGCGCCAAATCGGTCATCTGGATTTTTCTCTGCGGCGGCGTGAGCCACGTCGAGAGTTTCGATGTGAAGCCGGAGTTGAATCAATACGCGGGCAAATCGATTTTGGATACGCCTTACGCCGACGTGGTGAAGACAGAGGGCAAGGACGTGATCGGTGCGAACCCGGCGCACGGCAACCGCAAGGTCATCATGCCGCTGCAAACCGGTTTCCAGCACTACGGCCAGAGCGGTCTCGTCGTCGGCGACTGGTTCAAGCACATCGGCGAATGCGCGGACGATCTCGCGGTGGTGCGCTCGCTGTGGACCATCCACAACGATCACGGCGCGCAACTCACCTGGCAGACGGGCCGGCATCCGCGCGAACTGGAACATCCGACGCTCGGCTCGTGGGCTTGCTACGGGCTTGGCTCGCTCAATGAGAATCTCCCCGAATACGTCGTGCTCGGCGTGCCGACGGGCGATTGCTGCGGCGGCGCCTTCACGCACGGCGCGGCTTACCTCGGCCCGCAATACGGCGGTGTTCGGCTCAACGTGGACGCGCAGAAGCCGCTGCCGTTCCTCGCGCCCGCCGCCGGCGCGGTCAGCGCTGAGGAACAGGCGCAAAACCTCAGCCTGCTCGGCAAGTTGAACCGGCTGGCCGGCATTGATTATCCCGACGACCAGCAGTTGCGGGCGCGCATCAAGTCGTACGAGCTGGCGTTCCAGATGCAAACTTCCGTGCCCGAGACGTTGCAATTGGAAAAAGAGAGCGCCGCGACCCGCGCGCTCTACGGTCTCGACCAGCCGGAGACGAAAAAATTTGGCGAACAATGCCTCGCCGCACGCCGACTCGTGGAGCGCGGCGTCCGCTTCGTGCAACTTTTCCACGGAGGAGGCGGGGGCGGCGAATGGGACGCGCATTCGGAAATCAAATCCAACCACGGCAAACTTTCCGCGCAAGTGGATCAACCGGTGGGCGCGTTGCTCAAGGATTTGAAACAACGCGGCCTGCTCGACGACACGCTCGTGGTGTTCGGCACCGAGTTCGGCCGTTCGCCAGGCGCGGAGGGCACGGGGCGCGATCATCATCCGCAGGGATTCAGCGCGTGGCTGGCTGGCGGCGGCATCAAGGGCGGGGCGGTGCATGGCGTGACGGACGAACTGGGTTTTCACGCGGTGGAAAACAGGCATTACGTCACGGACATCCACGCCACAGCGCTGCACCTGCTCGGCCTGGATTCGCACAGGCTGGAGGTTCCCGGCCGCAAGCGGCTCGACCTGGACCACGGCGAACCGATTAAAGAGATCATCAGCTAGAGCAGCGCAGTCTTTGTCGGGATATGCGTGCTGTAGTGTGATTCGGCAAGCAGGCAAGCGAAGGCTGCGATTGGCAGGCGATCCTTGCTGATAACTGAAGTTTATCTCAATACCCGGTAAAGCTCTGACGTCAGTGATTCAGTTCACCCATTTGAGCAAGATTAACTATGAATGACACCGACCGACCGTTTACTCGCCGTCGCTTCCTGCAAAACTCCGCCAAAGCGGCGGCCGTCTTCACCATCCTGCGAGCGGGTTCGGCCCGCACCTACGCCGCGAATGAGCGGTTGAACATCGCCGCCATCGGAGCAGCCGGCCAGGGAGGAAGCGACATCGATCAATTGAAGAGCCAGAATATCGTCGCGCTCTGCGACGTGGACTGGCGGCACGCAGCCGACACGTTCAAGAAATTTCCAGCCGCGAAACAATTCAAGGACTACCGCAAGATGCTGGACACCATCCACGGCGAGATCGACGCCGTTATCGTGGCGACGCCGGATCATCACCACGCCTTCGCGTCGATGGCCGCCATTCGCTTGAGCAAACATGTCTATTGCGAAAAACCGCTTACCCATTCCGTTTGGGAAGCCCGCGAAGTTGCCAAAGCAGCGCGCGCGGCGAAAGTCGCCACGCAGATGGGCAACCAGGCCCAGGCTTCGGAGGAGACACGACGACTCCAGGAATTCCTGCTCGACAACGCCATTGGCCCGGTGCGCGAAGTGCATATCTGGACGGATCGTCCTTCGCGCGGATTGTTCGATGAATACTGGCCCCAGGGAGTCAGCCGGCCGGCCGGCACGCCGGCGGTGCCCGACACGTTGGACTGGGATCTCTGGCTCGGCCCGGCCCCAGCCCGGCCGTACCATCCTGCCTACCTTCCGGCGAAGTGGCGGGGCTGGTGGGATTTCGGCACCGGCGCGCTTGGCGACATTGCCTGCCACTACTTCGATCCAGTTTTCCGCGCGCTCAAACTCGGACCGCCCGTCAGCGTCGAAGCGTCTTCCACTCGCGTGAATGAGGAAACTCACCCGCTGGGGTGTATGATCACTTATCAATTCCCCGCGCGCGGTAATCTGCCTGCGTTAAAGTTGGTCTGGTACGATGGCGGTTTGCGCCCACCACGGCCGGAGCAGATTCAGGATGGCGATCTGATGGGCGACAACGGGCATTTGCTCATCGGCGACAAAGGAATCATCACGACCGATTGGAGCAAGTGGCGGTTGTACCCGGACAAGCTGGCGCGCGCTTATGGCGAGCCGCCGAAGAAACTGCCGCGATCGCCCGGCCACCACCAGGAATGGATCGATGCCTGCAAAGGCGGCGCCAAGGCCGGTTCACATTTCGATTGGGCGGGGCCGATGACTGAGACGGTGCTTCTGGGCAACGTCGCCCTTCGAGTGAAGCTGAGGGAGAAGCTCACGCGCGTGAAGCTGCAATGGGACTCGGAGAAATTGGGCTTCACCAACGTGCCGGAAGCCGACGCATTTCTGCGCCGCGAATACCGCCCCAGCTGGTCGCTGACATGAACCGCTTTGGTGGAAAATTATTTTGCCTCGGCTCGCGAACGTGGTTCCGCTACGCTGCTCGCGTAAAACTTGTGACCGCTTTCTTACTCTGAATGAAGTTCCGCTGGCTAGTTTCGAGAGCGATTACCCGCACCATCGAAGGTGACGCCGTGCGGTGCTTCAACTTGATTCCGGCAGCGTCACTGTGAAAGTGGAGCCTTTGCCAAACTCACTGGTGACCGTCAGCTCGCCGCCCATCATCTGACAAAACTTCCGCGACAGCGCGAGGCCAAGCCCCGTGCCGCCGTACTTTTTGCTCGTCGAAGAGTCGGCCTGCGTGAATGCCTGGAAAAGTTTCGCGAGTTGCTCCGGCGTCATCCCGATGCCCGTGTCGTTGATGCGGAATTCCATGATGGGAGGGTGAGCGTCCGCGCGAACCCTGCTCTCATCCGCCGTCAGCGCTGGTGAATCGACGGCTCGCGCGGACGCTCGCCCTCCCGTTTCACGGCTCGCGCGCAGCGTGATTGTTCCCTTTTCGGTGAACTTCGCCGCATTGCTGATCAAGTTGAACAACACCTGCCGCACTTTGGTTTGATCCGCGCGCATCGTCCCGATGTCCGCCGCGCAACTCACTTCCAGCTTGTTCGCGTTCTTGGTGATGAGCGGCTGCACCGTGGCTTCGACTTCGCGCACGAGTTTCGCCACGTCGAATTCCTCGACGTGCAACGTCATCTTGCCGGCTTCGACTTTCGAGAGATCGAGGATGTCGTTGATGAGTCCAAGTTGGTGCTTCGCGGCGCTGTGGATTTTTTGCACGTCAGGAGTCAACGCCGTGTCACCCATGTCCTCGAGTTCTTCCACCACCATCTCGCTGTAGCCGATGATGGCATTGAGCGGAGTGCGCAACTCGTGCGACATGTTGGCAAGGAATTGCGACTTGGCGGCGTTCGCCGAGTCGGCGATGGCTTTGGCTTCTTCAGCCACGAGCTTCGCTGCTTCCGCTGACTTGTGCGCGGATTCCAACTGAGTGTTTTTAACTTCGAGCGCTTCGCGCGCGTGACGCTCCTGCTCGAGCATTTGTTCCCGCAACTGCTCGGCCTCGCGCTTGCGCTGACGGCTGCGAACTGTCGCGAGAACCGCGAGTCCAAGCAATGTCGTGTTCGCTGCCGCAATTGGCCCGGCAATGCGCGCGTTGAGATACCACGGCGGCACGAAAGTTAATGTGGCCAAGACCGGCTTGGAGTAATTCAAATCGCGGTCGATGAATTGGAACTCAAAGGTGTAATTGCCAGGCTTCTTCGTGGTCCATTCGATTTGCGTGTCTTTGGTCGAGGCAGACCAGCCAGATTCTTTGCGGTAGTCCCGTTGCACGGCGCGGGGCGTTTGCGCGATGCCGGCGGATGTGACGCGATAGCGATAGAGCCGGTTCTCGGGACGCGATTTGAAATCGGTCACGCTTAATTTGAAAGTAATCCGCTCGCTGCTCTGGAACTGAGGCAGAGCGGCGAGGTCGGAATATTCGCGGTCGGTTTTCACAATCACTGCCGGGGAGCGCGGCGACTCGTTGCTGGGCCGATAGCGGCTTAATCCGCTGCGCGTCCCGATCCAAAATGTGCCAGCAGGTTCTTCCACCACGGATCCAGCACCGCGATCAGCCAGACCATCACGTTCGCCAAGGGTGGACCAGGTCGCGCCGTCGAAGCGAGTCACCCCTTCCCCTGTCCCGAACCAGTGGATGCCTTGTGAATCGCGAAAAACTTTGCCGATGTCGTCTGATTCGAACTGGCCTTTCGACCGATTGAACAAGTCAAATTGCTTCCCATCAAAGCGGTAAAATCCATTCTGAAACATCCCGATCCAGAAAGTGCCATCCGGATCGCGGGCGATCCCCGCTACCGCAGTACCCAGCAGACCTTCTTGCGCGGAGAAATGGATCAAATTTGTTCCATGGTAGCGCCACAGCCCATTCCGGTCGGTTCCCAGCCAAAGCTGCCCGTCGGGGTCGCGGTGGGAACAAATGAAATAGACGTTCGTCAAGCCAACTTTCGCGGTGACGTTGTCGAAATTCGTCCGGTCGAACCGCCACAGGCCATCAAACGCGCTCGCGACCCACATCGTGCCATCCGGGTTGAGTTCGATGCCCGTGATAAAGCTTACCGTGGAGCGGTTCCCGCCCTTCACCGGACTTAGACGCTCGTCTTCGTACCGAAACAGTCCGTCATTGACCGTCCCGATCCACGTGACACCGTCGTGATCAGTCCTGACGGGAGTCGTGATTCCATTTCCGCCCTTGAGGCTCAAAGATTCCGCGCCCGGAATTCTTAGAAATTCTTTGAAGTCGAACCGCGTGACGCCCCGGCCACCTCCACCAATTAACAGTGCTGGCCCTGGAATCGCATGGAGGACACTGGCATCGGTGTCTGCCAGCCCATCGGCTTTGCTGAAGTTCACGATCGTGCTTTCATCATAGCGCGCCAAGCCAGGAAACCCCCAGAAACTCACCCAGAGAGCGCCATCGGGTCCGGTCTGTAGGTCACCCATGCTAGGAGGAAGTCCGTCGCGTTCGTCAAAATGCACCAGGGAAATCCCGTCGTAGCGCCACAGCCCTCCGCCCGCGAACCACATCACACCGTGCCGGTCACGGCAAATCGCCACAATACTTTCACCTGACTTGAAACCAAGCTCCTCTCCGAAATTGATGAAATTCTTCCCATCGTAATGAGAGACGCCACGAGAAGTGCCAAACCACAAGGACCCATCGTTGTCCCGGTAAATAGACTGGACAGAATTGTCAATCAATCCGTCGGCCTCAGTAAAGGTTTTGAAAGATTTGCCGTCGAAGCGCGAAACTCCGTTTGCGGTCCCAAACCACATCGTTCCGTCCGGTTCAGCAACAACACTGGAGATATAGCCACGCCCAAGCCCGTTGGTGCTCGTGAAATTCATGAATCGTTTGCCATCGTAGCGTGTAGCGCCGGAACCGTAGGCAAACCACACTACGCCTGCTCGCTCGAGCGCGATTGTGTTCACACCGTAAGCGGTTTCATCACTGGGCAAGCCGTCCTTTTGAGTGAAAACCTTCCCTTGTTTCGTCCGGGGATCGTACCGAGTCAGGCCACCAGTTTTCGTATGGAGCCAGATTATTCCATCCTCGTCGCGCACCAGCGCCCAAACTCGGTAATCGGGCAATCCATCTTGCATCGTGAAGTTCTGGAACTCTTTTCCGTCAAAACGTGAAAGCCCGCCGCTCGTGCCAAACCAAATCGTCCCGCTCTGGTCTGGGTCGGGATAGATTTTAAAGACCCAAGAGCCCGCCAGACCTTCACGCGGAGTGTAGGTCCTCCACGTTCCCTTTTTGAATGGAGCGAGGCTGAAGAAGACTGATTGCGGATTGGGGTTTGTGGATTTCAAGTTTGCCTCAACCACGACTGGCTCTTTGTTCGTCACCAGCCCACCCAGCACGTGGCAGCGGACTTCGTAATGACCCGGCGCGAGTCGGCGAAAACGAAAAACGCCCTTTGGGTCGGTCAACCGGCTCGTCACTCGTTTTGGCGGCGGCTCCGGCATCAATAGTGACTCTGGCCACGCCGCGTGATGGTGGAACATGACCTCCGCCGGCACGTTCTCTTTGGGGCGGCCGTCGGATGACCAAGAGAATTTGCAACCCGCGTCACCGCGACGGTGGAAGAAGTCGATGATGAGTGGGTGATCGCCCACCGTTAGTTCGACATCGCCGGACTTTTCCTCCAAACTATGGATACCACCGTTGTTCACCACCTGTTTGCCGTCGAGGAAAAGCCGTGAGCCATCGTCCGATTCCAGGAAAAACGTGTAACGCCCAGCTTTCTGAATCCGGAGCAATCCGGTCCAGCGGACATAGAAATTCTCTTTCAACTCTGTTCCGGCGAACGAGCCGTTGCTCTGCTCGAAATTGAGTTTGCGGTCCAAACGCCGCACGGTGGGCGAACCAAGGTCTCGGACTTCGCGAAATCAACGACGGTCGTTGCGGATTGAAAATACTCGCCCATCAGGCCGGGTTGCACCGGACCCTCACCGCGATCCTCTACTGTGGAAATGGTGTCGGTGGTAGGACTCGCTGTCCCCAGCGAGCCGGCGGGCGGCGCGGTAGGGACACCGCGCCCTACCTTTTCAGACGGGGTCACGCGCGCCGCGCCGCTATTTGCGGCCGCGTTCGTGTCCACTCGTATCGCCTGCACGACCACCGAGTTGAGTGGCGAGTTGTCCAATGCCAGCACAGTGCCGACGATGCTGGTGTCATCTTGCAGAGCGAAATCCGCTTTCAGCTTGTCGCCCGCGCGGATCACAAAGTTGGTCCGTACCGGCACGAAGTCAGTTTGCTTGAGCAAAAGAGAATAGGGTTTGTCACTCGGCTCGACGCTTAACTGATAATCGCCGGCCGGCGACGTGTTCGTGCGCGCGATTTCCCAGCCGTCTTGTTCGAGCCGCACAATCACGCCGCCGAGCGGCTGGCCGGATGCGTCGGTCACTTTGCCTTGAACAACGGTTGACGCCGTGAGTTCGAAGGCGCTGGCCTTGGGGATGCGGTCGGGCGTTTTGGGTTGGGCGTTGGCGGAAAGCCGCCCGCCGGCCAGAAAGCAAAACAAGATCAAACTGACGGAGACCGGAAACCAGCGCAGCCTTCTGTCCTGAAATCCGGCGTCAGCGCCTTGGCTGGCGCGCTTTGCAAATCGAGAATCGATGGCTCGGATTAGAACAGGAGTCAGGGCAATTGAAAAGGTTTTTGGCTGATGGACGTAAATCAAGTTTAGAACGTATCTCATTAGCACCCGGCTTCAGCCGGGTGTTGGTCCAAACAGGCGCCGTGAGCCGTTTCAACGGCTTTCCATACGGTTGGTAATTTGCGACCCGGGCAGAAGCCGCTCAAGCGGCTCAGACTGCTCCACTCGCGAAACGCCCGGCTTAAGCCGGGTGCTAATGAGAATTCCCCATTCCCGCAAAAACCGATTCACGCCTCCTGGCGTCAACGCAGAAAAGGCGCACTTTACTTTTCGTGAAAATGTTTTTTACTTTGCGGCATGATCAAGATTTTACCAACCTCCAAAGTTGTCGCCACGGTGCTCGCGTTTTCCTGCCTGTCATTCGGCGCGTTCGCCGCATCGGCCGACTGGCCGCAATGGCGTGGTCCGCATCGCGACGGCATTTCCACCGAGAAAGGACTGTTGCAAGACTGGCCCGCCGGCGGACCCCCGCTGGCCTGGAAGGCGACGGGACTTGGCGCGGGCTACGCGACGGTCGCC
>JACPZS010000128.1 GCA_016195385.1 Verrucomicrobiota bacterium
GATCAACCGTTCAAACAAATGACGGGAATCAATATCATCTCCGAACGACCGCTGCCCTGGTTGCTCAGCGAACCGTTGTCCTACGAACTTTACCGGATGGCGGGCGTACCGGCGGAACAGACCGATCACGTCCGACTTTTGAAGGATGGAAAATTGCTCGGCTATCAGTTGCTGGTGGAACAGCCCAACAAGTCGTTCATCGCCCGGCATGGACGCAATGACTCCGGCAATTTGTACAAGCTCCTCTGGTACGGCCAGGGCGTCATCGGCCAGCACGAAAAGAAAACGCATGTCAACACGGGGCACGACGATCTGGTCAAGCTCGTCAACGGTTTGAACAAAAAATCCGGCGACGAACAATGGAAGTTCATCGAGGAAAACTTCAACGTGGACGAAGTCGTGAACTATTTCGCCGTAAACATGTGCATCCAAAACTGGGACGGCTTTTTTAACAATTACTTTGCCTATCACGACACCGGCAAGACCGGCAAATGGGAGATGTATCCGTGGGACGAAGACAAGACGTGGGGCGATTACGACGGCGTGTCGCCGAAATACGACTGGTATGAAATGCCGCTGACCTTTGGCATGGCTGGCGACCAACCGCCCGGCGGCGGCGTGAAGTCGCGGCTCCTTGGTCGGTTTTTTCAAGGGCCGTGGGGCGGGCCGGGCTGGTGGCGGCCGCCTGGATATTTTTCCGGCCCGTTGCTGGCCAATCCCGAATTCCGCAAACGTTTCCTCGCGCGGCTCGACGAAATCTGCGCCAACATTTTCACCCAGCAAAAAATGTTTCCGCTGATCGATGCGATGGAAAAAAGGCTCACCCCGGAGGCCCGCCTCAGCGCGGAAACGCGCGGCGAGGATGCCACGCAAGCGGTGGAAAACTTTCGCAACGACATTCAATCACTGCGCAACCAGGTACTGAACCGCCGGAAATTCATCCAGGCCGAATTGAAGAGGGGCAATTGACTTCAACAGCGGCGGTTGAACCAAAACACGAAGGCACGGAGCGGAACAGCTGGCGCGCGATGCAGAAAGTCGGGCAGTAAAACGATTCGCAAAGCTTCGTTCGTTCCAAGTTTCCGATTCACACTATCGCAAACGGGCATCGTGGTCGTAATTCCACCGCTGACGTGATGGCATTGTCGGCGCGAATAGAGTCGCTACTCGTTGCAACTCCACATGACCGTCGCAAAATGAAATGTTGGCGAGGCGTCCGTGACTAAACCTGCTGCGAAGAATCTGACTCGGCGGAATCATCTGATACTCTGGAAGGCCGTCGGCCGAGTCGCCAATCGCGATCATGTCGGAAGGTGAGATTACCTCCGATGACTTGCGGGCGATTGGCTGATTGATACTGGAAGCACTCAGGAAATTACTTCCTGCTCCTACCAAGCCGTAACTCAGCCCGGATAAAACGTTCGCCGTTCCGCGAGCGTTGTAAGCATAAGAGCCAGTCCACGGGCTGAACATCATTCCGCCGCTGCCGTCGGTTGACCACTGCACGATGAACATTCCTTCAAAATTTTCCCGCCGCAGACTTGGACACTGGTACAATGCGTTGGTCCAACTGGCTTGAGAATACTTCGCCAGCGGAACATCCCAGATGTAGCTCCAGTCGGGCAGGGCTTGGATTGTTTGCGCTCGCGGATAGACGTCAAAATCATCGGTGTACATCGTCAGAGCCAGTGAAAGCTGGTGTAGATTGCTTTGGCATTTTGCCCTCCGTCCACGTTCTTTCGCGTTGGCGAGGGCAGGCAGGAGCAGACTCGCCAGAATCGCGATGATGGCGATGACGACGAGGAGTTCGAGCAACGTAAACGCTTGTTTCCTGGCGGAAGGATTCTTCGATTCGGAATGAGGCTCAAGAAATTGCTGGCGCATAAACAAAACGGTTTTCAAAGTGGGTTTACATTGTCGCGAACATAAGCATCACCAAAGCTCGCGTCAACTGCGCCTGTCAGGGGTTCGTTTTTTCCCCGCTTGACGCTCGCCCAACCAGAGAACAATTTTCCGACATCATCCGAATGAAAATCGGCGTCGCCATCCAATTTCAAATCAGAGGATAATTTTATGAACGTCCCTGCCGACTTGCGCCACATCACTGACACCAGCGAAATCCCATCCACGTCACGACCTACAGAGCGCAGTGCCGCCGCCGCGCGCGAAAAGATTTTCCCGTATCGCTTCCCGCGCGACCGCCGCCAGCTCGGCGGCAAATTCTCCGTCGAAGAAAACTCCCGCCGGCTGCGGCGTTTTTTTTACTTCGAGCGCCGGCTCATGCACGCGCTGGGGGCGTGGACACTTTCGATTCCCGAGTTTGAAGTGAAGCTCGAAACCGGCCGCCACATTTTTTATCACGCCGACGCCGCGCGGCTTTTGCGCGAGCGATTGACCGAACAGGAAATGCGCGTGAAAGACATCGATGCCTTTCGCGACGCCGCGATTGATCGTTTCATTGACGAACTTTTGAGCGCGACGAACCCAGCGGAGTTGCTTGTGGGCATCCATCAAGTGGCCGGCCGCGCGTTGGAGACGGCGTATCGTCATCACATCGACGACACCGATCCGGTCACCGACCCGCCGACGATTCGCGTCTTGAAGCGGGTTCTCACCGATTACGAACCGATGCTCGAATGGGCGGAAGAGGCCATCGCCGCGTACATCGAAGGCGGTGTGGATGAAAGCCAGATCGCCGGCTGGCGTTGGCATTTGCAACGCGTGCTCGGCAGCATCGGCGGTGTCACGGGCGCGGACGAACGCAATCCCGAACCGACGCCGATGCGCATCGACGCAAAAGCGTTTCAGCGAGGAACCGTGCCACTGCGCGACGTGCGCTTCGAGACGTTCAAGCACACCGGCGAGTACGACGTCGCCGATGGCACCGAACGTTTCCCGAAAGACTCGTACGAAAATCTCCGGCTGCGGTTTATTCGTACGCAGCGTGATGAAGTCGATGCCATCGAAGCGTTCGGCACTTTTCTATGGGACATCCGGTTCATCGATTTTCAAGCCGAGTATGATTTGGCGCGCATCACGTGGGATGAAGCACGCCACACGGAGATTGGCCACCGCGCGTTGCTTGCGGCCGGTTACGATCCGTTTGAACTGCGCAACCGCCTGACCGGCTCAACGTGCCGCGGCCCGATGGAGCCGGCCTACGCGATGGCGGAAATCAATTTGTTTGGTGAAGTAGGGGTGTTGAAAACCATCAACGGCCTCATCGACACGGCGCGCGAAAAGGACGACGCGTTGCTCGCGCACGTCGCCGACTTCATCCGTGCTGACGAACGCACGCACGTCCGCAAGGGACAACACATCCTCAAGTGCATGACGAATCTTGGCGCGCAGGAACTCGAATTGAAGACGCGCCAATTATTCACGGAATGCCTCGTAAGTCTCGGCGCGGTCAAACAGGACATGGACATCTTCACCGTCTCCCGAGAAGATATTGAGCGGCTGGTCGGGGAATGAGGTCAAATGACCTGCGATAACGGCGCGAGCGCCGACAGGACAAGAATATCGAGATGACTCAAAGCCCTTCATCGAGTTCGAGATTGAAGACCTGAAAGCGCAGCGACTGTGCGGCGCGGCTTCATGGAGAAACCGCAAGTGCGTGAAATAGCGTTTGCACCATGTGTGATCAGGTAATGCAGTCGCCTCTTGAGCCACATGCACATGGAAAGCGGCTGTTCCAAAGACCGCGACACCAGCCGGGACATCTCCGCGCAATTCGGCGTGTGATTCCCCATCCACACGATCCAGCGCGTTTTGAGAGAATCGAAGATTTTCATTCGGACACATTCTGCTTCACAAATCAATTCGTCTCCAGGCAGCGACCCAACGCCATGCGGGTGCGATGCAGCATCACTCACAAATTGTTTTCTGAAATGTTGAGCAGCGCGCAAGTTGAACACGGCAGCGACGTTCTTCGGCAGCTTGGTCGAGCAATCGTCGAACGTTTTCCAAAACACTTCGCTGTCCAAACTCGCGCCGGGAGGCGACCGCTCCTGCGGGCCGAGTTCGTGAATCCATCCATCCTTGAAAATACCGTCTGGAATGAAACGGTCGCTTTCCTCGGCCGAGTAGAACTCCATGTCTGTAAAAGAAGTCACCGGCTCGCTTTGCGGTAATGGTCGTACACTTTTTTTAGGATGCCGACCGGCCAACTCTTTTCCGCCGACCGGCCCGTGAAAGTCTTGCCGCCCTTGAGCTACGCAGGAATGTTTCCTGCACTGCGTCCTCCGCCTTGGCCGCGTCGCATGAGCGCAGATTTGAACAGGTAATCGCCATACAATTCCACTCACCGCTCCGGGTCGGACATGCGCCTCGGAATGTAAGGCGTGGTTGCGCTCGCCGACGAGGGCTGACGGGGGTAGTGAGGGCTGTCAGTGTCCACAGTTCAGCGGGTACGCAGCCAAGCGTGGCCAAATCTATTTATTCCGTTGTTCACCTCTCATCAGTCGCGTTCGCTCGGGAAACCTTACAAAGAAAATGCTACGGAGACGGGAGCCAGTCGAACGAGGTGCGACGCCAAATACGACGGCGCAGACTCTCCTTGTAACCCTGAATGCGGCGGGGAGATCCCTGTAAGGACTCTCTCACTGCTCCGACGAACATGGCATGACTGCATCAAACCTCCGCCAGCCTTATCCGACGACGAAGTCTCGAATTGCCCGTTTGCTTTGGTCTCTTGTCGTTGCGTTCATTTGCCGCACGGCGTTCTCGGAAACCATGATCCTCACCCCTGCCGCCGACACCACGTTGCATCAAAAATTTCCCGATCATAACATCGGCAGCCATTTCGATTTCGCCGCCGGTGGCGTGGGCAGCGGCGAACGGACGCGGGCGCTACTGCGTTTCGATTTGAACGGCAAGGTGCCGACCGGAGCAACCATTCAATCCGCATCGCTCGCTCTGCGCGTCACCCGTCAGCCTTCGAGCGGCGGTGTTGATTCCGCGTTCGAACTTCACCGCGTGAATCAAACATGGACGGAAGGCACGCAGACCAGCTCATCCGGCCAGCCGGCGGCACCGGGCGAATCGACATGGAATGCTCGCATCAATCCCGGTATCCCTTGGTCAGCTGCCGGCGGCGTCATCGGCAATGATTTCGGGGCCGACGTGAGCGCTTCCATCGACGTCACGGGGCGTGGCGCATATACGTTCGCGTCCACGCCAACTCTAGTCCGCGATGTTCAATTTTGGCTGGAAGAACCCAACAGCAATTTCGGCTGGGTTTTGCTGAGTCGCGATGAAAACAAACCGGAGACCGCCCGGCGTTTCGCCTCGCGAGAAGATCCCGCGAATACACCCATGCTGACCATCGAATTCACAACTGGGTCAAATGAGTTGCGCCTCACCGCCATTAACTTCGATTCCAGCCAAGTCACGTTGAGCTGGATCGGTGGTATCGGGCCATTCCAAGCCCAAGGTAAACCGAGTCTATCCTTGCCGTGGGAGGACATCGGAACCCCGGTCACCACTGCTCCAGTCGCGTTGCCGTTGTTCGGGAGGATGGGTTTCTTCCGCATACGGCAAGCGACGAATGTTCCGGGGTCGCCGCCCCCGGGCTCGACGAACACTCCGCCCGCTGAACCACCGCCGCCGCCGCTGCC
>JACPZS010000153.1 GCA_016195385.1 Verrucomicrobiota bacterium
CCGCACCCCCAGCCGAGGAAAGCAGACCAGGAACAACCAACAACAAAGGGGACATTCTCTCGTGAGTTAACTAGGGGACATTTCTAAAGAGTTTTGACAGCCTTGATTTCAGCCTTGATTTCTGCCCGTGCCATCGCCCGCGTTGCATCAAGCAAATGATGCATTTCAAAGCTGGATTCGCGCGCGCCAACATGGATCCGGGAGGCGAATTTCATTCCCCGACTGCTTGAGTTCCCAATCGCTGCTTCTCCAGCTCAAGTTTTTGTCGCGCCAACGGGAGGAAACAGCGGCGCCGGCTGCGTTTTCAATTGGCGGCGCGGTGTAAGCTCGGCACACTGCGACGCATGAAAATTTGGGTCCCGTTGTTTTTCGCTGTACTCGCCGGCTGCGTGTCCACGCCCACTCCGAAATCCGCTGACACGAGCTTCCAGCAATTGACAGATGCGTATCTCGCGAGCCATTTCGCGCAGCGACCGCTCGAGGCGGTAGCGCTCGGCTGGCATCAGTATGACGGCAAGTTCGCCATTTGGGATCGCGCGGCGCTGGAGGCGGAACGGGAAAACTTGAAACGCTTCGACGCGGCGCTGGCGGCGCTGCCCAGCGCGCAATTATCGTCCCCGAATCGCTGGGACGTGCGCCTGCTGCGCGCGAGCATCGCGCATGACCGCTGGGCGATCGAAACCCAGCGCGCCTATGCGCAGAACCCGATGACCTACGCCGGCGGGTTGGACGTGTTGATTTATTTCACGCGCGACTTCGCGCCACTTCACCAGCGCATACGTCAAGCCGCAGCGGTCCTGCGCCACGCGCCAGCTTGGTTTGCCGCCGCGCGGACGAATCTCGACGCCGTCCTGCCGCGGCCGTTTGTCGAAACGGCGATTGAAGTGGCGGAAGGCGGCGTGTCGTTCTTGGAAAAGGAAGCACTCGCGGAAGCGCGCCGGGCGAACGACGCCGCAGCGTTGGCCGAGTTTGAAGCGGCCCAGCGCGTGGCGGTGAGTGAATTCAAAGCCTTCGCCGCCTGGCTCAAATCCGAAAAGCTGCCGAAGGCCAGCGACCGTTTCGCGCTGGGCCGCGCGGCTTTTGCGCAGATGCTCCGCAACGATTTGATTGATCAGACGCCGGAAGAAATTCTCGAAATCGGCCTGCGTGAACTGCGCGCGGAACAAGCGCGGTTCGTCGCGGCGGCCCGTGTCATTGATCCGGATAAACCCGCCATCGAAGTCTTCAAAGCCATCCAACGCGAGCATCCCACCGCGCAAGGCCTGATCCCGGACACACGAAAAAACCTGGAAGCGATCCGGCAGTTCGTCGTGGATCATCGCATCGTGACGCTGCCTTCGGAGGTGCGGGCGCGCGTCGAGGAAACGCCCCCGCCACAGCGCGCGACCAGCTTCGCTTCGATGGACACGCCGGGGCCGTTCGAGACGAAGGCAACGGAAGCATATTACTACGTCACGCCGACCGAGCCGCAGTGGCCGGCGGCGCAGAAGGAGGAATGGCTGACCGCCTTCAATTATTATGCCCTGGACGTGACCAGCATTCACGAGGCGTACCCGGGACATTACGTGCAGTTCCTCGCGCTCAACGCCTCGGCCGCGACGCGCGTGAAAAAAATCTTCGCAACGTATGCGTTCGTCGAAGGCTGGGCGCACTACACCGAGCAGATGTTAGTGGATGAAGGCTTCGGCCAGTGCGCGCCGGATGCGCCGCGTGAAGCGCAGGTGCGCGCCGCCAAATACCGGCTTGAGCAATCCGATGAAGCCTTGCTGCGCTTGTGCCGACTGTGCTGCGCGGTGAAGCTCCATTGCCAGGGCGCAAGCGTGGACGACGCGACGCGTTTCTTCCGGGAAAATTGCTATTACGAAGAGAAACCGGCGCGGTCGGAAGCCACGCGCGGCACGTTCGATCCCGGTTACTTCGCCTATACGCTGGGCAAACTACAGATTCTCAAACTCCGGCGCGACTGGCAGGCTCAGGAAGGCGCAGCGTTTTCGCTCCAACGGTTGCACGACGAATTGCTCCGACACGGCGCGCCGCCGCTGCGGATGCTGCGCGAAGTCATGCTTCAGGATCGCGCGCTGTGGAAAAAGACCCTTTGAACCGGCCGCGGCTGGACACCACACCCGCGTTGCCGCAATTCAAAGCGCTGTCAAGTCGGAGCACCCAGAGATGGTGATGGCACGCAAGCGCCGGGAGCCGAAGGGATTCGCACCACAAAAACACTCCCTTTGCCGTGCTCGCTGGATACTTCGATATTCCCTGACTGCGCTTCAATGATCGCTTTCGTGATCGCCAGTCCGAGCCCAGTGCGACCCTGCGTACGGGCGCGCGACTTGTCGGCCCGATAAAAACGCTCGAACACATGCGGCAAATCTTCCGTATCAATCCCGATGCCAGTGTCGGCAACGGTCAGAATGGCCTGGCCATCTTGCACGGCGGTGGCGACGCGAATCTCGCCGTGCTCGTGGTTGTAGTAAATTGCGTTGGTCAGCAGATTCGTGACAACCTGGCCAATTCGATTTGCGTCCCCCAGTGCCGGCGCGGGTTTCAAATCACACTCAACTCGAATTCCCCGCTGAAGGGCGAGCGCGTAGATTTGTTCGACACAAGCACGCGTGGTTTCGGCAAGATCGAACGGGTGCCGCGCGAAGTTTTCCTGTCCGGCGTCGAAACGCGCCAGTTGCAGCAAGGACTCCGTGAGCCGGCTCATTTGCTGCGCGGCTTCGAGACAGGCTTCGACAGTTTCACGATATTCGCCGGCGGTGCGTTCGCGGGCGAGCGTAGTTTGCGCTTCGGAGATGAGAACAGCGAGCGGAGTGCGGAGTTCGTGCGAAGCGTCCGCCGTAAATTGTTCCTGCTGGGCGAAGGCGGCTTCGAGCCGGGCGAAGGTCGAGTTCAGCACGCCGGCGAGATGGCCGAGTTCATTGTCCGTTTCGGCCACGCTGATGCGCTCGGAGAGTTTGCCAGCGGAAATGCGCGAGGCGGTGGCGCTGATGTCCGCAACGGGGCGCAGCGCGTTGGAGGCGAGCCGCCAGCCGCCCGCCACACCCAATGCGAGCACGGCGCTGCCGGCGATGATGAGCCATCCGGCAAAGCGATGAATGGAATGCAAATCCGCGACGATGGAACGGCCGACGAGCACGCAATCGCCCAACTCGGTGAAATGATACGCCTCGCTGAACGTCTCGCGCGTCCGCGTGTGTGTCCGCGTATCGCGGCCGAGCCGCTCCGGGTGCGGAACCGCCGGCGGCGCGTTGGTCGAGCTTTTGAGCAGCGCGCTTTCACGTGACCACGTCGCGAAATAAAACCCGTTAGTGTCCGCTTCGTCGAAGAGTCCGGCGGTCTGGGCAGAGAGGCGAATTTCGCGCGGGCCGGGGCCGGGCCGGCCTTCAGGCGGGCCGCGAAACGGCATCCCATCCGGCGGGCCGTGTCGCGGTGGCGGGTGACCGGGGCCTTCCTCGAACGGCGGCCGGCCCATGCGCTCGCCAAACGGCGGGCCTCGACGCACATCAGCGCTCACAGCGGTCAACCGTCGCTCCAATTCCTGATCGAGTTGCGTGAACTGGTTCACGCGATGGAGCTGATACGCCGTCACACCGAATCCGCTCAGGACGCACCCGAGCAGAAACGCGAGCCACAAGGTCAACCGCCAGCGAATGGAATGGAGGAACATGATGGCGAATCAAGTTTCGATGCAATATCCTTGGCCGCGCCGCGTCGCGATGAGTTGTTGTCCAAGTTTTTTGCGCAGGTTGAACACATGCACATCGACGAGGTTGGAAAGCGTGTCGTCGTTTTCGTCGAAGAGATGTTCGTAAAGCGTCGTGCGCGAGACGACTTCGCCGCGATGCAACGCGAGATATTCGAGAATGGCGTATTCGCGCGCTGTGAGCGTGACCGCCTCGCCAGCGCGGGTGACTGAACGCGAGCGCGTGTCGAGGGCGATGTCGCCCAATTCAATTTCGCTGCGCCCATCGCCCGCCGAGCGCCGGATGAGCGCGCGCAAGCGAGCAAGCAGTTCCGTGAGATCGAATGGTTTGACGAGATAATCATCCGCGCCGTTGTCGAGTCCGCGCACGCGGTCGGTCGTGGCGTCGCGCGCGGTCAACATCAGCACCGGCGTTCGCTTTTGTTTGCGCAGGCGCGCAAGCAGCTCCCAGCCGTCGAGGCGCGGGAGCATCACGTCCAGCACGATGGCGTCATAATCGTAGTTCTCGGCTTTGTAGAGACCGTCGTCGCCCGCGTCGGCGGTATCGACGGCGTAGCTTTCCTCGCGCAACGCCTTGGCGAGGTTGCGCAACAGGCGCGGTTCGTCTTCCACGACCAAAATTCTCATCGCCGTCATCTTAGCAAAATTGTCCGGACGTCGTCCAACCGGGATACGGTTTTTCGATCTCGAACTCTGGAAGCCTACACGCAACTGAATTAAGGAACCATTAAGTTGCGCACTCTGGTGAAATACTTTTGGAACATTATCACGGAAACCGCAGACAGGCGCAGAACAACGCGGATGGCAAACCAGTTTCTCGCTCGTTCTGGATTCACCCAATTGGTGAAACCCGCCTGCCAACTCAAAAGCGTGGCGCGAACGTGGTTATCTGCGTTCGTCCCGTCAATCTGCGGTTTGAAAGATTGCGGCCAGCCGGCCATGTCCGTGAACATGATGGTGGCGAGTTGGCGTTGCTTGGTGCTGCTGCTCATGTCTCAAGCCCGGAGGGCGACAGAAAATAGCCCAGCGTTTCAACGCTGGGGAAAGTAACGGAGTAATGCGAAGCCCCGGAGGGGCGAAAGAGTCGAACTAATGCGACCTCCCGAAAAAACAATCTTCTTTCGTCCCTGCGGGACTTTGCTCCACGACTCTTCCAACCCAGCGATGAATCGCTGGGCTATTCTCGGGCGTCCCGACGGGACTAAGAATGACGCGCGCCGTCGGCGCGATGACGACAAATTTGGACTGCGGCGGCTGGACGCCGCTTTCACTTGTGGACGCCAAAGAATTGATGGGCGCGTCGTGCGTTGCCGAAATCTGTAGCGCCGTCGCTGCTGCGCTCTGCCGGCGCAGTCCAAAGCGGCTTGCTCATTTGTCCAAACCGTATTTCTTGAGCAGCGCCGCGTAGCGCGGGTCTTTGATCACGTCGCCCCAAAGCGGATCGTTCTTCCACGTTCGCGGATCCGAGTCGCACGTCGCCCCAAAGCGGATCGTTCTTCCACGTTCGCGGATCCGAGTCGCGTCTCTCGACCGCATGCTCCAGCCGGACGAAAACTTGATCCAACCCAGCCAAGCCGAGATGAACCATCGCAATTTCAATGGACGCGGCACCACCGTTGGTCGAGACGCTATTCAACTTTTCGAGGATTTGGCGCGCCTCATTCGCGGGCAAAAGCGTAGCCTAGGTTACCAAGTGCGTACGGGATGTCCCCCGTCTGTTTTCGGATTTTTTCAATCTCGACAATGGCTTCTGGAATCTTCTTCTGCACGAGGAAGATCTTGGCTCTCATTTTGTAAGCAGGAAGGAAATCAGGTGAGAGCTTGAGTGATTTATCAACCTCGACCAGAGCTTCGTCGTACCGGCCGCCAACGTAAAGAATTACACCAATGCACTCCTGTCCCGCTTAAAAGCCCAGTAAACATTGATGATTATCGGTGTCGGATGATGTGGGAGTGGGTGGAAGTTGAGCCAGTGCCCGTGGAATGGGTATTTTCTCGAAAAGCGTGAGGCTCAAAATCTGTAGAATGGTGTAGAGGCTGACCCTCAGATGCAGACGTTTTTTCAATATGGCGACGAGCAGATAAACGGCGATGGCGCTCCAAACTTGGGTGCGCACCGCGTTGGGGCTGGTGCCATAAAAGGCTTTGATGCGCAGATGTTGCTTGAGCCATTTGAAGAACAATTCGATCTGCCAGCGGCCCCGATACAGTTGCGCGATGGTCAGCGTCGGCACGGTGAAGTGGTTGGTCAGGAAGACGAGCGCCTGGCCGGTTTCGGGATCGCGATAACCGATGCGACGCAGCGGGAGGGGATAATCGTGCCGGGCCTTCAAGCCGGTCAGCACGACGGTCTGGTCGAAGCGCAATCCGGTGGTTTTATCCACGGGACGGGAGTAACGACGGGCGCAACGGAAATTTTGCTTGGCGCGGGTGACGAAGAAAGCGCCGCACTGATACAGCCGATGCCAGCGGGCGAAGTCGAAATAGCCGCGATCCAATAGACTTGATTGGGAATAGACAACGCGTTTCGAGTTCTGTAACGAGAAGGCCATGATTTCTTTGCCGCAGGCCAAACGCTCCGACCGTTTGATGAAAGCCACCACCAGTTTG
>JACPZS010000151.1 GCA_016195385.1 Verrucomicrobiota bacterium
ACCGGCAAATCGCCAAAGGGTTCGAGAGCGTCATCGTCACGCTGAACAGCGGCACGAGCTACGCGGGCATCGTCAAGAGCGAGTCTGCCAACGTGCTTGAATTGAACTCGCCGGAGGACGGCTTGCTGAAAGTCAAGAAGGCGGACATCAAGACGCGCGACAAAGGCCTGTCCGCCATGCCCGAAGCGCTGGCGCAAACTCTCAGCAAGCAGGACATCCGCAATCTCGTCGAGTTTCTGGCGTCGCTGAAATGAGCGCGGCGCGTGGCGACGGGAACGCAACTTATTTCGGGCTTTCATTGGCTGCCAGGCGCGCTAGCTTTTTGCACAGCATGAAAAGAACGATTGCCCAATCTCCTGTCGCGATCTCCCACTGGAAAGCGAACGTGGCCTTCACTCTCATCGAGTTGCTCGTCGTGATCGCGATCATTGCGATTCTGGCGAGCATGTTGATGCCCGCGCTGGCGCGTGCGAAAATCAAGGCGCAGAGCGTCAAATGCATCAGCAACCAGAAGCAGATGGGCTTGGCGTTCAAGATGTACGTCGATGATAACAGCGACTCCTATCCGGCGCATGACGGCTGGGGTGCAACCGGCGGCAAATACTGGACCAACGCGTACATCGGCGGTAACGCCGCCGATTACGGCGGCAAGGTGCAGGAGACGAACCGGCCGTTGAACAAGTACGTCGGGGCGGTTGAGTTGTTCCATTGTCCGGCCGACAAAGGTGATGAGTTGAATCCGCCGCCAAAAACTTGCTGGGAAGGTTGGGGCAACAGTTACCTGGTCGAATGGTCCGGCGACGCCTTTCGCGTCAAGAAAGTGACGGCGGATTCCAAGGCGGGGCGAGGCACGCCTGAAGGCACTCCGATCAAGGATAGCGAAGTTTCCAAAAAGCCCTCGACGAAAATCATTCAGGGCGACTGGCCGTGGCACGCCAACCGTAACATCGTGAGCCCTCGCTCAGTCTGGCACAACGACAAGGGCAAACGTTTCGAAAACATGCTCTTCGGCGATGGCCACGTGGAGAATTATCGTTTCCCCAAGGAGATGAACAACTGGATCGGCACCGTGCCGGATCCGGAATTCAAGTGGTGGTAGACGGCGACCATGACCGTGAGGATGGTTTGTCGCTGCGCATTCACTCGTACCAAGTGTGCGGAGTCAAATTCCCTCCTGACCGGGACATGACCTCAAGGCCGTCACGCCGGAGAAAATCTTTATCCAAGAACATGAGCGAGTGTCGTTCTCAGCCTCGCTTGCTCAAATACAGGTAAAGCGCGTCGAAACATTCGACGCCGCGCGCCAGCAGTTCTTCGTCGTTCCAGCCGCTTTTGGCCCAGCCTTTCAACACTTGGTCGATGCCGACACATTCAACCCGCTGGAACTTGCCGTCTTCCAGATCAGCGTCATGCACCATCTCGGCAATCTTCGACACGGCTTTGTCCGCGATGCCGAAACGTTTCACCAGCGTCTCGAACGTGCAATCGTCGTCGTGGTGCGTGAATTCCACGTCCAGCATGTCGTAAGGAATGGCGCCGGGATGCCGCGCCGGGTCGGTGCCGAAAATGAAACGCGCCTTCGCATCGAGGAATTTGCGGATGAGCCAAGCCGAACCAACACGATCAATTTCCGGCCGGGGCCGTGTCAGCCATGTTTTTCCAGTGAACTTTTTGATCGCGAGCGGTGGAGCGGTCTTCGACCGGGCGACGCGCCAACTGGCGGCACGTTTCAGGGACATCTGCGCGTCTTGCGCTTTCGGGCAGTCGAAGAAATCGATCGTGCGGACCTCTTCGAACTGCCGGGCCAGGCGTTCCAGATCCGCCGCAAAGGAGTCGCCCGGACGCTTCCGGTTTCTGGAAAGCAACTGGTTCAGCGCGGAGAGCAGCGCGCCGTAATCCGCCGCCCGCGCTTGATTGAACTGCCGCACGAGATCCTCGTTGCGAAGGCCCTCGATTTCCGTGACGCGGATAATGGTGGCTTCGCCGCCGCTGTCGCGGACCTGCTGGGCCAGCCATTGCAGTCGCTCGTTTTGCGGCGGTCGGTCGGGCAGCAGGTAGGCCGATGTTTTGAAAGGCAGCGCGCCGCACTTCTTGAGCTGCCGCCAAAGGTTGACGCGCGCCGCGCCGCGCTTGGTGGGCAGTCCATACATGAGGAGAAGCCATTTGTGGGGAACGGTCACGCGTGCCAGCCTATGGAATGTAACAAGTATTTCAACTTGAAATATCTGAATCAAATACTAGCGTCGGCGTTGTGCAACGCTTGATTCGCGCCGGTTTCTTTCTTATTTGTCCGCTCATTGCCGTGCTGCCGCTCACGGTGGCAGCGGCGCTCGACACCAATCGCATCTCACAAGTCACCGGGCTGGCTGGAGCTTGGAGCGCCGGCGAAGGCGTGTTCAAAGTCACCGCGCCGCGCAACGACGTGCCTGTGACGGTGGACGGTTGGCGCATGCCGCCGTTCATGGGACTCACTTCGTGGGCCGGATTTGTGAGCGGGAAGAAGGAGGAAGCGATGGTCATGGGCGATCTCGTGCTCTTTCAGGACGAAGTGAATGCCGTAATGAGCGTCCTGCTCGACGGCGGACTCAAAGTCACCGCGCTGCACAACCACTTCTTCTTCGATGAGCCGAAGGTTTATTTCATGCACATCGAGGGCGAGGGCGCGACGGAAGCGCTGGCCGCCGGCGTGCAGAAGGCGCTCGCGGCGGCGAGGGAAATCCGCGCGGCGCAGCCGCAGCCGGCGAAGTCATTCGGCAAACCGTTGCCCGGCGGGAATTCGATTTCCGTCGCCGTGCTCGAAGGCGTTCTCGGTCCGGGCCAGTCCAAGGACGGGATGTTCAAGTTCGTCTCCGGGCGCAAAGCAAAAATGCCGTGCGGTTGCGAAGCCACCAAGGAACTCGGCGTAAACACGTGGGCTGCCTTCGCTGGCACTGACGATGACGCAGTGGTGGATGGCGACTTCGCGGCGCTCGAAAGTGAGTTGCAGGACGTGCTGAAATCGTTGCGCAAGTCCGCCGTGAATATCGTCGCGATTCATCATCACATGGCGGGCGAGGAGCCGCGCATTTTGTTTCTGCACTATTGGGGCCGGGGAAAAGCGTCGGCGCTGGCGCAAGCCGTGAAGTCGGCACTCGCCAGTCAACACCAGTAACCTCATGAAAAAACTCATCATGTTGGTAACCATGTCGGGACTTATCAGCACACGCGGCGAAACTGTGAACTTCGACGACGCCAAGCCCGGCGCGGCACCGCCAGGATGGACCACGACGAAGACCGGCAAGGGTGAACCGAAATGGACGGTCGCAAAAGACGACACCGCACCGAGCAAACCCAACGTCCTGAAGCAATCCGGCGAGGCGACTTACCCGGTCTGCATCAAAGACGACACGAGCCTCAAGGACGGTTTTGTCGAAGTGAAGTTCAAGCCGGTCTCCGGCAAGGAAGACCAGGCGGGCGGCGTCATCTGGCGGGCCAAGGACGCGGACAACTACTACATCGCCCGCGCCAACGCGCTTGAAGACAACGTGACGATTTACCACACCATCAAAGGCAAGCGGACGGAGAAGAAGCGCGTGAGCCTGAAGGTCGCGGGCAACCAGTGGCACACTCTGCGCGTGGAGTTTGCGGGCAGCCACTTCAAGGTCGCACTCGACGGCAAGCCCGCGCTCGAATGGGATGACGCGACGTTTAAGGACGCCGGCATGGTCGGCGTTTGGACAAAGGCCGACAGCGTGACGCTGTTCGACGATTTCAGCTACGGCAGCCAGTGAGATTCGATCCATGAAAACCGCAGCCTCTCTGTTGCTCTGTATCGCGGCCTTGGGACTGCGCGCCGCCGAGCCGCCCGCGCTCAAGCTCACCAGGACCATTCCGTTGCCGGGCGTGAAGGGACGCTTCGACCATTTCGCCATCGACGCAAGAGGGAAGCGCCTGTTCGTCGCCGCGCTGGGCAACAACACGCTCGAAGTCGTGGACCTTGCCGCGGGCAAACATCTCAACAGCATCGCCGGACTCCGCAAACCGACCGGCGTGCTTTGCCTCGCGGAACAAAATCAAATCATCGTGGCCAACGGAGACGATGGCACGGTCAAGCTGTTCGACGGCGGTTCGTATGGATTGTTGAAAACTCTCGGCTCGCTCGACGACGCCGACAACGTGCGATTCGATCCAAAGGCGAAGTTGATTTACGTCGGCTATGGGGAAGGTGCGCTCGCCATCATCGACTCCACGACGATGAAACAAACCGGGAGCATCAAGCTCGCGGCTCACCCGGAGTCATTCCAGTTGGAGACACAAGGCAGCCGGATTTTCGTGAACGTGACCGATGCCAAACACATCGCCATCATCGACCGGGAAAAACAGTCCGTCACCGCAACCTGGCCGATGGAGAAATTTCAAGCCCACTTCCCGATGGCGCTCGACGAAACCAATCACCGTCTCTTTGTTGGCTGTCGCAAGCCGGCTCGGCTCGTTGTCTTCGACACCTCGGCCGGCAAAGCCGTGGCCGACCTCGCCATCTCCGGCGACACCGACGATCTGTTCTACGACGCCGCGCGCCAACGCCTCTACATTTCCTGCGGCGAAGGTTTCGTGGATGTCATCGCACAGCGCGCTGCTGACTCGTACGAGTTGCGCGAGCGGCTTCCGACCCGCGCCGGAGCGCGAACCTCCTTCTTCTCCGCCGACCGGAATGAGTTTTACCTAGCGGTGCCTCAACGCGGTGATGCGCACGCGGAGATTCGCATCTTTGCCGTGCAGAAATGAAAACGCTGGCAAGAAAGTTTCTGGCTGCTCAAGTTGGCGCGAGCAACCGATGAATCTCATCCAACTCAGCCTGCGCCGGCCGCTCACGGTCGTCGTGCTGGTCATTGCGGTCGCGCTCGGCGCGTGGGTGGCGATGCAGCGCATGGCGCGCGACGTGTTTCCGCCGCTCGGCATCCCGACCATCTACGTCGCGCAACCGTTTGGCGGCATGGACCCGGCGCAGATGGAGGGCTACCTCACTTACTACTACGAATATCACTTCCTCTACATCACCGGCATCGAGCACGTGGAGTCGAAGTCGATTCAGGGCGCGAGCCTGATGAAGCTCCAGTTTCATCCCGGCACGGACATGTCGGCCGCGATGTCCGAGACCGTGGCCTACGTGAACCGCGCGCGCGCCTTCATGCCGCCGGGCACACCGGGGCCGTTCATCACGCGCTTCGACGCGGGCAGCGTGCCGGTCGGCTACCTCGTTTTCTCCACCGACAATCCGGCGCGCACCGTCGGCCAGATGCAGGACGCCGCGCTCAACATGGTGCGGCCTTTGTTCGCCACGCTGCCCGGCGTGTCCGCTCCGCCGCCGTTCGGAGGCGGCGCGCGCACCATCGTCATCAACGTGAAGCCCGACCGGCTGAAGGCGCTCGGCATGTCGCCCGACGAAATCGTCACCGCCATGTCGCAGGCCAACACCATCAGCCCGTCGGGCAACATGAATCTCGGCGACAAATATCCCATCGTGCCCGTCAACGCCGTGGTGAAGAACATCAAGGATCTCGAAGGCGTGCCGCTCCGCGTCGGGGCCAACGGTGCGGTCTTCCTCCGCGACGTGGCGACGGTCGAAGACACGAGTGACATCGTAACCAGCTTCGCTCTCGTGAACGGTCGCCGCACTGTCTATATGCCCGTCACCAAGCGCAGTGACGCCAGCACGCTTACCGTCGTCGAGTTGGTGAAGCGGAGTCTGCCAAAGTTTCAGGGCGTCGTGCCGGACGACATCAAGGTCACCTACGAGTTCGATCAATCGCCCGTCGTGCGCCGCTCCATCCGCGACCTCGTGAAGGAGGGGGCTGTCGGCGCGGTGCTGACGGGCTTGATGGTGCTGCTCTTCCTGCGCGACTGGCGCAGCGCGTTTATCGTGGTCATCAACATTCCTCTGTCGCTGCTCGCCGCCGCGTTTGCGCTCTGGATCAGCGGCCAGAGCGTCAACCTGATGACGCTCGGCGGTCTCGCGCTGGCGGTGGGCATCCTCGTCGATGAAGCGACGGTGGCGGTCGAGAACATCCACGCGCACCTCGCGCGAGGCGCTTCGCTGGCCCGCGCCGCGCTCGACGCCACGCGCGAGACGGCCTTGCCGCGCTTGCTCGCGATGCTCTGCGTGCTCGCCGTGTTCATCCCCGCGTTCTTCATGCAAGGCGCGGCCAAAGCGCTGTTCGTCCCGCTGGCGCTCGCCGTCGGTTTCTCGATGGTCGCGTCGTTCATCCTGTCGAGCACGCTGGTGCCAATCCTGAGCGTGTGGTTTTTGCGCGGTCATGCCGGCGAGATTCACGACGCTTCGCTCTTCGGCAAAATGCAGAATGCCTACGCCCGCTTGCTCCGTCCCATCGTCACCGCGCGCTGGCTGCTCGTGGCTGTGTATCTCGTCGCGTCGCTGGCTCTCGTCTGGTTCGTTGGCCGGAAACTCGGCACGGAAATTTTCCCGACGGTGGACTCCGGCCAGCTCGCCCTGCGCCTGCGCGCGCCCACTGGCACTCGCGTCGAGAACACCGAGCAAGTTGCCTTGCGCGCCCTCGAACTCATCAAGCGCGAAGCCGGCTCCAACAATGTCGCGCTGACGATGGGACTCGTCGGTGTTCACGCGGCGAATTATCCGGTCAACCTCATCCACCTCTGGAACGGCGGGCCGGAGGAGGCGCACCTTTCCATCCAGCTCAACGCCGGCGCGCCCGTGAGAATTCCCGCGCTCAAGGAAAAACTCCGCGCCGTCTTCGCTGCCGAACTGCCCGACGTGCGCGTGTCCTTCGAGCCGAGCGACATCGTCAGCCGTGTGATGAGCTTCGGCTCGCCGACGCCCATCGAGGTCGCCGTCAGCGGCCCCAGCCTCGCGGTCAACAAGGAGCACGCCGACAAGATTTACGCGAAGCTCAAGGAGATTCCCGCGCTGCGCGACATTCACTTCGTCCAGTCGCTCGATTTCCCGACGGTCGAGGTGAACGTCAACCGCGAGCGTGCCGGCCTGCTCGGTGTGAAGGTCGGCGACGTGACGCGCTCGCTCGTTGCCGCCACCACGTCCAGCCGTTTCACCGTGCCGAACTACTGGGCTGACCCGAACTCAGGTGTCAGTTACAACCTGCAAATTCAAATTCCGCAGGTGAAGACGACTTCGCTCGAAGACGTGAAGAACGTGCCGGTGTCCGCGGGCGGCGGAAAGTCGGTGCTGCTCCGCAACGTCGCCAGTGTCGCGCCCGGCACGGCCGTCGGGCAATACGAACGCTACAACATGGCGCGCGTCGTCAGCATCACCGCGAACATCCACGCTTCGGACCTCGGCAGCGTGGCGAAACAGATCACGAAGGCCATCGCCGACGCCGGCGCTCCGCCGCCCAAGACCAGCGTCACGTTGCGTGGACAAATCGTGCCGTTGACCGAACTGCTTGGCGGATTTCAGTCCGGCCTGCTCATCGCCGTGGTGGTCATCTTCCTGTTGCTCGCGGCAAATTTCCAATCGCTGCGCCTTTCGCTCGCCGTCGTCTCCACGGTGCCCGCCGTGCTTGCCGGCGTGGTAATGGCGCTCTGGCTCACCCACACGACGTTGAACATCCAGTCCGCCACCGGCGCAATCATGGCCATCGGCGTGGCGGTGGCGAATGCGATTCTGCTCGTCACCTTTGCCGAGCGGGCGCGTGTGGCGGCAGGCGAGACGCCCGCCGCCACGGCCGCCGTCGAAGGCGCGCGTTCGCGGCTCCGCCCGATCCTGATGACCAGTTGCGCCATGATCGCCGGCATGATCCCCCTCGCGCTCGGCCTCGGCGAAGGCGGTGACCAGACCGCGCCGCTCGGTCGCGCCGTGGTCGGCGGACTCGCGCTGGCCACGCTGGCCACGCTGTTCGTACTGCCGAGCGTGTTCGCCATCGTCGCGCGGAACAAAGTCCGTTCGCCTTCGCTTGATCCGGAAGACCCGGCGAGCAGCCTGTTCGAGAAGCCGGCGGTGAACCCATGAGCGTCAGGAGATTTTTATGAACAGAGCCTTTGGAATAGTGGCGGGCCTCGCGGTGTTCGCGCTCGGCTGCGAGCGCGTAACCAGCGCCGACGCGCCCAAGCCCGTCGAAGTCAAAACCGCCCGCCCATCGCGTGGCGAGATCATCCGCTACGTCACGCTGCCGGGAAACATTCGCGCCAACCAGCAGGCCACGCTTTACGCCAAGGTGCCGGGCTATTTGAAATCCATCGCCGTGGACAAGGGCGACAAGGTGCAGGCCGGCCAGGCGCTCGGCGAAATCGAAGTGCCGGAACTGCTCGCCGACCTCGCGAAGTATCGCGCCGAGTTGAAGGTCGCGGAACTCGACGCCACGCGACTCAGCGCCGCGCGCGAGAAAGCGCCCGACCTGGTCACGCCGCAGTCCGTCGATGACGCGAAGGGCAAGTTCGAGATCGCCAAGGCGAACCTCGAGCGCGTGGAGACGCTGCTGCGCTACAGCAAGCTGACCGCGCCGTTCAGCGGCGTGGTCACGATGCGTTACGTGGATGCCGGCGCGTTCATTCCGGCCGCGACGGGCGGCAGTGCGGCCAGCGCGGCGGTGCTGACGCTGATGGATTTCAGCACCGTGCGCGCGCAGGTGGCCGTGCCGGAAATCGAGGCGGCGCTGGTGCGCGAAGGCCAGCCGGTGAAGGTGAGCGTCGAGGGGCTGCCGGGAAAAGTTTTTGAGGGCAAGGTCACGCGGCAATCCTTCGCGCTCGACGACGCGACGAAGACGATGCTCGCCGAAGCCGATCTGCCGAACGCCGATCTCGCCCTGCGCCCCGGCATGTATGCGATGATCAAAGTCGGCGTGGAGAAGCACACCGATGCGCTGCTCGTCCCCTTCGAGGCGCTCGTGATGGAGAAGGTGAACGCTTTCACCTTCGTCGCCGACGGTGGCAAGGCGAAGAAGACGGCGATCAAGATTGGCTTCAACGATGGCGCGAAGGTCGAGGTGTTGGGCGGCTTGACCGGGAGCGAGGCGGTGATTCTCGTGGGCAAGATGGCGCTGGCCGACAAGCAGGCCGTGAACGTGGTGGAGGGGAAGTGAGAATAAATACCAAACCACAAAATCCAAACTCCAAACAAACACCTACGGCCAGACTCCACATGGCGCGCTATTTGAGCATGGGGTTTGAGGTTTGGCGGTTGAATGTTTTTTGGTGCTTGGTGTTTTGGTTTTGGTGTTTTGGTTTTTCCCTCACATTTTTCGGAGCGGACGCCCATTTACCGAAGGAGTTTCCGATTGATTTGCCCACTGCGTTGCAACTGGCGGGGGCGCAGAACCTGGACGTGCAGATTGCGCGCGAGCGGGTGAAGGAGGCGAAAGCGCAACACGAAGAGGCGCGGCTGCAGTTCTTCCCGTGGATCGCGCCCGGTATCGGCTACAAGCGGCACGACGGCAGCATTCAAGATGTGGCGGGAAATGTTTTCGACGCGAGCAAGCAATCCTACAACGTCGGCGCGTCGTTCAACGCCCAGCTCGATCTTGGCGACGCCATCTACAAATCGCTCGTTGCGCGCCAACTCGCGCGCGCGGCCGGGGAGGCCGCCGAAGCGCGGCGCCAGGAAATTGTTTTCACCGCGGCGGCAGATTACTTCGAACTGGCGCGCGCCCACGCGTCGATCGGTGTGGCGCGCGAGGCCGTGCGGCTGGCGGAAGAATTCGCGCGGCAATTGCAACAAGCAGTCGAGGCGGGCATCGCATTCAAGGGCGACGTGTTTCGCGCGCAAGTGCAGGTGGAGAAAAACCAAGTCACGCTGCGGCAGGTTGAGGAACAAGCGCGGCTGGCATCGGCGCGACTGGCGCAAACGCTGCGGTTGCAACCCGCAACGATCCTCACGCCGGAAGCAACCGAACTCGCCCCGCTGACTTTGATCGCAACAAATGCCGCGCTCGATTCGTTGATGGCACACGCACACGCTCTGCGACCGGAACTGCGGCAGTTTGATGCGCAGGTCGCAGCCGTCCGGAAGGCCAGCGATGGCGCGCATCACGGGCCGTTGATTCCGACGATGGGTGCTCAGGCTTTTTTCGGAGGACTGGGCGGCGGACGCAACGGCAGTTTCGGTCGCTTCGATGACACTCAGGATTATTTGTTTGGACTGAGCTGGCGCATTGGTCCGGGCGGTTTGTTCGATCGCCACCGGCTGCGCGCCGCGGACGCCCGGTTGCGCGCTGGAGAACTCGAACTGGAGAAGGCGCGCGATGAAGTAAGTCGCCAGGTCGTGGAAGCGCACACGCGTGTCGATTCGCTCGCCGACCAGCTCGGAATGACCAGGCGCGTGCTGACGGCGGCCGGGGAGTTGTTCAAACTTACGCGTGAACGAAAGCAGTTTGGCGTGGGCCTGGTGCTGGAGGACATGCAAGCCGAACAGGAATTGACCCGCGCGCGGCTGGAACACCTGAACGTCGTGGCCGAATTCAACCGCGCGCAGTTCGCGCTGAAACGCGCCGTGGGCGACCTCCATTCCGCGATCGTCCCGTAGTCGGTTGCGAAGCCTGCGATCCCACAAGCCGTCCTGTGCGGATGGGTAGAATTCTGGACCGGCCTGGGAATTTTTCCACCGCCTGCGCGAGGTCATTCTTCAAACAAAACTGTGGCAACGCACCGGGCTTCTTTCTAACATTCCAGCATCAGCCGTCAAAGAACTGCGATGACGTTTGCCATGAAGAAAAATATTTTGCTCCTGACCGTTGGCGTTGCTGCGATCTCCGTGGCGAATGTTTCAACGCCGCTCTGCTCCGCCGCGCCGGCGGCCATCGACTTTCGCCGCGATATCGAATCGATCTTCGTCAAGCGCTGCTACGAGTGCCACGGGCCAGATCAGCAAAAAAGTAAACTTCGCCTCGACACGAAAGCCAACGCGTTTCGCGGCGGCAAATCGGGCAAGCCCTCGATTGTTCCTGGCAAAAGCAGCGAGAGCGAAATCATCCGCCGCGTCACCTCAACCGATTCCGACGAAATGATGCCGTCCAAAGGCGCGCGGCTGACCGACGAGCAGATTGCAAACTTGCGCGCGTGGATTGACCAGGGCGCAAACTGGCCCGATGCTGATCCGAAGAAGCACTGGTCGTTCATCAAACCGGAACGGTCCGCGCTGCCGGATGTTAAAAACAAAAGTTGGGGCCGAAACGAAATCGATCGTTTTATCCTCGCGCGCTTGGAAAAGGAAAACTTGCGTCCGTCAGTGGAAGCAGATCGCGCCACGCTGATTCGCCGGCTGAGTCTCGACTTGACCGGCCTGCCGCCGACGCCCGCCGAGGTGGAAGCGTTCATCAAGGATCGCAGTCGCGACGCTTACGAAAAACTCGTTGATCGCCTGCTCACGTCGCCGCATTACGGCGAACACATCGCGCGTTGGTGGCTCGACCTCGCGCGCTACGCCGACTCTAATGGCTACCAGGTGGATTTGGTTCGCTCCAGTTGGCCGTATCGCGACTGGGTCATCAACGCGTTCAATCGCAATCAGCCGTTCGATCAATTTTCCATCGAACAACTCGCCGGCGATCTGTTGCCTAATGCCACGCTCGAACAAAAAATCGCCACCGGCTTCAATCGCAACACCAAGATGAACGATGAAGGCGGCGGCGACGCCGAGGAATACCGCACCAAAGCCGTGAAGGATCGTGTTGCCACGACCGCGACGACCTGGCTGGGGTTGACGATGATGTGCGCTGAATGCCACACGCATAAATACGATCCGCTCACGCAGGAGGATTACTACCGGTTCTATGGGTTCTTCAACCACACGACCGATGGCGGCAATTACAGCACCGAGCCGAGCGTCGCCGTGCCCGCTCCGCCGGTGCAGCACAAGGTGGCTTACCTTCATGCGCGCATCGCGGCGCTGCAACGCCACCTCGCTGCGGCGGAAAAAAATCTGCCCGTCGAGCAGGCTGCCTGGGAACAGCGCCTGGCCGGCAAGACGAATGTGTGGACGACGCTCCACCTCACCAACGCGTACTCCAACGGCGGCGCAAGCTATACAAACCTGCCCGATCAATCCCTGCTCGCGGTCGGCAGCCTCAACCCGATGTACGACACCATCACGGTCGAAGCCGAGACCGGCTTGCAGAACATCACGGCGGTCTTGCTTGAAGTCCTGCCCGATCCGAGTTTGCCCAAGAATGGTCCGGGGCGCTGGGGGCAGTCAGGTAACTTCATTCTCGATGAATTTGGGGTGTCAGCGATTCCGATTTCTGGCACGAAGCCGGCCAACACGAACCTCGCTTTTGCGAAGGCGACGGCCGATTGGGAACAACTTTACTATCGCGCGGAGCATGCGGTTGATCGGCACCCGAAAACCGGCTGGGCCATCGCGCCGCAGTTCGGCAAACGCCATTTCCTGATCGCCGAATTGAAGGAGCCGACGGGATTTTCCGGTGGCACAAAACTGGGTTTCCGGTTCGATCACTATCACGGCAACAACCACGCCGTCGGGCGCATCCGCCTCTCGGTGACGACCGAGAAAAATTCCGATTTACTCTGGCCTGTGCCGGCGGACGCCGCGCTCGTTCTGGCCACGCCCGCCACGCAGCGAACGGAAGAGCAACGACGCCTGCTCGCTGCGCATTTTCGTTCCGCCTCGCCGACTATTCGACAGATCGAGCGCGATCTTTTTTACGCCAATCAACGCGAAGCTGAATTGGCTGCTACGAAATACACATCGCTCGTCATGCAGGAGCGAACGGAACCGCGACCGACGTTCGTTCACGTCCGTGGCAATTTTTTGGACAAGGGCAAAGACGTTTCGCCTGGCGTTCCGGGTTTGTTCAACCAGCTTGCTTCGAGCGAGCCAGCGAACCGCCTCGCGCTCGCGCGCTGGCTCGTGAGCGCGGACAACCCGTTGACCGCGCGCGTGACGGTGAATCGTTTGTGGGAACGTTTCTTCGGCACGAGCATCGTGAAGACGAGCGAAGACTTCGGGCGGCAGGGCGAAGCGCCGTCGCATCCGGAATTACTCGACTGGCTGGCGACGGAATTTGTCCGGTTGAATTGGGATTTGAAGGCGGTTCAAAAGGAAATCGTGATGTCGGCCACGTATCGCCAGAGCGCCGCTGCGAACGACAAGTTGCTCGAAAAAGATCTCTACAATCGTCTCATCGCGCGCGGGCCGCGGTTCCGTCTGGATGCCGAAACGATCCGCGACCAGGCGCTCGCTGTCAGCGGCTTGCTGAATCCCGAAATTGGCGGACCAAGCGTGTTCCCGGTGCAGGTCGCCAACTTGTGGAAGGAAATTGGATTCCTGCGGCCGGAAATTGGCGTGGATGAATGGCCCGTGAGCGAGGGGCCGGACCTTTACCGCCGCGCCGTTTACACTTTCTGGCGGCGCGTCTGCACATATCCAACGCTCGCGACCTTTGATGCGCCGAGCCGCGAAGTTTGCATCGCGCGGCGGCCACGCACGAACACGCCGCTGCAAGCCCTCGCTGGACTCAACGAACCGACGCTGCTCGAAGCCGCGCGCGCCCTGGCCCAGCGCATCCTGTCGCAGGGCGGTGGCGATCCCGCGCATCAACTTGAATTTGCGTTCAATCTTTGCGTGTCGCGTCCGCCGACCAAAGTGGAGCGCCAACGGCTGCAAAAATTTTACGAGCAACAAATCCAAAACTTCGAGCGCGACCCGCAATCCGCGGAAACACTGCTCAACGTCGGCTCCGTCGAACGTCCGGCGCATCTCGACGCGCGCAAACTCGCCGCGTGGATGATGGTCGCCAATGTGTTGTTGAATTTGGATGAGACGATTACGAAAGGATAACCAACGCATGAACGGCCCCCGTCCGCGAAGACTTGTGATTCCGTTATTGCTCCAAGATCCTTTGAACCGTCGAAAGGTTCACAAACTCACCGGGCGTCACTACTCGCGTCGCGCCGTAATGGCGGCGGTCAAAATGCCCGCGAGCGGTGTTCACCGTGATCAGGAAATCCGCGTCCACCGCCAGCGCGCATTCCACGAACCGGTTGTCGGGTTCATGGCGGATGATGCTCAAGACGGAAAGGGGATGGCACAGTTGCGCGCCGTCCTGCACGAGGGCCAGCACCTCCGGATCGGAGGCCAGCACCGCGCCGTATTCATCAAGGATCGCCGGGGAGGCCCACCACTCGAATCTCCCCCGCGTGGCCAGCGCCAGAATCAGCGCCGCCGGGTTGTCTTCGTTGGGCAGTGTCGCCAGCTTCAGGATGCAGGTGTCAAGAACGACCTTCAAGATAGGGCTGGGCGCGGCGCAAGGCGAGTTCGCGGCGCCTGGCTTCCACGAATTCAACGGCTTGTCGCGCGGTCATGGTCTTGCCGGCGTTTCGCTTGTGAGCGCGCGCCAGCGCGTCCGGGAGCCGGAACCGTACTACGTTTCCCCGCACAATGGCAGTGGCGTACATGCGGTGAGACTATCGTTAGTTTCCCAATGAAGCAAGTGAAGCCGCGAACTCCGACACGCGCTTCTACCGCGTGGTGGCCAGGTGGGCGTATGCAAGCCTCATGTATTGCGTCAATGGCGTGGAATTTATACCATATCCGCATGACAACTACTTCATTCAAGTTGCCAGTTGCACTCGCTGCCTGGTTGGAGGATGAGGCAAAAGCCCACCAAAAGCCGAAGTTGGTGTTGCTCAACGTCGGCTCCGTCGAGTGTCCGGCCAATCTCGCCGCGCGCAAACGCGCCGCGTGGATGATGGTTGCGAATGTGTTGTTGAACCTAGATGAGACGATTACGAAAGGGTGATCATGCAAGCGTCCGCCGTTATCGAGATGGTTTGCGCAGCCTTTAGTGACGTGCCCAGGCCAAAGTATACTCTGGCCGAGTCGGCAGTTGCCGACGAGTGGGGTGATGAGTCAGTTCGCTTCCAAGAACACGACAGCTCTTGGGAAGAAATTCCCGACGACCAAATTGCGCGTAACACTGCTGCCTTCTGCTTTTTGCCGCCAGGTAGTTGGCGTTACTACATTCCCGCTTACGTGGTGTGGAGCTTGCGCCATGTCCGCGATTACAAGACAGAAACACCGGCTCATCTCATTTACACTTTGACCAAAAATGACAACGCTTCAATGTTTCGAGACTCGCTTACGTCACAACAACGGCAGGCAATTTTTGCGTTTCTCTCATTTTGGCGAGGCGAATATTTTGATGAACTGGATGATAAAGGCCATGCACTGTGGGCTTCTCATGCGTCCAATGCAGTGTGCGACTGCTAGTCACACTAGCGAACGCAAGATGAAAGACGAATTATGAATGACCTAAGCATGGATGAATTGAAGCGCATCACTCGCCGCCGCTTCTTCCAACATTGCGGCACTGGCATGGGCGCGCTGGCCCTGGCGTCGTTGCTCAACGAAAAGCTGTTCGCTGCCGACGCGAAACCAAGTGTCGGCGGTTCCGCCCCGTTTGGCCCGCACTTCGCGCCCAAGGCGAAGAACATCATTTACCTGTTCATGTCGGGCGGGCCGTCGCATCTCGATTTGTTCGACTACAAGCCGGAGTTGATCAAACGCAATGGCGAAAAGACGCCGGACGAACTCACCAAAAATGTCCGCCTCGCGCAAATCGGCAAGGACGCGAAGCTGCTCGGTACGATGTACAAGTTCGCGCAGCACGGAAAATCCGGCGGCTGGCTGACCGAGCTTTTGCCGCACTTGCGCACCATCGTCGATGAGGTTGCCTTCGTGAAAGGGTTTCACTCGGACGCGTTCAATCACGATCCGGCGACGATTTTCATGAACACCGGCGCGCAACTCGCCGGACGGCCCAGCATGGGCTCGTGGTTCAGTTACGGTCTCGGCAGCGAGAACAAGGATCTTCCCGCGTTTGTCGTGCTGATGACCGGCGTTGGCCAGCCGCTGACGAATCAATCGTGGGGCAGCGGCTTCTTGCCGACGGTGCATCAAGGCGTGCAACTGCGCTCGCAAGGCGACCCGGTGCTGTTCGTCTCGAATCCGCCCGGCATGGGCGCGGAGCGTCGCCGACAATCGCTCGATGCGATTCGGGACATGAATCAAATGCGCTACGACGTGCTGCGTGATCCGGAAATCCAGACGCGCATCGCCGCCTATGAAATGGCGTATCGCATGCAAACCAGCGTGCCGGACGTGATGGATATTTCGAAGGAACCGGCGGGGGTTCAGGAAGCTTACGCGACGACGCCCGGCCGCGCATCGTTCGCGAACAACTGCCTGCTCGCGCGACGACTGGTCGAGCGTGGTGTCCGCTTCGTGCAACTCTACCATCGCGGCTGGGATCATCACGGCGGCGCGGACGGCAATCTTATTTTCGATTTGAAGAAGCGTTGTCTGGAAACGGATCAGCCGGCGGTGACCTTGATCAAGGATTTGAAAGAACGGGGGCTGCTCGACGAAACGCTCGTCGTCTGGGGTGGGGAGTTTGGCCGCACGCCGATGATGCAAGGCTCGCTCAAGCCCGATCAACTTGGCCGCGATCATCATCCGCACGGTTACACGATTTGGCTTGCGGGCGGCGGCATCAAGCCCGGCATCGTCCACGGCGCGACGGATGAGTTCGGTTTCTTTGCCGTGGAAAACAAAGTTCACGTCCACGACTTGCACGCGACGATTCTCCACCAGTTCGGCCTCGATCACACGCGGCTCACGTATCGTTTTCAAGGGCGCGATTTTCGGCTCACGGACGTGCATGGCGAGGTCGTGAAAGAATTGCTTGCGTGACTCGCGCAACCGGACGAGAACGGCGACGCTCGTGAACGTTCGCAAGTTCATTCGGTGGTTGGTCGTTCTCGTCTGCGGATTTCAATTTACCTCAACGCAAGCCGCGTCATCCCTCAACTGGCAAACTGCCGACGGCTATCGCTTCGCCGACGTGAAGCCAGAGGGCGCGGGCCGCGTCGGTTTCACGCGAATTTCCTCGGCCCACTCCGGCATCAACTTCACGAACCATTTGTCCGACCTCGCGAGCCTGGAAAATCGCATTCTCGAAAACGGTTCTGGCATCGCTGCCGGTGACTTCGATGGTGATAGCCTTTGCGATCTCTACTTCTGCCAGCTCGAAGGACCGAATGTTCTCTATCGCAATCTCGGCGATTGGAAATTCGAAGACGTGACGCAGCGAGCGGGTGTGGCTTGCTCGGTCCAGCACTCGACGGGCACGGCATTCGCGGATTTGGATGGCGATGGCAAACTCGACCTCCTCGTGGCTTCGCTTGGCGGAGGCGTGCGGTGTTTCATGAACGTCGGTGGAGGAAAATTCGAGGAACGGTTGGACTCCGGTCTCGTGCGCACAGGCGGCACGATGAGCCTCACGCTCGCGGACGTCGATGGCGACGGTGACCTTGATCTGTACGTCGCCAACTATCGAACTCAGACAGTGAAAGATTCGGCGTTTGATTTCAGTCGTTTCAAAATCATCAACGGTCGCTGGGAAGTGCCGGCAGATTTGGCCGACCGATTCATTTCCGCAATCGATGCTGCCGGGCATCCGATTTTGCACGAGCAAGGCGAAGCTGATGTTTTGTATTTGAACGACGGCAAGGGCCACTTCAGCGCCGTCATTTGGACCGATGGACATTTTCTCGATGTAGACGGCCAGCCGTTGAAAAGCGCGCCGCGCGACTGGTCGTTGAGCGCGATGTTTCGCGATGTGAATGGCGACGGCCTGCCCGACCTTTACGTGTGCAGCGATTTCGTGCAGCCGGATCGCTTTTGGATCAACCAAGGCAACGGCCGTTTCCGCGCGCCCGCCCGCAGCGCGCTCACGCGCACGAGCCGCCTCTCAATGGGGGTGGACTTCGGCGATTTGAACCGCGATGGGTTCGACGATTTTTTCGTCGTGGATATGTTGAGTCCCGACCGCGTCTTTCGCATGCGACAGCGGGAAAATTTGAAACCCGCGATGTGGAGCGACTACACGGAGCGCCAGCGGCCCCAAGTGATGCGTAACACGCTTTTTATGAATCTCGGCAACGGCACGTTCGCCGAGATCGCGCAACTTGCCGGCGTGCAGGCTAGCGACTGGAGTTGGTCCGCGATCTTTCTCGATGTCGATCTCGATGGCTTCGAGGATATCCTCATCAGCAACGGTTCGAATCACGATTATCAGGATGTGGACGTGCAGCGCGAAATCGAGCGTCGTGCTCCCGACAGTTTTCCAGTCCGTCATCGAAACGCGGGCCGGCTTTTGTTTCCTCCGCTGCACACGCCAAATTATCTTTACCGCAACCTCGGCAACTTCTCCTTCGAGGAAGTAGGAACGAAGTGGGGTTTCGCCTCGACCAACATCGGCCATGGTATGGTGCTCGCCGATCTCGACAACGACGGCGACCTCGACGTGGTGATCAACACGCTGAACGCTGGCTGCGAAATTTATCGTAACGACGCGCCCGGCCCCCGCCTAGCCGTGCGATTACGTGGCGAAGCCGGCAATACGCGCGGCGTCGGTGCGCGCGTGCGCGTGAAGCAGCGCGACTTCACACAGGAGCAGGAAATCATTGCGGGCGGCCGCTATCTGTCGGGCGACGACGCGATGCGTACATTCGCGGCGGATGACACGAAAGGAAAACTGGAAATCGAAGTGCGCTGGCCGGGAGGAAAAGTCAGTCACGTCAGCGATGCCAGGCCGAATCGGATTTACGAAGTGAGTGAGGCGGGCGCGAAAGAGACTGTGTCGCCGGCTCGGGTTGCAGAAACGAACACGCTTTTCGCGGATGCCAGCGCGCTCCTGAAACATCGACACAGCGCGTCGTCATTCGACGACGGCGAATTGCAGCCCGGCGAGGACCTGATCGCCAAAGTGGACGATGCCATGAGCGCCGACGTGGCAAGCATCGAGTTGTTGTGCGGAATTTCCAACTATGAAAACCCGCACGCCATCACAAACGCCGTGCTCCGGTTCCAATTTACGAACAGCGAGTTAATTGCGCGCGAGCGAATTCCCGGCTGGGGCGACAGCGTCGGCCCGCTTTGTCTCGCCGATGTGGATCATGATGGACAACTTGATTTGTTCGTTGGTGGACGCATTCGCCCGGGACGCTATCCCGAACCCGCGTCGTCAAAACTCTTCCTCGGGCGTGATGGAAAATTTCTCGAAGACACAAATGCCTCGCGTTTATTCGCGAGCGTCGGCCTCGTGAGCGGCGCAGTGTTCAGCGACCTCGACGGCGACGGCTGGCCGGATTTGATCCTCGCATGTGAATGGGGGCCAGTGCGCGTATTTTCAAATCAGCGCGGCCAATTCGTCGAAGCGACGGATAGGCTCGGCCTCGCGAAGCTCACCGGCTTGTGGAATTGCGTCGCGACCGCCGACCTCAACCACGACGGCCGACCGGATATCATCGCCGGCAATTGGGGCCGCAACACGAAGTATCAAGCGTATCTCGCGCCCTCAATCGGAATTGTTTTTGGTGAACTGGATCCAGCGACGCCATTCTTTCAAGTCGAAACGTATTTCGATCCGAAGCTGCAAATCGAAGCGCCGTGGTGGGATCGCGACTCGCTGGCGACCTTGCTGCCGTGGCTTCCGGAAAAATTCCCGACACACACCGAGTACGCGCGGGCCGGCATCGCAAACATTCTCGGCGAACACTTCACGAAGATGAAGCGGCTTGAAGCGGCGACGCTCGACTCGATGATCTTTCTGAATCGAGGAGATCACTTTGATCCCGTCGCGTTGCCGCTGGCGGCGCAACTTGCGCCGTGCTTTGGCATCGCTGTCGCCGACTTCGATGGCGACGGCAACGGGGATATTTTTCTGAATCAGAATTTTTCTGGCACCGAGTTGGAGACATCTCCTTACAACGACGGCGTGGGCGTGGTCTTGCTGGGCGATGGCCAGGGCGGTTTCCACGCGCTGCCGCCGGGTCAATCAGGGGTTGCGCTTGCAGGCGACGGCCGCGGCTGCGCCGTAGCGGATTGGAACCGCGACGGCCGCCCCGATCTCATCGCGACGCAGAGCAATCAAGCCATGCGATTGTTGATGAATCGCGCAGGAAGGCCCGCTGCCCGGGTTCGATCGCAGAGTGCCACCGGCGCGCGAGCGAAGGGAGATTCGCTTTCGCCAAAATGGTGAAATCACAGCGAAAGCAACTTCGTCCAGATCAGGTGTCCTTCAATTCCACGCCAAACTTCTCACCCAATGCCCGCGCCACTTCGTAAAACGCCAGTGCGGGCGCGGCTTGCGGATCGCTGACGACGACCGGCACGCCCTTGTCGCCTCCCTCCCGAATTTCGGTGAAGATGGGCACCTCGCCGAGAAACGAAGTTTTCTGCCGCTCGGCTTCCAATCGACCGCCGCCGTGGCCGAAAATTTCCACGCGCTCGCCGGACGGTGTCGTGAAGTAGCTCATGTTCTCGACGATGCCCAGAATCGGCACGTTCACTTTCTCGAACATTCCGATGCCTTTGCGCACGACGCCGAGCGACGCCTCCTGCGGCGTCGTTACGATCACGCCGCCGTCGAGCGGCACGGTCTGACAAAGTGAAAGTTGCGCGTCGCCGGTGCCGGGCGGCAAATCAACAAGTAAAAAATCCAGTTCACCCCACGCCACGTTCGTGAAAAATTGCTGGATGGTTTTTGTGATCATCGGGCCGCGCCAGATCACCGGGGCGTCGCCCTCGATTAAAAAGCCCATGCTCATGAGCTTCACGCCGTGCTGCACCAGCGGCACGAGATGCTCGGCTTCATCTAGCGTTGGTCGCTGCCGGATGCCCATCATCAAAGGAATGCTCGGCCCATAAATGTCGCAGTCCAACAAGCCTACGCGCGCGCCAAGCCGCTGAAGCGCGCACGCCAGGTTCACCGACACGGTGGATTTGCCCACGCCTCCCTTGCCACTCGCGATGGCGATGATGCGCCGCAATCCGGCGGGACGATTGCCGGTCGATGCTACAGGAGCCGACTGCGCCGCTGCGGGCTTCACTTCCACGAGGAGTTGTTTGATCCCTGGCAATGCTTTCAAGACGCTCTCGGCGTCCGTTTTGATTTGTTGGGCCAGGTCGGGGCCGCCGGAAGTCAATTCAATGCGCACATGAACCGCGTCTTGATTGACCGCGACGGCTTTCACGAGGCCGAACGACACGATGTCGCGCGAGTAGCCCGGATATTTCACGGCGCGCAACGCGTCGATGATGGCTTCTTGGTTTAACATGAGTGAGGCAAGACGGAACCTATTTCACCGCGAGTTTCGTGTTCGCGCCGAGCTTGTGAATCGTGCCGATGATTTCCGAGCGCAGTTCCGCGCCGTCCGCAGCGTTGATGCCGTAGCGCACGCTAAATTGATCGGCAGGTTGCAGGCCTTCGATTTCGAGGAAGAGCGTGCGCTTGTTGGCCGCGAGCTTTGCGGATTTGACTTCGAGCTTGTCATGCGCCTGCTTGGCCGGCTCTTTGACGGACACTTCGGGCGAACCGTAGTTGCCGCTGTAACGATAGTTCCAAAGTTCGATGGCGTAATTCGCCGTGTCCTCGGCCGACTTCGAGTCGAGATCCGCGCTGAACGTGATCTCGATGCCGTTCTGCGCGACGTGTGTCTTGATGGGCATTCGCACGGGCTTGTCCGTTTTGCGCACGCGATAAAATCCGCCGTCGCGCGTCGCGGCGTTTTGCCAACCTTTGAGTCCGCAAAGATAAAGCTGGCCGTCCTTCGCGTTGAAGCGTCCACGCATGATGCCGCTCTGAAATTTCAAACCAAACGGGACCATGCTCGCCTGCGTGACGCCATCGACTTCGTCCATCATCACGCCGAAGAGCGTGCATTTGCCGTAGCTCGTGAAGAGCGGCGCGCCTTTCCACGGCCCCCATTTGTCGCTGGTGACATAGACTTGTCCGCCGCTGGAATTATCCCAGCGCATCGGCAGCCATGCGATCGGTTCGTCGTAGCTTGGAATCGGCATCGCGCCATCCCAGCCTTTCAAACCGAATTGTTTGCGCGCCTCGGGATCACTCGGATTGACTTTGATTTCTTTGCCGTCCGGATAACGCAGCGTCAACTCACGCTGCGCCGCCGGCGTCATGCCCATGAACGCGCCGGGCTTGACGAGGTTGAGTTTCGACGACGGCATCCAATGGCCCTGGTTGTCGCTGATGAGCACGGTGTCGTCCGGGCCGACGGTCATGCCGTTGGGCGCGCGCAGGCCGGTGCCAAAAACTTCGAGCTTTTTTCCGTCCGCTGAAACTTTGAACAAACAGCCTTGATGCGGCGAC
>JACPZS010000152.1 GCA_016195385.1 Verrucomicrobiota bacterium
GACCGTCGTGGTGTCGATGGACAGCGCGGCCAAAGGCCGTTTTTCCTCGTTGAACGGCTTTGCCTTGACCACCGCCGGGGAAGCGACGTTTCACGGCATCGCCTCGGCGGCTACGACCGCGATTCGCGGCTTGAAATTTCAAGCCCATGAAGGGCGTATGCCCTTGAATGCCACAGAAGTGGTTCGCTTCACAGTTTCGGTAAGCGACGGCGTCATCACCCCCACTATTGACGACTCCACGGTGCTCACCGTGAAAGCCGTCGGAGGCGCCGCGTCGATCTCCGCGATTCCGACGCAAGTCGTCCCGGCCAACCAACCGGCACCGTCAATTGCCTTTTCGGTCTTCGGTTTCGACACCTCTTCACCCAGTTTCACACTCGCAGCCCATTCTTCAAACCAAGCCGTCATCGCCGATGCGAACATCAGCATCTCCGGCTCCGGCCAGGACCACGCACTCAACATTACCCCTGCGAGCGGTGCCCACGGCATTGTCAATCTCACTATCTCCGCCAGCGACGGATCCAAGTCTGCAAGCAGCACGTTCGTGATGGCCGTCGGCCAAAGTCCGCTCGGTGGGTTAGTTGTTCCTCCGCGCTTTGCCAGTGCCGAAGGTAACAGTTTCAGTGGCACCTTTGTCGCGCCGATTCGTTTGCAGCAAGTTTACGGCGCGACCAATTTTCCGACGGGCATAATGTTCATCAATCAATTGAGCTTTCGCCTCAACGCCGGCTCAGGCGCGGTTACCGGGTCAATCCCTTCGTTGCAAATCCGCATGTCCACCACGACCAATGCGCCGGACGCCTTGAGTCCGTTCTTCGCCAACAACACGGGCAGTGACGAAGTCATCGTCTTCGACGGGCCACTGGCTATCGCGACTCCGGGGGCAACCACGTCTCCGGCTTCGTTCGACATCACAGTTCCACTCACCACGCCGTTCGTTTACGACACGCGCAACGGGAATTTTCTCCTCGATGTTCAAAATTTTTCCTCCGGTCCGGTTTTCTTTGAAGACGGCGCGGACGTTCCCAACGACGCTGCTTCTCGGCTCGCAGCCTTCGCGAATGTTTCGTCAGGCGGAATGGACAGCGGTGCGGACATCTTCCGCGTGGATGGATTCTTTCTCAACCGGGCGCCAACGATTAGCGACATTCCGGATCAAACTACGATAACTGGCAGCACAGTCGGGCCGTTGGCGTTCACCATCGATGATGCTGAAACTTCGCCCAGTAGCCTGGCGCTGACTGTCATCTCTTCGGCCCCTGCCGTTATTCCGCCGAGTGCGGTCATCTTCGCCGGCGTGGGAACAAATCGTAGTCTCAGTTTTACTTCCATGGCGGGGCAGACGGGGATTGTCACTCTGACAATTACGGTGAGCGACGGTCAATTCGGTGCAAGTGATGACGTGCAAGTCATCGTTGGTCCGCTGGCACCGACGATCTCCGACATTCCCGATCAAATTATTTCTGTGGGTGTGACCTCGCCCACCATCGCCTTCACCGTCGGAGATCTGGACACGCCGCTGAACAACCTCACGCTGTCTGCCAGTTCCTCAAATCCAGCTCTGCTCCCGCCTGCGAATGTCGTTTTCGGCGGCGTGGGAGCGGCCCGGACGCTCACTCTCACATCGGCCGGCACCAACGAAGGGCTGGTTACGATTACCGTCAGCGTCAGTGACGGAGCCTTGACCGCCAGCGACACGTTCATCGTCGACGTCAAGCGATTGCTTGTGTTGCCCCCTGGACATGACTCGACTCCCGGCAACAATGCCAGCGGCACATTGCTTGCCCCGATCCGGTTGCAAAACCTCTATCACGCTTCGCTCTTTCCAGCCGCTCCAATCCAGATTACGCGTTTGAGCTTTCGGGCCAATGAGCAAGGCACTCCTCCGTTTTCCGGTCAAATTCCACACTTGCAAGTTTACCTTTCCAGCACCACGACTGCGCCAGACGCCATGAGCACGACATTTGCCGCCAACACGGGGCTGGACAACACGCTCGTGTTTGATGGTCCGCTGGTGATCAATAGCGCTGGCGCGCCCGGTGCCACGGCGGGTGCTTTCGACATCAGTATTCCGCTTTCCACGCCGTTTGTTTACTTCCCGTCGCTGGGCAACTTGCTGGTCGAGATCCAAAATTTTTCCGGCGGCCCGGCTTTCTTTGTGGATACCGATTTCAATCCGAACGATCTCGCTTCCCGGGTGTGGGGAGTCAGCCCCGCTTTCGGTCAGTCCGCCGACTCGAACGCCGACATCATCCAGTTTGAATATGGCTTCGTCGCCGGGCCATTTCCTCCCGTAATCTCCTTCATCCCGGATCAGAAATTGCCGCTCGGAACTCCCAGCCAGATGATAAACTTCGTCGCGATCGACCCGGACACCGCGCCGAATAATCTGGTAATATCCGCGACTTCTTCGAATCCGGCACTCATTCCAAATTCGAACGTCACCATTGCTGGCAATGGAGCCAATCGAACCATCACTCTGGTGCCCATTGCGCGGACCTTGGGTCAGACGACGATCTCGATAACGGTGAGCGACGGCGCGCTGAATGCGAGCAGGTCGTTCGCCGTGACGGTTGTGGGTGAAGTAATTGTGCCTGCGGGCACCGGCCTGGTGGAGGCAAACTCAGCCAGCGGCACCCTGCTCGCGCCAATCCGTCTGCAAAACTTGTATCACGCGTCACTCTTCCCTTCTCTGCCCATACTCATCACTCAGTTGAGTTTTCGAGCCGAGCAGGGCACAGTTCCAATTTCGGGGCTGATTCCAAATCTTCAAATCCACATGTCCACGACCACCACCGCGCCGGACGCATTGAGCGCTTTATTCGCGGCCAACGCCGGTGCCAACGACTCCATCGTCTTCAACGGCCCGCTGACGATTAACAGTGCCGGGGCGCTCACCATCCCAGGGGCCTTCGACATTACCATCCCGCTTTCCACGCCCTTCTTGTATATTCCCGCCAACGGGAATCTCCTGGTGGATGTTCAAAATTTTTCGTCCGGCCCGTCTTTCTTTGTGGACACGTCGATCGATTCGAATGACCTGAGTTCCCGTGTCTGGGGCACATCACCATCGGTGGGCCTATTCGCCGATACCTCGGCGGACGTGCTCCAACTGATTTATCAACTTGCTAACTTGTCGCCCACGATTTCGTCCCTGCCGGATCGCACGACGGTCGAGGACATCGCGACCCCAGCGATCTCGTTTACCATCGGAGACGCTGAAACACCGGCAAGTCTGCTCGTCTTGGCCGGTGCTTCGTCCAATTCCGCTCTCGTTCCAAACACCAGCATTGCCTTCGGCGGCTCCGGCACCAATCGCACTGTGGTAATCACGCCAGCGCTGGATCGCAGCGGTGCCACGACCATTACACTCACCGTCACCGACGCCGGTGGCGCCACTGCCAGCAGCAGCTTTGTGCTGACAGTGCTGGCGGACGCCGATGGCGACGGGATGCCCGACGACTTTGAAGTCGCAAACGGTTTTGACCGGTTGAATCCTGCTGATGCTGCGCTGGACGCAGACGGTGACGGCCTCAGCAACCTTCAGGAATACCTCTTGGGCACTAATCCCAACGACGCCACGAGTAATTTTCAGATATTGACGACCCAGCAGAGCGGACCGGATGTTCAAATCAGCTTTAAATCGGTTTTGGGGAAAAGTTATCGCCTCGAGCGCAGCGATATCTCGCCGGCCGGCCCGTGGACTGCCATCGCTGACATCCTCGGCACAGGAGGAACCCTTCAGTTGACGGACAGCGGCGGGGCTGCGCAGCCAAAGAGATTTTATCATGTCCTGGTGATCCCGTAGCGCGACACCATCGAGCTTTTCGCAAATGACGTGCGGTCGCTTTACAACTGTGACTTGGCGCCCGTTCGTTCACATTGCACAATTTTTCAAACCTCGCGTGCTGGAAGAACAAAGATCGTTTTGCGAGCAGAGACCAGAGCGAAGCAAGCGCGCCTCGTTAGCTTGAGGACATGGCATTCCTCTTAACGATCGGATGATCGTCAGCGTTGAGTGGATGAAATTGAGTTGTCCTTCGGAGCGCGTGTTTGAGAGCCGGCTCGGGCGTAAATTTTTCTCGAAATGAAACGAGAGTTCATCCAGACTCAGCGGCATGAAAACACCTTCCTTAAATTCGCGAATTACTCGCCGTCAGTTTCTCACTACAACGGCTGCGGCTATTGCCGCGCCAACGTTCATTCCCGCAAGTGCGCTCGGCAGAGCGGGCCGGCTCGCGCCTTCCGAGCGTATCGTCATCGGCATCGTCGGCTGGGGCATGATGGGCCCCGGCAACACGAAGGGCTTGATGGCGGAAAAAGATTGCCAGGTCGTCGCCGCGTGCGATCTCGACAAGCGCCCGCTGCAACAGGCGGTGGATGCCGTCAACAAAAACTATGGCAACACCGACTGCAAGGCCTACCACGACTTTCGCGAAATGTTCGCGCGCACCGACATCGACGCCGTGATGCTCGCGGTGCCGGACCACTGGCACGCGCTGCTGGCGGTGGCGGCGGCGAACGCGAAGAAAGACATCTACGGCGAAAAACCGCTCGCCCGCACGATTGTTGAACAGCAGGCCATCGTGCATCGGCAAAATCACGCGCGTCGAAGTCGGGCTGCCGGCTGGCCACAACGATTTCAAGAAGACCGGCGACAAGATGCAGGTCAGCACGCCGCCGCCGGAGTTGGATTACGATTTCTGGATTGGCCCGTCGAAGATGATGCCCTACATCGAAGGCCGTTTGCACATGAACTGGCGCTGGAATTACAACACGGGCGGCGGCCAGTTGCTCGACTGGATCGGCCACCATGGCGACATCGCGCATTGGGGACTCGGCTTCGACCGCACCGGCCCGCTGGAAGTCGAAGGCAAGGGCGAATTCCCGGCGGAAGACGCCGTGTGGAACACCGCCACGAAATATCGCATCGAGTTGAAGTATCCCAAGAACATTTCGATGACCATCGCGGGAGGACATCCCGACATCAAGAGCGGCACCAAATGGATCGGCACCGATGGCTGGGTGTGGGTGGATCGCGGCGGATTCGACGCGTCCAATCCCGAATGGAAAAATTGGAAGGACGTGCCCGACAACGTCGCCAAAGTGCGGCTCTATCGCACGGCTCCGGAACTCAAGCAAGCCGCGCATTACCGCAACTTCCTCGACTGCGTTCGCTCACGGAAGGTAACCGTCACGCCGGTCGAAACAGCGCATCATTCGTTGATTCCCGGCCACCTCGGACTCATCGCCATGATGACTGGTCGCAAGCTCAAGTGGGATGCCAGCCGGGAGAAAATCATCGGCGACGAAGGCGCGAGCAAATTGCTCGGTCGCGAGTACCGCGCGCCGTGGAAGCTCAGTTAAGTCAGCGGCCAGCGGCCGTAAAGTGATGAGAATTTCAATCGCTTAAATTTGCACAACAAGTTGCTGGCTAGGGCAAGAGCAACAATAAAACCGAAAATTTTGCGGTGCTAATCCCGTAAAATGAAAATAAAGTCGCAAAGTTTGCGGCTCACTTACTGTTAGGCGGCATCCGTCAACGTCCTCGATCAATCAGCCAGAAAACCCATGACAATCCCAAAGGAAAGGATTCCCGAATGAATGAAAACGACAAGCAGAAGGAAAGACAGCATTATCTCGGCGCCGGGCCTTTCATCGCCCTTGGTCTTTTGGCCCTAGTTTGGTTGGCGAATGCGCTGGAATGGAAATGGACGCCAGTGATACTGCGTTGGTCTTTCCCAGTTGCAGTGTTGGCTTTTGCTGGATCGCGTCTCTACGTCGCACTGAAGCAAAGACGATGACTTGGCGTCGAGGGTATTCCAGATTTCGGCCATGACGCCTACAACTTCCGTGGAGCCAATAGCCTACGCCGTCTCGGTTCGGATCGTGATGGACTCTTTGATCACGTTCGCAGTGTCATCAGCCCGGCGGCTGTGGCTCAGTTCGTGAGTCCGCACACAAACATTACTGGATTCATACAACATGTTGCACAAGGGTTTTAGTCTGTGGATCATTTTGATGGGCGCATTCATTGCGGTTATCGGCCTTGCCGGCAAACTGTGTGCGCAGGTCAATCCCGATTGGACCGAACCGTTTCCTCCGTTCCGAATCGCCGGGAATCTCTACTACATGGGAAGCAAGGGACTCGCGAATTATCTGATCACCACTTCGCAGGGGCACATCCTCATCAACAGCGATCTCGAGGCGAACGTTCCGCTCATTCGGGCGAGTGTGGATAAGCTCGGATTCAAGTTCACCGACATCAAGATCCTTTTGATCAGTCACGCGCATTGGGACCACTGTGCTGGCAGTGTTGCCATCAAAGCACTGACCGGCGCGAAGTACATGGTAATGGACGCCGACGTGTCCGCCGTTGAATCAGGCGGCAAGACCGACTTTCAGTATGGCAACGTGGCGACATCCCTCTTTCCGCCTACAAAGGTGGATCGCGTGCTGCATGATGGTGGCGAAGTGAAGTTGGGAGACGCGGTCCTCGTCGCACACCTCACTCCCGGTCATACGAAGGGCTGCACCACATGGACGATGAAGGTGCCAGAAGGCAAGAGCACTTACAACGTCGTGATCATCGGGAGTCCCAACGTGAACCCCGGCTACCAGCTCGTTAACAACGCCGCCTATCCACAGATTGCCGCTGATTATGAACGGATGTTCCGAGTCTTGAAGTCGCTGCCGTGCGACATTTTTCTCGGCGCGCACGGTGACTATTTCGACCTGGAAACGAAATACGCGCGGCTGAAGGGGAACGCTCAGATGGCTTTCATCGATTCCGAGGGCTACAAAAAATACGTGGCCGAAAAAGAGCGAGCGTTCAGAGCAGCGCTCGCGAAGCAAAGATTACTCCAGTGACTGCCGGGAGCGCGTTCTGATTGCAATCGTGCCGGTCGCAGGCCGAATCGCTGAACTTGAGTCGTTGGCGGCGTCACCCACTTGGAGCTGCACGCTTCCCCGGCTTCGCCGATGGTTATTGCTTGTTCGTTCGCAGCAAACGAAGCGAGTCCGCGTCGAACCACGCCTCGCCCTGCTGGCTGCGGAATTCACACACCAGTTCCACTTCGGTGCGCGGCTCGCGAATGTCGAAACCGAACTTGATTGAGACCCAGTCTGACCCTTCGGCACTCGTCGCGCGCGGACGTGAACCGGAAATCCGCAGGCAGACAGCGCCCGGGCCGGCCCCACTGGTTCGTGCGCGACCAGCCACTTGATATCTGCCCGGCTCCAGTAAAACTCGCGTTCGCCACGAAGGGCTTCCACTTCGCCGATCGCCGCCGATGTGCAAAAGTTTTTGACCGGCTGTTTCGACGCGGCGGAGTTCGCTCGTGGGCGGGCCATTCTGGCTGCCGCGTGGTTTCCAATTGGTCAACTCGGCCTCGCCATTGTCATCGAAACGCAGCGTTTGCTTCGGCCCGCTCAACTGTTCCGCAATGCTCTGAGCGCGTTCGGTGATGCGAGCGCACAAGTCCGCGACCTGGTTGTCGTGTTCACGCGCGACTTCCGGCCCGTAGGCGGCGAGCGTGGGCCGAATCCACGCCGAAAGTTGATGCACCCGTTTGATGAGCACGGCTTCGTCAAAAACATTCGTGCGCAAAGTGGCGATGCGTTCCAAGTATCGCTGCCGGCCTTGGGGCGTCGAGATCACGGCTTCGGCGACGAGTCCGTTCATGCCGGGATGAATGGTGCTCTGCGGATTCGAGCGAAAAGTTCCAAACATTTGATCCATGCCGTGCGGCATGAAAATCATGCGGTCGGTTTCCAGATCATGGAAAACGCGATAGTTGTTTCGATTCATCGCGTAGCCGTCCCAGTGGCACGTCATGATTTCCATCGCCAGCAGCGAGATGAACCGTTCCACGTCCAGCACTTCATTGAGCCGGTTCCAACGTTTGGCCGCATCCGGTTCCCGCGCCGCGCCTGCCAGCCGTCGCAAATCAGATCGGTCGTCCGGCGCGTCGCCGGAGTTGGTGTTAAGCCGGGAATCGATGTCCTGGCAAAAACCGCCGTCGTAAAGATTGCCTTTGACGTTCTTGAAATAGCGGCGCAGGAAATCCTTGTTGTAGCCTTCGAGCAAAACGTAGAGGCCAAGGTCGCGGCCATTGATCACAACCGTGGCGTGCTCGGCGCGCGGAACGGGCACGCCGGCAGCGTCGAAGAGTTCGCGGGAAATTGCTTCGCAAAGGAACGAGGAATCCTGCACCGAATTGTTGAGCGAGATTTTCGAGTAACCGTGGAAACGCTGACCGTGTGCGTGCTTCGCAAAATTCAACGTAAGCGCCGGTTTGTCATCGAGCGGGCGGAAGCTCCCGGCCGCGCCTTTGAGGTGCAACGCGACATTCGTGAAAACCTGGCCGCCTTCGCGCACCGTGGCCAGAACTTCCGGACGTTCGCGCCGGCGCGCGTCCATCTGGGGCGACGCTGCGCGCAGTTTCGACTCGTCTTTCCCGGCGATCTCGATTTGCAGCCGATACAAATCCGCCGGCACCGGCGTGACCGGCGGATGGACAATCGTGGGCGGACGGTGCCAGCGCCATTCGTCACCACCGCGAGGCTGGCGGAAGAATGGGACTGGTTGCGGCTCCGGGTGAAATACATGGAGCCGGAGAAACACCACGACGGCCAGCGTGGTCCAAATCAACCATCGCGCGGCGCGCCGACGGCGCGGAACCGGCGTTCGTGGCTCTTTCACGTGAACTGGAAAGTGTTAACTCGGGCAATGTGCCGCCATCAGGCGGAACGCCGCGACTCTCGCTCCGCGATTTGGAAATGCAAATCGAAAGGCAACATCATCTGCACGCAGTCGCCACAGCACCTGGTGACCGATGCTGCCGAAGGCGAGAGAAATTTTGAGCTTGAGGTCGTGGCTACGAATTGCCGGCGCGTATCCAGCGATTGCCCAGCCGAGTCAATGTCTGTTGCTTGAGAAGAGTTTCAGCGAGCGGAAAAACCAGCCGCTCCTCCTTGTCAAAATGCTTGCGCGAGGCCAGCACGGCCTCGAGCAGGCCGCGCCGGGCGTCGTTGATGCGACGGCTGGACTGCACCTGCACCAGGTGCCGGTCGATGACCTGGTGTTCTTGATGGAACGTGTCCCGCTGGCCGAGTTGTTCAAAGCAGTGTTCCAACGGCTCGATTAAAAATTGATCTTCGATCTCCGAATGCGCCGTGAGCATGGCCTCAAGCAGACGGGCGATGGACTTTATTTCGCCCAGATTTTTGAGGGTGGGAGCGATCTTTTCGACATGATCGAACAAGTTGTGAAACACAACGTGTTCGGCCAGCAATGCCTCGGTGATTTTCATGTTTATTGAATCTGCACCCAGCTTCTCAAATTTCCGAAATGCGCGCAAGCACCAGCGGCTGTGGCGATGACTTCATGGACGTTTATCGACACATTTGCAGACAGGTTAACACAGCGGAGTTTTGTCCGTGCGAATGATTTTCCGTCGTCGCCGTCACGACTTCTGGTCACTGTTTTCGCAGCCGGTAGAAACGCGCGCTGGCGGAAAGTTTGACCGTGACCGTGACCGTGCCGGCCGAGGTGACGCGCGGGCTTCGTTCCACGCTCCAGATTTCTGTCGGTGAAAGTGAATTGGCGACTTCGAGAGTGAACGCGCGGGCGGCGCTCGGCCAGGTCAGCACCAGCCGCGCGCCAACGCGCTCGAAACTCAGCGTCGGCGTCTCCACGACCGCGTGTGTCAGGTTGGAAAAAAGACTGGCTTGCGGGGAGTCCGCGCCGCGCGAGACGACCGCGAGACGGTTGGTCAGCGAACCAGTCTGCGTGGGCGCGGCCTGAATCGCCAGCGTGGCGCCGCTCTCCACATCCAGGTCGCCAAGTTGGAAAATCACGGTGCCGTCGTTGTGGGTCGCCAGACCCTGGCTCGCATTCGCGCTGATGAAATTGACGCCCGGGGGCAGTGTGTCGAAAACCGTGACGGCGGGCACCAAGCGATCCGTCCGGTTGCTCACGGTGATCTGGTAAACAAAATTTTCACCGATTAACACCGGATCGGGATTGGCGATCTGCGTCACGAACAGGTCCAGCGCGGGGCTGATGAGGTTCGAGACGGCGACGGAATTGTTGGCCCCGTCGGGATCGATGACGCGCCCACTCACGGCGAAAATATTCGTTATGAATCCCGCCGCCAGCGGATCCATCACCAGCGTCACCGTGGCGCTCGCGCCGTTGGTCAACGTGCCGAGCCGACAGGTGAACGCGCTGTCGCCGATCGTACACGTGCCCTGACTTGCTTGACTTGAAGCGAGGAGCGCCGTGGACGGCACGGCACCGGTCAACACGACATTGGCTGCCGTTGTTGGACCCAGGTTCGTGACGGTAATCGTGTACGTGAACAGTTTGCCGATTGGCACCGGATCGGGCGCGGCGACCGCGCTGATCGTCAGGTCGGCGGAAGGCAGAATTTCCACGGCGGCGGCGGCGGAATTATTGCGCGTGTCAAATTCAAAGTCGGTCGTGCCCGCGCGCGCGACATTGGTCAGGCTGCCGGTGGCGAGCGGTTTGACTTCGATGGTGAGGGTCGCGCCTTCGCCGGGCGGCAAATCGCCCAATTCGCACACGATCGAGCCGGGCTGCGTCGTAAAAGCGCCGTGGCTTAATTGCACCGACTGGAGTTCTGCGTTGGCCGGCACGTCGTTCGTCAGCAACACATGGCCCGCGGGCAGCACACCTCGGTTCGTGACCGCGATTTGAAAAACCACGTTGCTGCCAATGGATTGCACGCCGGGCGCGCCGGTGACGCTGACCACAACGTCGGCATCCGCCTGGACATCGCTGACGATGCTGGCCTCGTTGTTGAACGAGAACAGATCGATCACTTGCGCATCGACCGATACTTCGTTGGTGAGCCAGCCGACGCGCGTGGGCTTGACGTAAATCGCCGCCGTCGCCGTGCCCCCGACCGGGACTCCGCCGACGTTGCAACTGACGACGCCATTCTCGTTCGTGCAGTTGCCTTCGAACACTTCGGCGCGGACAAAGATCATGTCCGGCGTCAGTCGATCGATGATCACCACGTCAGCCGCGGGATTGGGGCCGAGGTTCTGCACGCTGACCAGATAAGTCAGTTCGTGATTGGCGCCAATCGGCACCGGCGTGCTTTGGATGCCAATGGCCAGATCCGAGAAGGGTATGACGCGCGTTGTAATCGCGGCGAAGTTGTTTTCGGGATGCGGATCTGTTTCGTTGGCACTGACCCGCGCCGTGCTCGAGATCAAACCTACGGCGAGTGGATTGATGGTGATCGTGGCCGTGGCGCTCGCCAAAGATTCCAAAGTGCCGAAATTACAGGTAAGGATGTTGCTCTGGCGGAAAAAGCTCCCTTGCGACAAGTTTGCAGAATCGAAGTTCGCCTTTACCGGCAGCACTTGCGATAAACGGATGCCGTTGGCCGTCTGCGGACCGAGGTTGGTGACCGTGACCGTGTAGCGGAGGAAATTTCCATAAATCGAGGGATCGGGCGAGGCCGCGAGGCTCACCGACAAGTCCGCGATCTGGTTGACCCGCGTGATGACAGCGGCGGAGTTGTCGCGCAAATGCAAATCCGTTTCGTTGGCCGCGACGCTCGCCACATTTGTCAGTGAACCGACCGCCGGTGGCGTGGCGATCAGGGTCGCGGTGGCGGAGGCGCCCGCCGGAAGATTTCCCAGATCAAAAACAAGCGTGCCGTTGTCCGTTCTCGCCGTGCCCTGGCTCGCCTGCGCTGCGACCACGCCCACGCCGGGCGGCAGGACATCGGTGATCAGCACGTTGGTCGCGGTGTTCGGGCCGCGGTTTGTCACGCCAAATGTGTAAGTCAATGGCTCACCCACAACAGCTACGGATGTGGAAACCGCGAGCGTGAGGGCAAGGTCTGCATCCAAATTCACCTCTGTCGAAACGGTGGCGACGTTGTTCGTGGTAATGGGATCAAACTCGCTGCCGCTGACCGAAACGCTGTTCGTGAGCGAGCCGAGTTGTGTGGGCGTTGTAACGACCGTGATGTTTGCTTTGCGGCCTTTGGCCAGATTGCCCAGGTCGCACGACAGCACGCCGCCAGCATTGGTGCAAACGCCCTGGCTCGAAGTGATCGATTGGACGGTCAGGCTGTCCGGCAGAATGTCTGTCAACGTCACGCCGGTCGCGTCATTTGGGCCGTCGTTTCGCACGGTGAACAACCAGGTGAGATCGCGATTCAATGCCGCCGGCGAAGGCGACACGGATTGCGTGACTCTCAAATCCGCGCCCGATCGAACTTGCACGGTCAGCAGCGAAAGATCGTTGCCGGGATCCAAATCGACGCCATCGGAACGAATGGTTGCCGTGGTCACCAGCTTGCCCGGAACCGGCGAGACGATGACCACCGTGAACGTCTCGCTGCCGCCGACGGCCAGGTCATCCAGCGCGCACGTCAGCAGGCCGTTGAAAAAAAAGCACAAGCCGCGAGTGGGCGTCGCGGAAACGAAGGTTACGTTGCGCGGCATCGATTCTTTGAGCACGATGTTCGTCGCCGGATTCGGCCCCAGATTTGTCAACGTGACCGAGTAGGTGAATTCACTGCCCACGAGCACGACGCCCGCCGCCGCAGACTTGCTGACCCCGAGATCTGTCTCAAGGTTCACGCGTGTGGTGGAAGTGGCGGAATTATCTTCGGGATGAGTGTCGGCCTGTTTGGCGGCGATGTTCACGGTGTTCGTGACGATGCCGATTTGAACTGGCTTGACGACGACTTTGACGGTTGCCGTTCCGCCGGGTGGCAAATCGGGCAGATCACCGTTCAGCGCGCCCTGTTCAAAACTGAACGAGCCACTCTCGGCCGTCGCCGAGATGAAAGCCGTATTCCACGGCAACTCGTCGCTGAACGTGACTCCTGTGGCAGTGTTCGGTCCGGCGTTATAGACGCTGATAGTGTAAGTCAACTCATCGCCCAGCCTGACGGCGAGTGGCGCGAACGTCTGCGTGATCGAAAGTTCCGCGGAAGGAATTTCAATTTTGATCCGAACCGTCGCGGGGGCGCTGTGCGTCGCGCCGTCATTGACATGGAAGGAGAATTCGTCCGCTCCGTGGTAGCCCGGTTCCGGGAAGTACGTGACGACACCAAGCGCCGGATCGAACCCGCCGATGGTTCCGTGGGCCGGCGGTGAATCGATCTGGAAAGTCGCGTTGGTGGCCTCAAAGCTGCCGCTCAGGTGAAGGAGGGTGCCCGTGTCGGCCGCGACGGTAATGTCTTGATCGAATGCGAGCGGCACCGGGTCAAACGCGCTGCAAATGAAGGCAGTTTGCTGCGCGACCAATTCGAGACTCCAGCAGAACAACTGGCCGGTGTCTTCCAGCGAAACATCGCTCACGACCAATTGCCACTGTCCGGACATGGGCTTGCCCAGCAAACTATTCAACATCCCTTCCGGCCGGAACGACCCTTCAAACGGCGCGATGCCGTTCCGGATCGAGTTCGTGGCGTCATCCGCAAAACGCAACCGCGTGCTTGGATCCGCGCACAAACCGCTCCCGAAATTCTGGCCGCTGAGGCTGTTGGCGGCCACCAGCGACACTCGCGTGCCGTCCGGATGCATCAGGTCGATTTGCAAGTCGCCGACAAATTCGTGATCCAGGCGAAGAGTCACCGCCACATTGAGCAGCGTGCCCGGCCCGTTGACGAAATTAGTTGCCACCAAAGTTCCGCCGTCGGGGATGGCGCCGGCTGCCGGCACGGCTGCAAACTGGTTGCTGGAAGTTCCAGTCACGCGCACCTGGCCGACTGTGCGAGTGAAGTAATTGGTGTAAACGAAACCGTTCGCCGTTGAGACGTGCGTGAATTCAATCGGTGTCCCGCACGCCACCTCCTTGCCCACGCGATAAGTGAAAGCGTCGAGATTCGTTCCCGCGTAACCAGGCGGCAGATTCGGATAAGCGCCACGGCTTTGCAGCATGGTTACTCCTGGCGTGGTCGTCTGCAAAAGTGCCGTCACGTTGGACGCCGTCAAACCGTCGGTATTGCGCAACGCGACGCGCTCCAGAATGATCTCGCCGGGATCGATCACGCCGTTGCTGTTTCCTCCGCCAGTGAAGGAATCGCCGAAGCTGGTCCCGGTGATGATCAGGTTCGGTGGCGCTGGAATCGTCGCCGGCGAAAAAATGAGCGAATACTTCTGCGGCGAGTTGACAGGCACGTTGTGGCCAACGACCTGCACCGTCCAATTCCCCGCGTTGCCGAATACGTCGACCTGCACCTGCTCGATCGTGTTCAAATGATCCTCCTTCGTGCGCACCGCGTCGGCGGAGGGATTCGCCGGATCCAGCGTCCACGGGAACGCGCGCGTGCCGTCGGGATCCAGCACGATCAAATCCAAATCATTCACCAGCGCGCTCGCGGCGTTCTCCGCCGCCGCCGGATCGTCCCACACCAGCGTCACTTTCGCGTCGATCAGCCCTTCGCGCACAGGGAGGATGTAAGTGTTGGTTTCGCCGTGGCCGACCTGTCCGACGAGGAAGGCGTTGGCGCGAAGTTGATCGATGGCATCCGCAATCTGCAACCGGCCGTAGCCCGACGCAAAATCCGGCCCCGGATTGTGCCAGCTCGTGTCGTCGTCCAAATCCTCGGCGGTGTGCACCAGCAAACCGCGTAGCGTCGAAGGCAAAGGATCCTCGCCGTTGAACCGCGCCCGATAATCTTCAATCAACAACGCCAGCGCGCCAGAGACGGCCGGCGCCGCCATCGAAGTGCCGCGCAGGACGCGATACGTGTTGCCCGGCGAAGTCGAGGTGATGCCGCCGTCGCCGGTGTTCTGGCTGCCGGGCGCGACCAGTTCGGGCTTCAAGCGGCCGTCATCCGTCGGCCCCCAACTGCTGAACGCCGTCATCGAACTGTCGTCGGAATTGATGGCACCCACGGTGATGACGTTTTTGCCCGTGCCGGGCGGTCCAATAGTGTTGTACGGGCCGGCTCCGCAGCCATTCGTGTCAAAATTGTTGCGCGCGTTGCCGGCGGCGAACACGACGCTGATGGGACTCCCGTAAAGTCCATGCACGATTTGATCGAAGCCCGGCGCGTCCATCGAATAGTCGCCGTAGAGATCGCAGTTGCCGAAAAAAGCGCCGACGATGTGGCCCCAGGAATTTTGCGAAATCGAAATTCCGTATTTGTTGATCGCTTCTTTGTGCTTCGCCACGGAGTCGGTGTACACGTAGGAAACAATTTTCGCCGCCGGCGCGACGCCCCGCCATTGTCGGTTCGTGCCGCCCTTGACCGTGCTCAAGCTGCCGTCGCCGGCGAGGATGCCCGCGACGTGGGTCGAATGAAAATTCACCGTGCTGCCGGTTTCGCCGAGAGTGATGCGTCCGACGAGATCGCCTTGTTTGGGATCCGCGTAACCGACATCAAATTCGCCGACCGTGACGCCCGCTCCCGAAAGGTTGTACGGCGGTGCCTGGGCGATATCGGCCTGCGTATTCGCGCGCATCCCATCGTTCATCGTTGTGGGCGGCGGCGGCACTTCTTCCACCCAGCGAACCGTGTCGAGGGCCGCGAGGGCCGCGAAATTCTTCGCCGGCAAATTGATCGTCCATTGCCGCAACTCGGCGTTCCAGCCCAGTTCGTGCGCGCCGAAACCAAGGCCCGCGCGTCTGGCATCACCGCTGTCAGTGTCGGTGTGAAACGTCACGCGCAAGTCGTCGGTGTCGTTCTCTCGCCGTGCCCATTCGCCAACTCCCGTTGTGCGCAGTCGCGCCGGCATTTTGTCTCCGGGATATATCGCCCCGACCCAATTGATGCCCAACTCGGCCAGACGAAGCGCCGGCAAGTCTGCTGGCACGGAAGCGAAATACGTTCGCTCCGGCAGATACCCCGTCAACTTCAGTCCTTGAGCCGTCAATCTTTTCTGGAGCGCGTCATCCGGCCGCGAAGCGAAACGCACGAGCACGTGGATCCGCTTTTCACCGGGCGCAAGCGAATGCGCGTGCCGCCAGTTTGTTTCGAGATTGCCGTCGGGCAGGAAAGTTTCGGACTTCAGGCGAATCGCAGCAGTTGTTTCGTCGCCCGTTGCCAGCGCGCTTTTCTGCACACCGCTCAACGGACGGCGATCCGGATGCTCGCCGGCATGAGCGGCCACGAAGGGTGCGGCGATCAGCCAGCCGAGCGCACAAGAAAGCCACGACTTGTTCATCAGAAAATATCGACTGCGGAAGGGTTTGAGTCGGCGCGGATGCACCTGCACGAAATCAGTTGACAACCGCCCTGGCTGGATTCACGCGGCCACAGCTTTCGTCCGATTGCTAAAATTCGTCTCTTCAAGGGAGTTCCTCCGGCCGCATCCTTCGATTGGCGATCTTTTTGGGATCATTGACGCTGCGGTGTCGGAGACGCGGCGCATGATACAAAAAGAGCGCCGGCGCACAATCCTTTTCCCGGCGCGGATGCCTATTCCTCGCCCGTGAAGTACGGAACCTCCTTCATTTGAAAAATTTTGCGGAGCGTCGAAATACCCCACTTGCCTGAGTCCGGATAATGCCAGACATCCTCCGGCGTGTTGTTGGCAATTACGTAATAGAGCAAGTCCGTTTTGCCGGTGTTGATGATTTGATGCGCTTCGCCGGGCGGGTTCAGGATGCAATCGCCAGCTTTGACGGAGCGCGTCAGCTTGCCGACGCGAATTTTTCCCGTCCCGGACACGACTAGATAAAATTCCCATTCCGCCGAATGACTGTGGAACGGGAAGTTCGTGGCCTGCGGCGGCAGCCGGACCAGCTCGACTTCAAATGGCATCTGGCCCGGCAGCTTCGGGCCGGTCTTGGGATTTTTGAACGCGGCAGCAACGTCGCGGCGGAATTTGTGGAAGCGTCCCTTGGGCGATTTGCGTTCCATCCACGGAATTTCGTTGAGGTTTATTTTTTTCATGGACGCGGCGAGTGTCGCAAATTGTCCGTTGCCTGACAAGCGCTGCTGTTCGACGCAACTTGCTTCCGCGCGCGAAAGAAACTGCGATCGTAAAATATTTTTCAAAAAAGCGCCGAACCCAACGTGTATATCCTTGTGAACTTGAAATTACTGGTTGTCACGACGCGCACAACGGTTGCGATTCGGCGCGATAGCAGGCTGGGAATCCCTCAGCAAGAAATTGATTTCGCCGGAGCGCTTCGATTAACTTCTCCCCATCACCCATGAACTCCGACATTTTCCCTTCGCCTCCAGGCGATCCATCTGATCCCAAGACCGACGCCTCCACGCCCACCCCTCCCGGCACGCCGACGCGGCCGGATGTGTCGGGCACGCTGGACGACGATTCCAAGACGGTCGGCGACGCGTCGGCCACGCCGCTGCCGCAGGGCCCGCCGCCCATTCCTGATCACGAACTGCTCTATTGCGCCGGGCGCGGTTCCTACGGCGAGGTCTGGCTCGCCCGCAATGTCATGGGCCTGTATCGCGCGGTGAAGATCGTGCACCGCTCGAGCTTCGAGCACGCGCGCCCCTTCGAGCGCGAGTTCAACGGCATCAAAAAGTTCGAGCCGATTTCGCGCTCGCACGACGGCTTCGTCGATATTCTCCAGGTCGGCCGCACCGAGGATTATTTCTATTACGTGATGGAACTCGCGGATGACGTCGTGAGCGGCCAGCAGATCGACCCGCTGCGTTACGAGGCGAAAACGCTGCGCAGCGAGATCGGGAATCGGCGCAAACTGCCGTTCGAGAAATGCGTCGAGGTGGGACTGTCGCTGGCGGCGGCGCTGGGGCATTTGCACAAACACGGCTTGATCCATCGCGACATCAAACCGTCGAACATCATCTTCGTGAACGGCCAGCCCAAGCTCGCGGACATCGGCCTCGTGGCGGAGCAGAGCGAGGCCAAGTCGTTCGTCGGCACGGAGGGATTTATTCCACCGGAAGGACCGGGCACGTCGCAGGCGGATATTTATTCACTGGGCAAGGTGCTGTATGAAATTGCGACGGGCAAAGATCGGCACGAATTTCCGGCGTTGCCGACGGCGCTGGGCGAGACGAAGGAGGACGATCAACTGCTGGAGTTGAACACGGTGTTTTTGAAAGCGTGCCAGAACGACATCCACGAGCGCTACCAGACGTGCGAGCAGATGCGGGAGGATTTGCTCTTGCTGCGCAGCGGCGAGAGCGTGGCCGCGGCGCAGGTGCTGCGCAAGCGGCTGGCGCTGTTGACCAAGATCAGCGTGGTCGGCGTGACGCTAACTGTGTTGGTGCTGGCGGCCCTTGCCTACACGCGCAAGCAAGCCAAACGCGAAGCCGAACTGCGCTCACGTGCCGAGGCCGGAGAACATGCGGCCCGGCAACACCTCTACGCGGCGAACATGAACCTCGCCCGACAGGCCTACGAATCGGGCGACTACGGGCGAGCGCTCGAACTCCTGAACTTGCACCGACCGAAACCGGGCGAGCCGGACCTGCGGCACTGGGAATGGCGGCAGCTTTGGAATCTCTGCCGCGGCGATCAAATCACGACACTGAGGGCTTCTGGCAGGGAGATCCTCGGTTTGAAATATCTATCCGAAGATAGACTTTTGGCCGCGGATATTGGAGGTCCACTTGAAATCTGGGACCTCCCAACCCAACGGGTGATCGAACGCATGGACATGCCCTACATAGCGGACATCGCCTTTTCCTCAGACAACCGGGTGGTTGCCGTGGGGCATTTCAACAGAATTGTTACACTCTGGACAAACGGCCTTCGTAGTCCTGCCTTCGTGCTGCGCCACGCGAATACGGTTGCCAACGTCGAACTCTCCCCTGACGGCACGATTCTAGCGACGGAAGGCCAAAATGGTCTTACCCTGTGGGACGTTCCAACTCGACAAGTCAGACATCACTTGGTGAGAACTCAAGGGTGGTCCAATCCGGGATTCTCTCCGGACGGGCATCTCCTGGCGTATCCGTCGAGAGACCGCCGGCATATTGCACTGTGGGATGTGGAAACTGGGGAGGAGCGCGAAGTGCTGCCGATCCCTGGCTCAAGCAGTGAACACACGTTTTCGCCCGATGGTCGCTTGCTGGCCGTCGGCTACTTTGACGGCAGCGTGCGGTTGGTCGATCTGGGCACGAAAGAAGTCCGCTCCATGACCAATCACACTAGCCGTGTCTGGTCGATCGCTTTCTCGCCGGATGGGAAAGTGATGGTTTCGGTTGCCGGGTCGCGAGAAGTCGTCATCTGGGATGTCGCCAACTGGAAAGCACTCAGCGTTTTACGAGGGCCGGGCAAGTTGATATCCAGTCTGGCCTTCTCCCCCGACGGCAGAACGTTTGCCACAGGAAGTAAGGATGGGACGATCCGTTTTTGGGCGACCAACTCGGTGACTCAATCCCGGATCGATATCGTTCCTCCAGGTGGAGCCGTGAAGTTAGCAAGTGATGGCGCATACGTGGCCAAGCGCGATACGAACAGCCTCATCACGATTTTGAGTACGGTTACAATGGAGGAGAAGGCACAGATCGCAGGAATCGCAGGTGAAACGGCTTTGGCAGTTTCAGACGACGGACGATGGCTCGCCACTCGAACCCTCGAACGCGGCCTGCGACTATGGGACACGAGCGCGACCGGAGTGGTAAGGCCGACAAGGCTTGATACCGACCTTTTTGTCGGAAGATTCCAAGCAGCCAGTTTTTCGCCTGATGGAACACATCTGGCCGTGTTGGAAAGCAACGCCGTCTTGAGTGCCTGGTCGCTCCCCGATCTACGGCGACTCGCAGCACTGAAGTTAACCACGGTTTCGCGCTACGATACGGCGAGGATGGTCGTTCATTCGCCCGATGGCCACCTTATCGCAACGGCAGATATCGGGGGATTGCTTAACATCATCGACACGACCAATTGGAAGATTAGGAAGACACTTCTTACACCCAATGGCGATTGCCGCCACATTGCCTTTTCTCCGGACAATCAAACCATCGCTGCTTGTGGAGACGATGAAACAGTGAAGATAATAGCAATGGAATCATCGAAACTGCTGGCGACCCTCACCGGCGGGAGCGGCGGATTTACGTGCCTGGCGTTCAGTCAGGATGGGAAACGGCTGGCGGCTGGCGCGGCCGAAATTATTCGCGTGTGGGAACTGGAACAGTTTCAGCCCGTAGCCTCATTGCATTTTCCCTACGAAACTTTTCCCGATCTCAAGTTCACACCCGGTAGCGACAGCCTGATCGCTCTTGGCTCAGTCGCCCGCATTCTGCGCGCACCTACGTTAGCCACAATCGATGCGGAGGATTCGGATTGGAGTCGGTCGGCTGGGAATTTATCGCCAGACTCCGAGATGGTACCCTCTCATCCCGGTGCGATTACGGAGTGGCTCACCCTTGGGCCGATGCCCGCTCGTGGCTCACCGGACAGTGCGCTGGACACGGAACAGGTCGCAGCCGAAGCAATGTTACAACCGAAAGCAGGCTCACAAGTGGAAAATCAAGGCTCCCAGTTTTCCTGGCGTAACACCAATGCCCCTTCCGGAATCATCAGTTGGTCTGACGTCAGACAAATCGCCCCGGGTGAAGCGAGTGTCGCCTACGCCGCCTGTTATCTCATCGCGTCGCATGAGATTGAGGGATGCGTCATCGAGGTAGGCAGCAGCGATGATTACCGACTCGTTCTCAATGGCACTCAGATCCTGGAGTATGCTACGGGCAGGGTTGAAATCGACCGACCGCGAAGATATCCGAGGATCAAAGACCGGATCTCTGGGGTGAGGCTGAACGCGGGAACTAATGTGCTGCTGCTAAAGATGGTGGCCAGGAGCGAGGGGTGGACCGGTTCGGTCAAAGTTTGCGACGCCGACAGGAACGCACTGCCAAATTTGCGGGTAACGAGAGTGCCGTGATGATGGACGGCACGCGGAAGGCTGGAGATGGGGCGAACCGAACACGATGAAACTATCAAAACTGCCGTGGGGCACCAACAAACCGCCTACGCCCGAAGACTACGATTTGGGCCGGTTGCATCACGCGGTGCCGAAGGTACCCATCCAATAGCCGGCCCCAGTGCGCAAAATCCTGGCAGACTCAGAACTCAAAGCGCACGTCGCCGAGCCGTTTCGTAATTTCGCCGAGCACGCGCTGCTCGTCGGCTTCACCCTTCGCGATGAACGTCACGCTGAAGCGGAGGTACGCGCCCGCGTCATCCCACGGTACCGTCGAGATCAATTTCTCGGTGATGAGCCATTGCGAAATTTCCTCGGCGTTCTTGAACTCGATGCGCGCGCCATCCTTTTTCACGGCGGCGCGTGGCGCTTTGACGTAGAGGAAGAATGAGCCTTTTGGTTTGCGCGCGTTGAAGCCGGCGGCCTGGAGCACCGCCACGAGCGCGCTCATGCGGCGCGAGTATTTCGCGGCAATTTTTTCGGTGATTTCGGGATGGTCGAAGCAATACGCGGCGGCGTGTTGGATCGCGAGGAACTGGCCGGAGTCCGTGTTGTCCTTCACGTCGCCGTAGGCTTTGACGAGCAGTTCATTGCCCGCCACGAAGCCGATGCGCCAGCCGGTCATGTTGAAACTCTTGCTGGTCGAATGCAGTTCGATGCCGACGTCCTTCGCGCCGGGCGCGGCGAGAAAACTCAACGGCTTGCCCTCGAACACGAGCGCGGCGTACGCGGCGTCGGAGATCACGACCAGGTTGTTCCGTTTGGCGAACGCGACCACTTTCACAAAAAACTCCGCCGTCGCCGAAACGCCGGTCGGGTTGTTCGGATAATTGATCACGAGCACCTTCGCCTTCGCCAGTACGTCGGCGGGAACACTGTCGAGGTCGGGCAGAAAATGATTCACCTCGGTGAGCGGCAGGTTGTGAACGAGACCGCCGTAATACTTCGCGTGCGTGCCGAACACCGGATAGCCCGGCGTCGTCATCAGCACGTAATCGCCAGGATTGATCAGCGCGGCGGGCAGGATCGACAGCGCGGCTTTGCTGCCGATGGAGTGGAGCACTTCCGTGTCGGGATTGATCCCCTTCACGCCGCAAACGCGGTCGAGGTAACGCGCAGCGGCCTGTTTGAGTGCGGCGTCGCCGTTGTCGGCGTAACCGCGATTCTCCGGCTTGAGCGCTGCGCGATGCAGTTCGGCGACGATTTCTGGAAAAGCCATTTCATCCGGTTCGCCCACGCCCATGTCGATGATTTCCGCGCCGGGATTGGCCGCGAGCGCGGCGCGTTTGGCGCGTTTGATCTTCTCGAATTTGTAGATGGCGGTGGATTTGCCGTACTGTTTGCCGCCGATGCGTTCGGCGAAAAGATTTTGAATGTAGGATTCGGGCATAGAATTTGTTCGTCGTTCGTGAACGGGCAACGCGCGGTTCGCGCGCGCCGCTAAAATCAAAGCGCGGACGGTAGCGAACATCGCTCGAACTTCAAAGTGGAAAAGCTCAGAGCAGCTCCTAAAGCGATAATGGTTTGGGAAAAGTGCTTGCTACTGCTTCCTGCTGCAAAGTATGTTTTGGCTGTAGTTGGAACGCGGGGTGGAGCAGCCCGGTAGCTCGTCAGGCTCATAACCTGAAGGCCGCAGGTTCAAATCCTGCCCCCGCAACCATTTTACGGCCCTGAAGAGTGCATTTCAGGGCCATTTTTATTGAGCGTTTCACGCCTGCACCTCGGTTGAATTTGCTTCCGTGAAGCACGGCGGACAGTGTGAAATTTCACGGAGGGACCCTTCCACACAAATCCATAACTTTGCCCACTCGGCTAAAGCCGGGTGCTAATGAGAGGCATCTTCTGCCTCGGCGCGTTCGCCATGAAGTAGAGCACCGGCACGGCCATGCGGCTGATGAGAAGGGACGCGATTTCTCCGGCCATCAATGCGATGGCAAGTCCCTGAAAGATCGGGTCGGCGAGGATGACCGCCGCGCCCACCACGACCGCCATCGCGGTGAGCAGCATCGGGCGGAACCGCACGGCGCCGGCGTCCACCACCGCTTCGGCCAGAGGAAGCCCTTCGCGCAGTCGTTGCTCGATGAAGTCCACTAGGATGATCGAGTTGCGCACGACAATGCCTGCCCCGGCCATGAACCCGATCATCGACGTGGCCGTGAAGAACGCGCCCATCGCGCCGTGCGCCGGCAGGATTCCGACGAGCGAGAACGGAATCGCCGCCATCACGATGAGCGGTGTGAGGAACGAGCGAAACCACCCGACCATCAGCACGTAGATGAGCACGAGCACCGCCGCGAACGCCGTGCCGAGGTCTCGGAAGACCTCGATGGTGATGTGCCACTCGCCGTCCCACTTGAGCGCGGGCTGCGCGTCGGTGAAGGGCTGGGTGGCGTTGTGGATTTTGATGGGAGCGCCGGTCTCCGACCCGGCGCGTTTCAATTCGTTCACGGTTCGAGCCAGGCCGGAGTCCGCCGCTCCGCCGAAGTCCCGCGCATCCAGCTTTGCCAACGCCTTGTTCATCTCCAGAATCGCATACACCGGACTTTCCACCACGCCCGCCACGTCGCCGATGACGTAGGTCACGGGCATGAGGTTCTTGTGGTAGATGCTCTTGTCCGTCGTCGCGTGATCGACCTTCACCAGTTCGCGCAACGGAATCAGCGGCGCGGTGCCGGGCGCTGCCCCAGGCTCCGGCAGCGCGTTGGCGTCGCCGGAACGTACGCGCAGGGCGAGCAGTTCCTCGGGGTGCGTGCGCGCCGAACGCGGCAGTTGCAGCACGATGTTCACGTCCTCCTTCTCGCGTGGCACGTGAAGCAGGTCCACCGACTCGCCGGCCACGGCGATGCGCAGCGTCTGCGAAATCGTCTCGCCGCTGATGCCGTGCAACGCCGCCTTCTCCTTGTCGATGACGAACTGCACCTTGGGCTGGTCGGCCTCGACATACCAATCCACGTCCACCACGCCGGGCGTCTGCCGGAAGATGTCGCGCACCTTCGCGGCGAGGGCGAGCCGCGCCGCGTCATCCGGCCCGTAGATTTCGGCCACGAGCGTCTGCAACACCGGCGGGCCGGGCGGGACTTCAGCCACGGCCACGCGCGCCCCGAACCGCTCCGCGATGGCCGCCACGCGCGGGCGCACGCGTTTGGCGATTTCGTGGCTCTGCGCCTTGCGGCCGTGCTTGGAGACAAGGTTCACCTGGATGTCCGCGACATTCGCGCCACTTCTCAGAAAGTAATGCCTCACCAGTCCGTTGAAGTTGAACGGCGACGCCACGCCCGCGTAGATCTGGTAGTCCGTGACCTCCGGCTCGGTCCGAACGGCGGCGGCGATTTCGCGCGCGGCCTGCGCAGTGCGTTCGAGCGCGCTGCCCTCGGGCAGGTTGAGGATGATTTGGAACTCCGACTTGTTGTCGAACGGGAGCATCTTCACCTTCACCCAGCCAATGCCAACCAGCGCCATCGCCGCCAGCAACAGGCCGACAATGCTCGCGAGAAAAACCAGGCGCCACTTCGCGGTCGTGATGAGCGGGTTCATCAGCCGGCGGTAAAGCTTGGTAAAGAAATCTTCAGGATGCTCGGAATGCGGATGCGGTCGGCCTGCATCGCTCCCGACGGCTGGCCCCTCGGTCAGACGCGAATACTTTTTACCCCATCTCAGGATGCGAATGCTCGCCCAAGGCGTGACGATAAACGCAATCGCCAGCGACCAGCCCATCGCCGCGCTGGCGCCAATCGGAATCGGCCGCATGTATGGCCCCATCAACCCGCCGACGAACGCCATCGGCAGTACCGCGGCGATCACCGCAAACGTGGCGAGGATGGTCGGGTTGCCGACTTCGCTCACGGCCTCGACCGCGATGGCCGGCCAGCTTCGTCCCTTGTTCTGCGGGAGATGGAAATGCCGCACAATGTTCTCAACCACGACGATGGCGTCATCGACGAGGATGCCGATGCTGAAGATGAGCGCGAAGAGCGTGATGCGATTGAGCGTGAAGCCGTAGAGGTAGAACACGAGCAAGGTCAGCGCAAGTGTCGCTGGAATCGCGATGGCCACGATGCCCGATTCGCGCCAGCCCAGCGTGAGCAGGATGAGCAAGGACACGCCGACCACCGCAATTCCCATGTGGAACAGCAGTTCGTTCGACTTCTCCGCCGCCGTGTGCCCGTAATGCCGGGTGATGGCAATGTCCACGTCGCGAGGGAGGACTGTGCCCTTAAGCGTCTCGACCTTGCGGAGCACGTCACGCGCGACTGAGATCGCATTCGCGCCAGGTCGCTTGGCGATGGAGAGCGTGACGGCGGGCTGTTCAATCTGGTGGGAACCTCCAGCGTGTCCTGAGCCAAAGAACACATATTGGTTTGCTTCTTCCGCGCCATCCACGATGTCCGCCACTTCGCGCAAGTAAACCGGCCGTCCGCCAAACACGCCGACCACGACGTGGCCCACGTCTTCTGCGCTCGTCAGAAATGCGCCGGTCTCGACGACGACCTCGCGATTGTCCGAGGTCAGTCCGCCGGAGCGGAACTGCCGGTTCGCCTGCTGCAGCATTGGGATGAGACCGGCGGGGCTGAGGTTGCGCGAAGCCAGCTTTGCGGGGTCGAGCAGCACGCGGATTTCCCGGCGCGCGCCGCCGATGAGCGTTGTCTCGGCGACGAGCGGCACCTGCTTCACTGCGTCGTCCACCTGTGCGACGAGCCGGCGCAACATAAGGTGGTCGTAGCGTTCGCTGTGAAAGGTCAGCGCGAGGATGGGCACGTCGTCGATGGACTTGGCCTTGATGAGCGGCCAGGACACGCCATGCGGGATGCGGTCGAAGTTCGAGCGGAGCTTTTCGGTGAGCGTGACGAGACTCTTGTCCGGATCCGAACCGACTTTGAAACGCGCGATCACCAGCGACTCGCCGGGGCGTGACGTGGAGTAGATGTATTCTACGCCGGGAATCTCCCAGACCAGCTTCTCCATCGGCCGCGTGGCGCGCTCCTCGACTTCTTTCGCACTCGAGCCGGGCATGGCCACCAGCACGTCGATCATCGGCACCTTGATCTGCGGCTCCTCCTCGCGCGGCAGAAGCATGATCGCCCCGGCCCCGAGCAACACCGCCGTTACGACGATGAGCGGCGTGAGCTTCGAGTCGATGAAAGCGCGGGCGATGCGGCCGGCGGGACCGAGCCGCTCTGCCGGGGATGCGGCCTCGTGCCTCATGGCCGAATCTCCACCGGCTGCCCGTCGCGCAACTGCGCCGCGCCCTCAGTCACGACGCGCTCGCCCGCTTCCACGCCGGACACCAACTCGACTTCGCCGCTCACGCGCTTGCCCGTCTTCACGAGGCGCAACTGGGCAATGCGGTTGGTTTCCACGAACACGAGTTCCATCTGGCCGCGTTGCACGACCGCGCTCGCGGCTACGCGCAGCGAGGAGATTTCGCCCACCGGCACCGCCACGCGCGCGAACTGGCCGCTCCGCAGCGCCGTGGTCGTCGGCAGGTCGAGTTTGACGAGGAACGTCCGGCTGGCCGGGTCGGCGGCGGGAGCGATTTCGCTGACGACGCCTTCCAGCGCGGCGCTCGACGTCGCGACATGCGCCGCCAGCTTGTCTCCGAGCCGCACGCGCCCGATGAGCGCCTCGGGCACGTCCGCTTCCAGGCGCAGGGCGGAGGGGTCTTCGAGTTCCAGGAGCGCCTTGCCCGGAGCGGCCAGGTCGCCCACGTCGGCGAGCTTGCGCGTGACGACCGCGGCGAACGGTGCCGTGACCCGGGCGTAGCCCAGCATGGTTTCCATTTCCTTGACCATGGCTTCGGCGACACGTTGTCGGGCCTGCACCGCGTCGAACTCCGCCCGCGAGAGGGCGGCGTTGTCGAGCAGGGAACGGGCGCGTTTCAACTCGGCTTCGGCCTGTTCGCGCACGGCGCGGGCTGAGTCGAGCCGCGCCTGCATTTCGCGCGCGTCGAGTTGCGCGAGCAGTTCACCGGCGCTGACGGACTGTCCCTGCTTCACCAGCAACTGCTCGACCCGTCCGCTGACCTTCGCCTCGACGGTGGCGCGCAGCCTGGCCCGCACCGTGCCCACGACTTCCTCCACCGCCAGGTGCTGTTGCGGTTGAACCGTCTGCACGCGAACCGCGACGACCGGCAGCGTTTCGGCGGGCGGGGCGGCGCCCTCATGGCGGCAACCGGCGATCGAAACCGCCACAATCAGGCAAGCCAGCGGGGACCACCGCCGCTGACCGGCGGCTGGCTTAGGAGCGGGAAGGTGGAGCATCATGACCTCACAGTGCGGATGTTGAAACAGGCTTTCGTCCGCCAGTCACGAACAGCAACTCGACGACGCCTTGCCCACTCCCAGTTTCTTCAAGACCATCTCCAATGGACAGAAGCCGGTGAGCGAGGACTGAAGGAGGTTGAACCCGACAAACGCGGTGAACCACAGCCAATTCTGACTGTGGTATCGCGCGAGCAGCAGGCTGGCGAGAATGAAGGACCCGGCGAAGAAGCGGATGCAGTTTTCCAGTTTCATACAGGAGCAAAATTGATCTCGTAAGCCGGCAGGGCAACACCAAACTTGGCGCAGGCTCACCATCCCCCGTGTGACGACGCCTCCGCGGCTGTGGGACAGGCGCAACTCCGCCACTTACCAGACGCCGGGCACAAACCGTTTCACGCGCCGCTCGTAATCATGGTATTCGGGATACCGCTCGCGCAGCCAGCGTCCAGCGATTCTCTCGATCTGATAATGCATGTTCGATCGCTGACGTGCCGGAACACTAACGAGTGGCGTTCGGCCTCGACTCACGGCGAGACGAAGTTAGTATTCTCGGCACGATGAAACCGTTGGTCAGTCCATCATCTGCGTTGGCATCTTCTCCAATGGCTGCGTCGTCGCAGGGCGGGCCGGAAAATCCTCGTGCCGCCACGTGCTCGATTCCCGACCACGAACTTCTCAAGCCCATCGGGCGCGGCAGCTATGGCGAAGTGTGGCTCGTCCGGAATGTTCTCGGCGAATTTCGCGCGGTGAAAATTGTCTGGCGGCACGAATTTGGCGATGACGCCCGACCGTTCCAGCGCGAGTTCGAGGGCATTCGCCGCTTCGAGCCGATCTCGCGCTCGCACCCGAGCCAGCTTGCGATCTTGCACGTCGGACGCAATGACGAGGCCGGCTGTTTCTACTACGTGATGGAACTGGCGGACGCCAACGTAGCTGCAAGCGTGAGCTTGCGGGCTAACTCCTCTGCGCGCCCCACCGCGCCGCCAGTTGAAATTTCAGCCCGCATCCTCACGGACGCAGCTACATATTCTCCCCGCACCCTTCGCTCCGAACTCAAGACCCGCGGCGCGCTGCCCGTCGCCGAAGTCGTCGAACTCGGCCTCGCGCTCACGACCGCATTGGCGCACTTGCACGCGCAAGGTTTGGTGCATCGCGACATCAAACCGTCAAACATCGTCTTCGTCGGTGGCCGGCCCAAGCTGGCGGACATCGGCCTTGTGACGGACGCGGCCACGGGCGACGACACGCGCTCCATCGTCGGCACCGAAGGCTACCTCGCGCCCGAAGGCCCCGGCCGGGTAGAGGCTGACATCTTCGCGCTGGGCAAAGTCCTCTATGAAGCCGCCACCGGACTCGATCGCCGCCAGTTCCCGCAACTCCCACCCGACCTGCGCACACGTCCCGACGCCAACGCGCTCATTGAACTCAACGAAGTATTTCTAAAAGCCTGCATTGGTGATGCTCGCGAGCGTTATCAATCCGCAGATGCGATGCGCGCTGACTTGGAACTGTTGCAGCGCGGTAAGTCGATCAAACAGAAGCGGACGGCGCAAGGGCGCTTGCGCATCGTCAAAAGAATTTGTGCTGTTGTGGTGTTGCTCGCCTTGAGTTCGGCAGTGCTCGGGACATTGCTCCGCGGCAGCTTGTTTGACACTTCCGACTCTGCTTACCGTCTTTCGAAGAACCAGTTCGCGAATAGGGAATATCAGATTGGAGACGAGTGGTCGCATCGCGACACTACAGAAGGCCTTACTCAAGCTCGCGAGCATTTCAATCGTGCCATCAAATGGGACCAGAATTTTATCATGGCTTACAACGGCCTGTTTGAGGTTTACATCCAGGACAAGGATTTGGGGTTGTCAGCCGGCGAGGTAACCGCGAAATTGCGCTTCTATGCGAGCAAGTTGATGAAACTGGCTCCCAAATTGGCCGAAGCCCGCGCCGCGCAAGCTTATGTCGATTTTTCCGAAGGCAAGTGGGAGTTGGTTGAACCGCAGTTTCGATATGCAATCAAGCTCAACTCAAAATGTGTCATGGCGCACAATCTCTACGGATTTTGCCTCTACACCGCCGGACGATCGGACGAGGCCCTCGAGGAGTTTCTACTCGCCGACACACTCGCTCCAACTCGGCCTAGCATCAAAAAGAACATCGGTAACGCATATTACGCCAAGCGCATTTTTCGCGCAGCGATCAAGCGATATGAGGAGGCTATCAAGTTTCAGTTACGTTACCCCAGCGCTCACCAACACCTGGGCTTCGCTTGGCGCGCGTTGGACAATTACACGAACGCAATCAATGAGTTTCAACAAGCTCAAATCTGTCTAGGCAAGGACGAGAAGGAGGTTAAGGAGCATTTCGACCAGCATCGCCGGGCGTACACAGAAGGCGGACCAGGCGGATATTGGTCGAACTGCCTGGCAGAAGCTCAAGCGGCGCATGACTTGGTCTGGCAAGCTGAATGTCAGGCTCATTTCACCAATTACCCTCAAGCGCTGACCTTGCTCGAGCAGGCGAATGCAACGAACGACAATTCTCTGCGCCAATCGCTCCTGTTTATGGAGAGCTTCGACCCTATTCACGCTGATCCTCGCTTTGTCGAGCTCTTGAAAAAAACGGGCTTGAGGAAATGAACGAGCGCAAAGCTCCCCCGAGTGCTGATAAGGACGAATATGTAAAGCCTGTGTACGCTATCAGAGCGGTTTGTACCAGATCCAATCTGGCGTCGGCTCGAGCGGGTAAGCGGGCTTAACTTTTCGCGCCCTGTTGCGGCTAAGGGTGAATTAAGGAATGCGGCTGGTTGTCTCTGTTCCATCGCCGAACCAGGTCATCCCGGTTGCTGAAAAGCTTTTCCGGAGCCTGATTCTCGGTGTGGCCATCACAGAACAGCACATTGAATCGCGCAGAATGGCGGCGTGGGCCGTTGTTCCGCGTGTCAACCCAGTTGTTCCCATAAATTTCGCCTCCAGGGAATGGATCGTTCATGCTCCAGTACCACTCCGCATGTCCAAAAAAACCATTCCCAAGATATTTGTAGTACTCGGGGCCCTCGTTTTTGCCGCAAACAATTACCGAATCGGTAATTGCAATCATCTCGCCCGGACTGAGGACCTCGTTTTCTTTAACTGGACCCCACCATGGCACTTCATCTCCTCGCCGTGCCGGGTCCCCGATGAATGCCGTTCCCAACCCCTTGTAAAAGTTGGTGAAACTTTGAGGACGCTGGTAAAGCTCGCGGCTATTGACAATACCGAAACTGTTAAAAGTATAAGCTCCAACGGGACCGAAATTTAGTTGCTCAAACCACGTGTCATCTCGGCGTCCATAAAATCCGGGAAGACGCGAGTAGCCAGGACAGGCAAATACGCCCCGACGATTACCGTACACACCCTCCCCAACACGGTTGTTGGAAGGCCATTTATCGTTGGCATACGGCTCTAGTTCCGCACACCAACTCCCATACCCATCGCTTTGTGGAAAGACTCCCTCATTGTCCACGTAGAGGCGCAGAGCTATCCCCATCTGCTTCAGGTTCCCTCGACATACGGTTCCCTCGGCAGACTCCTTGGTTCGATGCAGTGTCGGCAATATGAGGCTGGCAAGCAGAGCTATGATCGCGATGACGACGAGCAGTTCGATAAGCGTGAAACCATGTCCGCTCGGTGGGTCGCGCACGACTTGTTTCATAAATGAATTCGTAGTTGCTCCACGTTGGCAGGTTTACGGGGAAAAAGCACGATAAAACCTCCGCTCAGAAAAGACGGGCAGCGTCCAAAATCACGCTCGTAGTCTGAGTTGTTGTGATCTTTTGGTCACGTTTCGCCAAGAGATTATGTCGGTGGAGCATTGAATTGTGTAGGCTGCCCCGTCGGTTTCATGCAATTTCATTCTCGTAAATTTCGTCCTAAATTGTTCAAGTCCGCACGGGTCTTGGCAGACACACGATTTTACCGCCAAGATCCGCTCCCTTCTCACGCGAGAAGAGAAATCATTTCGCGTTCAATGAAGTCACAGTTGCCACTTCAGTCGGTAGAACGCAGAGGTCGCGCCAATCGAAGATGCCGTCCATTGGTTCGTGCCTGCTACAGCGGTGAAAGTTTGAATGTCCTGCCACTGGTTCAAATCGGAACTGGTCTGGAGCGTGTAGTCGCGGCCGATTTGCAGGCGGTTCATCCGGATGGTCGGCGAACCATTGGCGATTGTCGCGTCGAGCTCCTCCAGAACGGAATTCGTCAGTACTTTAAGATGCCAGTCCGCGATTAACTTGTGGAACTTGCTAGTTGGGTGAGTCGCATCATCCCAGGTGAGATAATCCGCCCCCGGCCCGTTAAGCGACTTGTCGGTAAGCGCTGGATCATGAAGCGCGTCGATATTTACCACGGTGAAACCGTATAGAGCCGGGTTCGAGAGCACTTTGTTGAACTCCGACCACATATCGACGTAGAGAATCCGCAAATCCGGTCGGCTCTTGCTGTAAGTAGTCAGCATCTTAACCACGGCGGCATTGAAACCGGCTAGGTACTCGCCGTACTTGGGTAGCAGCGCAGGGTCGCCCGGCCAGGCAGCAATCTCTAGCGGATGCTTGCTCCAGTCGAACTCCTGTTCGACAAGAATGGTTCTGGCACCTTTTGCGTAAAGACGGCTGATGGAATTGGAATTGTTCAGAAGCGAGGCTTGAAAGAACTGCGCTCCCACAACTTCGTTGGTCACCGCTCGAACCGCATCCGAGAGCGAACAACAATCCGGGGGACCGGCGGCCCACATGCAGTAAAGAGACAATTGAGGCTTGGGCGGAGCTGGGAAATTGTAAATTTGATCCCTTATGTCGGGAGATGATGAGCTGCAGACTGCGTAGTTATTCGCCACGACGTAAGGCAGCCCCAGGTTGGTGGACAAAAACTCCGGCCACATGGGGCCGTTGGATATGCGCCCTTGCCAATAGCATGTTGGACATTGCGTGGGACGAGGACAACCGTGCGCGATTCCTTGGGTGTCCGTCCAACTGAAGCCGAACTCGTACATCGAGTTAAACGGAGTGATCGTCAACGTCGCCACTTGGCTGGTAATGGAGCCGGAAAGATTCGTCACGACCACGCTGTAATTCCCAGCATTCGTTCGCTGGACATTTGCGACGGTCAAAGTTGCGTTGGTCTTGTCGGTCAGGTCTGCGTCGCTGAAACGCCATTGATAACTGAACGCGGGATTGCCGGTGACGGACACACGAAACTTTGCGTCGGCAAAAAGGCTGGCAGTTTGGTTCGAAGGCTGAGTGACGATGGCCGGTTGCCCGAACAAAGCGGTTTCCAATCTAACGAGGAGAAGAGCGCTGCAAATGAACGATTTCATAATCCCTACTTTTAGTTCCAAAGATGCGATTTCATTTTCCTTATCCCATCACACTCACACTGAGCACATCGCTCCACTGGCCGACTTGTTCGTCGTGAAAGCGATAGATCACTTTGTATTTCCAGACGGCGCTCGTGCCGGGCGCGGGCAGCGTGAGGTTTTTTTCTCGGAGGGACGAGCTATGCGAGCACCTAAAATCTCGTTTGCGCGGTTCATGTTTATCCGGAGCCTCGTGTAACTTGGCTCTCCGGGGTTGCTCACAGGCTCATGTGGCTGACGGTGTCGCTCCAGTCGCTGTAGCCGGTCGAGCCGCCTACGGCGCGCACCTGCACGCTGTAGCTCGTTCCCGGTATCAACCCGTTGAGCGGCATGGAGCGTGAGTTGGTGAACAGGCCACCGCTTTGCCAAGGGCCGGGCGCGCCGCCCGCGCCAATCGCGGCACACCGCACTTCGTAGCACTTGGCATTGGCGCTGGGCCTTACCTTGATGAGCAATTGCCCAGTGTTGCCGTTATCGACACTCAAAATCGCCGGCACGGCCAGCGGCGCACGCGCGCGGTTGGTGCTCACCGCTTCAAAGCCGCTGGAAAGCAGTTGGGCCAGGTTGTTGTTGCAGTTTTCCTGGACGTAACCGGCAAGTTGGCGCAGCAGCGCCACGAGTGCGTCGCGTTTGTTGTTCTTGTTGGCCGTGGCGGCGGGACCGCCCTGCGCCTGGGCGGCAATCGCGGTGGTGAAGGCCGTGAGCGCATCTTGCAAGTCGGCCATCGACACAGGCGGGTTGGGATAGGCGGCGTTGCCGGTGAGTCCGTTGATGACGGCCCCGGCGATCTCCTCGATTTGATGGTCGGGGGCGTTGGTGAAACCGAGCAGGACACGGAGTTGTTGGGTCATCGGAGCCTTTCAGGTTGGGAGTTTTTTTCGTTTGAGGGTCACAAAACAGCTTAGAACAGGGCTTTTAACCGCAAAACGGGCCAAAGCGTCCGGTGACAAAACCTTTGGCACGACGGAAATAACCTTGTCCGGCTGGGACAAAGGATTGTCCTCGACGCAATTAACCTTCTTCGCGGTGGAAAAGGTTTTGTCCGTGGCCAGAATAACCTTTTGTGGCCCGGACAAAGGCTTGTCCGTGACCCAAATTACCTTGTCCATGAGGGAAAAAGGTTTGTTCGCGGCGGGAATGACTTTGTTCACGACGGAGAAAGATTTGTCCGTGATGGCAAAAGCCTTCTGCGCGACGGACAAAGCTTTTCTCATGAGGCAGAAAACTCTCAGCGCGTTGGTGGCTGGCTTGTCCGCGCTGGCAAAACTGCCCGCGAGTTCGTCAAGAAAGGGCAGGATGAAGCATCCTCGCCAAGCCGGGGCAATCAATCCGCCGGCAGCAAAGGCGATGAAAGCATTCATAACTGCTTCAATGCGGCCGGGGCGGGAATCTTTCAGAAATTTTTTGCAATCGGGGCGAAGAACTCAAACCGGGCCATTGACGCCAAGTATTCTTGGATCCTGGCGAAATGACCAAGAGGTCAACGTCCGCCCTCACCTTAATCCTCTCCCCCAGGAGAGGAACCAACCTATCACCGCGTCTTGAAAGTTCTGACGCCACCTCTGTTCTCACCGTCTGGCGAACTTCATTTTCAGCGCGACGAGTATGGCAACCGCCGGACGATGATTCTCCCTCTCCCGGGGGGAGAGGGCCGGGGTGAGGGCGGTCCACCTCATTTGTATAACTGCATTCAGAGGCAGTTGGTATGAGTCAGCGGTGATTGCTTCGCGGACGGCTCTTGAATCATTTCGCATAATTCGTCCGGTGGATGGCGCTCGATTCGCTTTGAAAGATTTCGATGTGACGCGCATTGATGTGGTTGTGACCAGTCGCAAATCAGCGGAAGAATTGATTCCAACGCGTGCAAGCTTGCTCGTGCGCATCAAAGACCCCGCCGATGACACGAGCTGGCGGGAATTTCACGAGACGTATCGGCGGCTAATCTTCGGCGTCGCGCGCAAAGCCGGCTTGAGCGAGGTCGAAGCCGAAGATGCGACGCAAGACACGCTTGTCGCCGTGGCGCAAAACATCGCGGAGTTTCGTTATGAGCCGAAGCGCTGTTCCTTCAAGACGTGGCTGATGATGATCACGCGCCAACGCATCATCTGGCAGATCCGCAAGCGGCAAGGAGTCGGAGGTTCTGAGCTTTTTGGCGCGGATGGAGCCGGGCGCTTTGCCACTGGCGGGTTGACCGCGCGCGACGACGACACGGAGCGCACCGCGACGGTCGAGCGTGTGCCTGACCCGGCTAACCTGAATCTTGACGCGATTTGGGACGAAGAATGGCAGCAGAATCTTCTGGCCGCAGCGTTGGAGCGCGTGAAGGAGCAAGTCAACTCGCGACAATTTCAAATTTTTGAACTGGCCGCGATTCAAGCGTGGTCGGTGAGTGACATCGCCCGCACGCTGCGCGTCAACGCGGCGCAAGTCTATCTTGCGCGGCATCGCGTCGGCGCGGCGCTCAAACGTGAAGTGCGGAAATTGGAATCAGAATTCTGACGCCCGAACCGCCGTAGGCTTCACCGGTCCACTTCGCCGAGGACGATGTCCACGCTGCCGAGGATCACCACCACGTCGGCGACGGAATGGCCGAGGCACATGTCTTCGAGAATGGTGAGGTTGATGAAGCTGGGCGGGCGCACGCGGTAGCGGAAGGGATTGGGTGAGCCGTCGCTGATAAGGTAGAAGCCCAGCTCTCCCTTGGGCGCTTCGATGCGGCCATAGGCCTCGCCGGCTTTCGGGCGGAAGCCACGCAGCCTGGCCTTGGGATCGATGATGGGGCCTTCGGGAATTTCCTTCAGCGCCTTGTCCAGAATCTTCAGCGACTCGCGCATTTCGAGGATGCGAATCATGTAGCGGTCGTAAACGTCGCCGTGGTCGCCGAGGGGCACGCGGAAGTCGAAGCGCTCATAGATGCCGTATTTGTCCACCTTGCGGAGGTCGTAATCGACTCCGGCAGCGCGGAGCATGGGGCCGGTGATGCTGGCGTTGATGGCCAGTTCGCGCGAAAGCACGCCGACGCCCTGGGTGCGGCTGAGGAGGATTTCGTTGCCGGTGAGCAGGTTCTCGAACTCGTCGAGGAAGCGCGGGTAGTCGGCGACAACCTTCTTCGCCTCATCGAGCCAGCCGGCGGGCAGATCGACACGACAGCCGCCGAAGCGCATGTAATTGCACATCATTCGCGCGCCGGTGAGCGACTCGAACAGGTCGAGGATCTTTTCGCGCTCGCGGAAGGCATACATGAGCGGCGTGCCGAGCGCGCCCATGTCCATGAGCAGGAAGCCGACGAGGCAGGTGTGGTTCTGGAGGCGCGTGAGTTCGGCGGTGATGACGCGGATGTATTCGGCGCGCTCGGGCACGGCGAGGCCGGCGAGCTTTTCGACAGCGAGCGCGTAGGCCCAGTTGTTGGTGAGTGAGCAAAAGTAATCGAGCCGGTCGGTATAGGGCATCGAGCCGAGGTAGCTGGTGTTCTCAGCGATCTTTTCGTGGTTGCGGTGCAGGTAGCCGAAGACGGGCTTGAGCTTCACCACGGTTTCGCCGTCGAGCACCACGTCCATGCGGAAGACGCCGTGGGTGGACGGGTGGTGCGGTCCCATGGCGACTTCGAGCAGGTCGCCCGCGGGTTCGCCGTCAAATGCAATTTTAGGGAGAATCTCAAAATTGCGCGGCGGTGAACTTACCTTCCCTGTGCCTGCGTCCGTAGTCGCACTCACGACTTCACCTCCTGCGCCTGGTGCTGTTTCGCCTTTGCGAGCACTTCATCGTGCGGCGTGGGTTCATATTCGTAGTCATCCGGTTCGACGTAATCTTTGCGCATCGGAAAATCTTTGAAGCCGTCCCACATCAAGATCCGGCGCAAGTCTGGGTGGCCGTCGAAGATGACACCGTAAAGATCAAAGACTTCGCGTTCTTGAAATTCCGCGCCGCGCCAGATGGACGTCAGCGAAGTGACGATGTTTTGCGCGTCACGATCCGCCGTGCGCTGGCGAAGGATCATCGGCCCGTGCTTGAGGGCCATTGAGTAGAGGTGATAGACGACTTCGAGGTAGCCCGGTCGTTTGGTTTTCTTCACTTCCTCGATTTCTTTTTCAACGCCTTCGACGAGTTTTTTTACTTTGATTTTCTCCGTCAACTCGGCGTCGAGCCAATCCACGCCGGTGACGTTGGAGCAATGGTCGAGACGGAGTTGCGAATCGTCCCGAAGGAATTTGGCGATAGCGAGCGCGTGCGCCGAATCGATCAACAGCGAAGGTTGATTGGCGGGTGACTCGTTGGGAATGATGGCCAGCCGCGCTCCGGCGACGGCGGATTCGATGCGGGCTTTGATTTGTTCGAGCGATTCCACAGCGGCGAGACTACCGGCAGTTGCAAAAATTCACAAAGATTTTCCGGTGATGCACTGGCGGTAGCGAGAAGTTTTGTTGAAATGGACGGAGTGCTTCGCCATTGTCGGCGCATGGACAATCTCGATGAACTGCTCACGTGTCGGCTCGACTTCGGCAGCAAGGCAGTCGAGCCGTGCTCCATCGTCATCTTCGGCGCGAGCGGCGATCTGACGGCGCGCAAGCTCATCCCGGCGCTCTACCACCTGTTTCTCGAAAAGCAATTGCCCAATCCGTTTCGCGTGATCGGCTTCGCGCGACGGGAAAAATCCGACGCCGCTTGGCGCGAGGAACTCAACCAGGCGCTGCAACAATTCTCACGGACGAAACCCGTGGACGCCGCGAAGTGGACGGCCTTCGCCGCGAATGTTCATTACTGCCAGGGCGAATTTTCGGATGCCGCTTCGTATCAGAAACTCGAACGCCAGCTTGCTGGCTTCGGCGTTGAAGCGCTGCGGCGTAATGTGCTTTTTTATCTCGCCACGTCGCCGAGTCAGTTCGCCGAAGTCGTCGAGCATTTGCACAAGGCGGAGTTGTTGCGCCGGCATGAGGAGAAAAATTTCTGGCAGCGCGTGGTCGTGGAAAAACCGTTCGGGCACGATTCGGCCTCCGCGCGCAAACTCAATGCGGAGCTGACGCGCTTCGCGCACGAGAAACAGATTTTCCGCATTGACCATTACCTTGGCAAGGAGACGGTGCAGAACATTTTGATGTTCCGTTTCTCGAACGCGATTTTTGAACAGCTCTGGGGCCGCAATTCGGTCGATCACGTTCAGATAACCGTCAGCGAAAAGCACAGCGTCGGCGCGCGCGGCGGTTACTACGAGGAAGCCGGCGCGATTCGCGACATGGTGCAGAACCATTTGTTGCAGGTGTTGGCGCTGGTGGCGATGGAGCCGCCGGTGTCGCTCGAAGCCGAGTCGATCCGGGATGAGAAGGTCAAGCTGCTCAAGTCAATTCGCCCGCTGCTCTCGGTGCAGGTGGCGAATCAAATCGTCCGCGGCCAGTATCTCGACGGCGAAATCGACGGCCAGCCGCGCCCGGCGTATCGCAAAGAGCCAAAGGTGAACCCGGCGTCCAACGTGGAAACATACGTCGCGCTAAAATTGTTCATCGACAACTGGCGTTGGTCAGGTGTGCCGTTTTATTTGCGCACGGGAAAAAACCTTCCTCTCAGCGCGAGCGAAGTGCGGGTTCAGTTTCGCCCCACGCCCAACGTCCTTTTCGCCGCGCAGTGCGGGCCGAAGCTGGACGCGAACGCGATCACGCTGCGTCTTCAGCCCAACGAAGGTATTTCGCTGCGTTTCAACGGAAAAATTCCCGGCGCGAGTATGCGACTGCGACCGGTGCGGATGCACTTCAGCTACGACTCCGAGTTCGGCGCGTACACGCCCGAAGCTTACGAGCGTCTCTTGCTCGAAGCAATTTGCGGGGATGCGACCCTTTTCATCCGCAGCGACGAAGTGGAGACGGCGTGGGGGATCGTCGATGCGATTCGCGCCGGTTGGGATGGCACTTCACTCGCCGAGAAGGAGTTTTACGCGGCGGGCACTTGGGGTCCGGTCGCCGCGGACGAACTTTTGGCCAAAGGCGGCCATGCCTGGCGAAATCCACAACCGATCACCTAGCCCGCTAGAAATTGAATTGAGGGAAGCCGCCCGGTGAAAAATGTTGAACTGATCCAATGCGCGAACGCGGCAGCGCTGGCGCTGAAAGCCGCGCAGCGCTGGCTCGATTTGGTGGAGGCGAGGACAAGGCTTCAAACTAAATTCAACGTGGCTTTGTCCGGCGGGCGCATCGCCGGCAATTTCTTTTCCGCCGTCGTCGAACAAGCGCGCCGAGGTTCGAGTGCGCTCGCGCAAGTGCATTTCTTCTGGTCGGACGAACGGTGCGTTGCGCCGACCGACGCCGCGAGCAATTTTCTGCTGGCTTCACAAAATTTGTTGCAGCCGCTGGTCAT
>JACPZS010000141.1 GCA_016195385.1 Verrucomicrobiota bacterium
AGCGGTGTGTCCGGCTGGAGAGCGGAACGGGAAAAAGCGGGACAAAACCGCAAAAAACAAGCGCCACCGCCTGGCGCGGAATGCAGTGCATTCAAACAAAGAGAACCGCCAGCTCAAATCCGGGCGTTTATCAAGAAACTGTTAAATTCATCGCCCACTAGCGTCGCCATCGCAATCCCGCGACCATGAGAGTGCCACTTTTCATTCTTGTTGAGAAGGTCTGCTATTACGGCAGCTCGCTGTTCCCGCATCTGGGGCGTTACCGGAGTATGTTGACCTTCGGTTACAGTCCAGTTCTTGAACTTGTATTTTGACAACCATTTCTTCAGCAATTCAGTTGAAAGGTCTCGGGCTTGCTCAAATTGATGCAATTCGGCCAAGTCCAATTTTGACAGCAGCGCATATTCTGCCGAGGTAAGTTGTCCCGCAGCGGCTTTAGCGTTCAGTCGCTCAAATTGATTCAGGTATGAAAGCGCAGGAAGCAAACGTCCGTCCTTTTCGATTTGCGGATCTATTGGCCCTAAACACGAAAAATGATCCATCAAAATTCTATCGCCTGACATCACAAAAACAGTGCCGGCGGACATGGCTCGGTTTGGAATAACAAAGACAACCTCGTTCGGATAATAATGACGAACCGTTGAAACCATTCGTTCAACAACTTCGACAATGCCTCCCGGCGTATCCAAAATAATAACCAAGCCATTCCGCCTATTTGCTTTGGCTTCAACAGCGGCACGGACTCGCAAATCCAAACCCGGAAGAATCGGACTCACAATCGCCATTGCGTCGGCGACAAGCGTGTCTTCGATTGAACGCAAGTGTTCATCCAATTCGCGTTTGATTGCATCATCGAGAGGATTGAGCGTCATTGGGATTGCAGTTAACCAAATCGCCTTTGTCTCAGCAACGATTGAATTTTACTCCCACTCGATCGTGCCCGGCGGTTTGCTCGTGATGTCGAACACACAACGGTTGACGCCTTTTACTTCGTTGATGATGCGCGCGGCCAGCTTTTCCAGCAGTGCGTACGGCAGCTTGACCCAATCGGCGGTCATGCCGTCCTGCGATTCGACGGCGCGCACGGCGATGGTGTAATCGTAAGTTCGTTCGTCGCCCATCACGCCGACGCTGCGCACTGGCAACAGCACGGCGAAGCTCTGCCAGATCTTGTAGTACCAGCCGCTCGATTTCATTTCTTCGACGACAATGCGGTCGGCGTTGCGCAAAATTTCGCAACGCGCTGGCGTCACTTCGCCCAGGATGCGCACGGCGAGGCCGGGGCCGGGGAAGGGCTGGCGGAAAACGATTTCCTTGGGCAGGCCGAGTTCGAGTCCGAGCTGGCGCACTTCATCCTTGAACAAACATTTCAGCGGCTCGACGAGCTGGAACTTCATCTTTTTCGGCAGGCCGCCCACGTTGTGGTGCGACTTAATCATCGCGGCGGGATTGCCCGCGATGGGCACGGATTCGATGATGTCGGGATAGAGTGTGCCTTGTGCGAGGAACTTCGCCTTGCCGGCGCGTTTGGTCGCCGCTTGAAACACTTCGATGAACGTGCGGCCGATGATTTTGCGTTTGCGTTCCGGATCGGTCACACCCTTGAGCCGTCCGAGAAAAAGTTTCGCGGCGTCTTCGTACTGGAGTTTGAGGTGAAAATGGCGACCGAAAACTTCTTGAACCGTCTCGGCTTCCCTGGCGCGCAGCACGCCGTTGTTGACGAAGATGCAGGTGAGTTGATCGCCGATGGCTTTGTGAATCAGCGCGGCCGCGACGCTGGAATCCACGCCGCCACTCAAACCCAGAATCACGCGCTCGCCGCCGACCTGCTGCTGAATTTGTTCGACGGCTTGATCGACGTAGCGCCGCATTGTCCAGTGTTTGCCACAGCCGCAAATCGCGTGGACGAAGTTGCGGACAATCTCGCGCCCGCGCGGCGTATGCACGACTTCGGGATGAAACTGCAATCCGTAAAACTGCCGCGCGCGATCCTCGATCACGGCGTAGTCGGAATTCTCGGTCACGGCGACGGGCCGGAAGCCGGCAGGAACTTTCGTCAATTTGTCGCCGTGTGAATTCCAGACCTGAAGCGTGGTCGGCAATTTCTGGAACAAGCGGCACGTGGCATCGAGTATCGTCAGCGTGCCTTTGCCGAATTCGCGCTTCTCGCCGCGCTCCACTCGGCCACCGAGAAAATGGCCGAGCACCTGCATGCCATAGCAGATGCCGAGCACCGGCACGCCGAGTTTGAAAATCGCGCGGTCAGGCAGCGGCGCTTTTTTCGCATACACACTCGCGGGGCCGCCGGAGAGGATGATTCCTTTGGGCTGCAATTTCGCCAACTCGGACGCGGGCGTGTCGAAGCGCAGGATTGTGCAATAAACCTGGCATTCGCGAATGCGGCGCGCGATGACCTGGGTGTATTGCGATCCGAAATCCAAAATGACGATTTGTTCGTTCATGAAAATGAAGGGCAAGTGTTTGCCGCAAAGAAAATCCTTTGGCGAGAGAAAACAGTCGTGAACCCGAAAATCAAAGTTGGCCACAGAGAACGCAGAAAGGACAAAGAAAGACGGGCCGATTCCGCGGCTGCGTTGCGGTCTGCTTTTTCCTGCCATGATCTCTGCTTCGCTCCGCCTTTGTGTTCTTTGTGGCAATTCAATTTCGGAATTCGATGTGAAATCGCGGGCGCGGTGAACTGGAACCGGCGCTTGCAGTGAACCCAGGATTGTGATGTCCTTGGGCCGCCTCGTATGTGGATCAAAGTCGCATTTTCGACGAACCGGCGGCAGCCCCGAAGTTGGGGGCCGAGTCGAATCGTGAATCGCATTGGCGGCGCGATTTTTTTGGCGGCGCTGTTGATCCTGTCCGATAATCCGCTGGTTGCCAAAGACGCCGTCAAATACGAAGATCTTTGGTCGCTCAAACCCATCGCGCGTCCGGCGGTTCCGGCGAATGTTACATCGTCGCCCATTCCAATTGACGCTTTCATTGCACAGGCCTGCCGCGAAAAAAAACTCACACCAGTCGGGCCGGCCGAAAAGCTGACGTGGCTCCGGCGCGTCTCGCTTGATTTGATTGGCCTTCCGCCGAGCGTGGAAGAACAGCAAGCCTTCCTCGATGATCCTTCTGCCAGCGCGATGGACAAGGTCGTCGAACGTTTGCTCGCCAGCGAACAGCACGGTGTGCGCTACGGGCGGCATTGGCTCGACGTGCTGCGCTACTCGGACCTCGACGAAAACATGCCGGTCTCACCGGGAATCCATCTTTGGCGGGATTGGGTGATCACCGCCATCAATCGCGACCTGCCGTATGACGAATTTGCACGCGCGCAGATTTTCGGCAATCGCGCGGCAAAGCGGCGCATCGTTTCTTTCGCCGGACATTTGACGCCCGTGGAGCCGCGCCCGGAGGATTTGTTTGCCCTCGGTTTTCTCGCCCGCGGCGCGACTTCCAAGGCGAACTCGGATCAACAACTCGCGATGTCCGCGGTGGAAACGATTTCGAGCGCCTTCCTGGGAATGACCGTCGGCTGCGCCAAGTGCCACGACCATTTCTACGATCCAATCAAGCAGGTGGATTACTACTCGATGAAGGCGCTCTTCGATCCGCTGGTTCTGCGGAAAGTCGATCTGGCGACGACCGAGCAGGTGTTCGCACATGGTCGCGCGGTGGACGATTACGAGGCGCGTTTGCAAACGCTCACGGACGCGATGCGCAAGTTCATCCAGCCGTATTACGCGCGGCTCTACGAGGAACGGCTCTCCGCGCTGCCGAAAGACGCGCAGGCCGCCATTCGCAAACCGGAAAAGGAGCGCAACGCCGATGAGCAAAAAATTGCCGATGATTATCATCCGATCCTGCGCATCGATCCGCCGAAGATTAAGGAGATCATGCCGCCGGATGAGGTCAAGCAGTACGAAGAACAGTTGAAGCAGTTGAACGCGCTCAAGCCGCCGGAACCGCTGCCGGAATTCTGGACCGCCGAAGAAGACGCCAAGCGCGCCGTCGAAACGAACTACGTGCTCATCACCGGTGATCCGACGCGACCGAAATTGAGCCAGCCCGTGCCGCCGGGATTTCCGTTCGCGCAAACACCACCAGAGTTTCGCGAAGGCCGCCGCCAGACTTTTGTGGACTGGCTCACGGCGCCGGAGAACCCGCTCTTTGCGCGCGTCGCGGTGAATCGCATCTGGCTCTGGCATTTCGGCGCGGGCCTGCACGCTTCGGCCAGTGACTTCGGCGCGCTCGGCGGCAAACCGGTTCATCCGCAATTGCTCGACTGGCTGGCGTCCGAATTCATCGCGCACAAATACAGCATGAAGTGGCTGCACCGGCTCATCGTTACCTCGGACACGTATCGGCGTGCATCGTCTGGTCCGACGGAATTGGAAGCTGCGAATCGACGCATCGATCCGGACAACCAGATGTTCTGGAAATTCCCGTTGCGGCGGCTGGAAGCGGAGCCAATCCGCGACGCCTTGCTGCAAGTGGCCGGGCGATTGGATGCTACGCTCGGTGGAAAATCTTTCGACGCCGTCAAAGCCGACACTTCCAACCGGCGGACGGCGTTCATGTCACGCGGCTATCGCTCTTTTCAAGACGTGATGCCGGATTATTTGCAAACGTTCGACGCGGAAGACGGTCGCGCGGTTTGCCCGCGCCGGAATCACACCGTGACGGCGCCGCAGGCATTGTTCACGATGAACAGCGAACTGGCCGACGATGTTTCGGCTCGCTTCGCCGAACGACTCAAAAAAGACAGCCGCGGCGATCTCGCGGCAGCAGTCATGCTCGGCTACCGCATGGCGCTGGGCCGCTTGCCCTCCACGATGGAGCTCGCAAAGGCGCTCGATTATCTCCAAGGCGATCTCGGCCGGGTGAAAGATTTCGCCTGGCTGCTGCTGAACTTGGACGAGTTCATGTACGTCAGGTAGTCAAGGTTGCAAGAGGGATCAGCAATCGTGGGCATGGCGAAGCGAAGCACATTCCCTCACAACAGACTTTTGCATAAGCTTCAAGGCGGCGGCGTGGGCCAGTAAATCCCCTGGCTTACATTCGTGTAGCTGCCAGTGCCAATGCCATAAGCCGACAAGACGGCGCCGCGTTTCACCACTTCAAACGCCCGCACCATGTACGTCTGGCCGCTCGTATAAATGCTGTCCGTGAAGGAAGTCGGTGAACTGAAAAAACTCGAAATGGGGCTGAACACATTGCTGCCCGCCGGCGCCTTGTAAACCCGGTAGGCCACCGTGTTCGTCGATCCCGCGCTCCAACTCAGGAACACCTCGCCGGAGTTTGGCATGCCCGTCAACGATTGCACCGGCGCGCAGACGTGCGAACGAAGCGTCGGGTCTCCCTGCAACGACACGGCCTTGCCTGCGTTCGCGGGAGAGTAAAGGGCATAGTCGAGATAATTCACCGTGCGCACCTGGGCTGCGCCCAGATGTTCCCCTAATTCCAGATTTGCAAAATCCCATCGCAACGCATTCGGCAGCCGATACATCGCGGCGAAGCCATAATTCGCCGTCGCCAAATTGGCGCGCAGGAAATCATCTGTGAGGTTCCAGTCGCCAAAGAAAGAGCCGCCGAGGACATAGAAGCCAATTTTCGCCTCGTTGGCGGCAAAAGCCAGGCTGGCCGTGGTATGCTCGAAGATAGGATCGCCATAGGAGATACGGTCTTGCCCGCTGCTTCCGTACGCGAAGCCCCATACATGCGGCTCGGTTCTTTGAAAGTAAGGATCGCCAATCGCCACATTGTCCGGCAGGTCGCCATAGAGCGTGCGAGCCAGGCGAAGTGGAGTTTCATAGGATGACCATAAATCATTCCGAGTCAAGTACGCCATCCCGGTGCGCCAAGGGATACTGGAGCCGGCGGCGGTCAAGTTATGACGATAGCGATGCACCTTGGTCAAATACTGTGCCAGGAGATTGATCTCGGCGGTGGAGGTTTGATTGGAAGTGCCGAACGATGGCAACCGGGCGAAATCCACCCGGCCTACCGCCAGTTCCAACCGAGACGGGCAGAAGTCATTGTCAAACTTTCCATCCCCCGGCACGTTCACATTCTCGGCGAAATAGACACTCGTGTGGTTCGCAGTGCTGTCCGTCCAGTCCGCGCCAGCCACGTCGTTCGTCACGTCTCCATAATACAGGTCCGTGGCCCACGCTCCCACGTGAATCGGGCCGGTACTGGCTGTGGTCACGTGCCCATCGGCCGGTCTGTAGCCGGAATACGGCACCGCCACGTGGCCCAGCAGGTAAACTGCCTTGGTGTTTACCGGGTCATTGGTGTACACGCCAAGGATGTATGGCTTGATTACGTTGGTGATGTTCCAAGCATTGGTCTGGTAGGAATTGCTGCTGGAGTAGTCGTCAATGTGCCGGGGCACATGATTGGTCACCACCATCCAGCCATCGCCGATGAGATCCTGGCGAAGCTGCGCAATCTGGGCGTCGAGCGGGCTTACGATTGTGTTATCGATGAGCAGAACAATCTTGCCGCGATTTTCAATCGGCGGTCCGTTCGTTACAGCCACAGTGGAAGACATGAGGTTCGTGATCGCAGGGTTTTGATTCGTCAGCAACCCGTAGAAGCGATAATCGTAGCGTGTGCCGGAAGCGACTGTGCTATCAGTGAACGTCAGCGTGGTGAGGTTCGTGACCAAGTTTTGCCAGGCGGTGTTGGAAGTGGGCTTGCGTTGCACCACGAGCACTTCATTTCCCAAACTGAGTGGATAATAAAACGTGAGCAGCACATTCGCGCCGACAAACTCCGCCTTCACGGACGGAATCGTGTTCACGTTGGTTATCGAGGTGGTCGCAGCCGTAGCTGTTAGATTGGTCAATATCTGATCACTATTTCCTGTCGGCTGGCTGGCTAGTCGCCACGATTGATCGGGTTCGATGGGCAAAAACACCGGCTGAACCAGGCGCGAGCCCTTATTGGCCAGCTTCCAAAAAAACGTGCGCCCATCGACCGCATGCCGCCACAATATGTCCGTTTGTCCGTCGTCATCAAAATCACCGGCCCCGACTATTTTGAAATTGAAATCCAACGCGCGGATGGCGGAAATCCCATCGGTGATAAATGCGCCGGAGGTCAAATTTGTTTGATTCAGGTACCAGACGGCGGTCCGGCCATCCGTTATATGGTGCAGGATTAGATCGGCCTTGCCGTCCTTGTTGAAATCGCCCGTCGCCACGATGCGCCAATTGACATCCGGCCAGGCCAGAGGCATGCGGCCGCTGTAAATTGTGGTTTCCGTCATGATGGTCGTCCCATTCATCAGCCAGATGACGGCGCGGCTGGGGTTGCTGGTGCGGTGCTGCAAAATCAGATCGCTCTTATGATCGCCATTGAAATCGGCGATGCCCACGATGTCGTAGTTGGTATCCCCGATCGGGAAAAATCCCGCGGTGAGGTAATTTGTGCCATCCATGAACCAGACGGCTTTCTCCTGGGTCGTTTCATTTTGCCAGACGATGCCGCGATTGGTTGGAGCACTGGTCTGGAAAAATCCAGTGCCGACCATCTTCCATTCTGGAACCAGCACGGGAGGTTGTATTTCAATCGCTGCAGCGACATTGGCACCGTTCAGTGACCAAAGCCGGTTCGCACCTGACGAGCGGTTGTGCCAGAGAATATCCGGCAGATTGTCCCGGTTGAAATCGATGTAGTTGTTGACGTTCGTATTGGCGTGTGCGCCCGGGAGGGGGCAACAACTGAGCAAGGTCAACAAGGGGATGTTTGCCAGCGCCAGAAACCGGGAACGCGGGTCATTGTTCGAGAACGAAGTAAGCGCATTCATGTTGCCTCCTTGAATTTGACTAATTTGAATTGAGTTGCCGGGTGCTTCCGTATTGGTGGAGTAGGGAAGCAGCAGCAGGAGCATTTTGCTTGCGGCGCAGGCGCCAAAGTTGCCAGACCAGACCAACTGCACCAAGCGCAAACAGACTGGCCGTTCCCGGCTCCGGAACCGCAAAAAAAATGTTATCAAAAGTAGTCCCGTTTTGATTACCGAATGGGTCGGGTGCTGGGCCGATGGTCAGGAGCGCATTTTGGCGGCCAGTAAAAGGAGTAAGGTCGTACTCCACTGTGGTCGGCATTAGGGTCGGGCTGGCTCCGCTTCCAATTACGCTTACGACATTCAATGGCTGGCCATCGATCTGCACGCCCAACGGCAACCCGGCCAGGGTCACAATCAAGCGTTGAGCAAACGAGGGAATATCGCCGCGTTGCTGAACCCAAATCGGCGGGGCATTCTCAAAGTTCTCCCGGATGCTCAGGCCGAAGTTTCCTGCAAACGGCGAGGTGCCTGAAAGCGAATCAAAAATTGTTACGAATCCAGGGCCAGGCAGTTCGGGAAGATAATTGTAACCGATCGTGGTCAATTCCGTTGCACCCAAGAATGCCTGCCAGCCCGGCAACAGGTTCGCAATGGGGGCCAACGTTCCCACACCGCCCGGCGGCAGAACTTGCCTGTTGACTTCCTCGAAGCCGAGATTCTGAAAGGGATTCGATTGCACCGGCAGCGCAATTCGCAACGAAGCGAGTCCGATTAGAATCAAGTGTTTCATACCCAGAGATTCATTCCGTTGTGGAGTTATGGTGTCAAGGTTGCCACACGATCAATTTCCCGCCAGTTCATACTCCGCGATTTTCACTTTCGTTCGTCGCTGATCTAGCGCCGCGCGCCAAGAGTAGGTTTCGCGCCGGTTACAGCACGGACTCCGTTCAATACGAGGAAGCCGGCGGCCCGCGTCAAAGCGAACGCAAACGGCTCGCGCGCAAGCGAAGACAGTTCCCACAGGATAAACCGCTTGTGAAACCTGCCGCCAGCAGCGCAAGCACCTCAGCCCGTTTGCTAACAAACTGGGCTGCCTTTTTCCGAGTGTCGGTGGCGACTACTTCAAATACTTTTCCAGCGGCGGATAGAGCAATTCCTTGATGTCGGGCTGCGCCATGTTGTCTGGTGTGACGAGGACTACGCCTGTGTCGATGCGTTTCTCCACCGGTTTGCCTTGCAGATGCTCGACGAGCGTCATCACGCCGAGGTAGCCCATCTTGACCGGGCTTTGCACGATCAAGCCCTGCACGTCGCCGCTTTTCATGTCCGCCACGGATTGCGATCCAGCGTCAAATCCGATCATTTTCACTTTGCCGGCAGCCTTCCCGAGGTCGCGCAGCGCCTTCGTCATCGCGATGGTCGAGGGTTCGTTCGGACAGAAGACGCCGTTGACCTGCTGGCCGAAACGATTGAGCAAATTTTGCGAGGCCTGGTAGGCTGTTTCGCGCGTCGCTCCGGCGTATTGATCCGAGGAAATGAGTTTGAGTTCGGGATACCTGGTTTTGAGGACTTCGAGGAAACCCGCCTCGCGCTCTTCCGTGCTCGCGGAGCCGACGGCGTAGCGCAGAAGAATTACATTACCTTTGCCGCCGAGAAGTTTGCCGAGATGTTCACCCGCCATCTGACCGCCCTTGAAATTGTCCGTCGCGACGAAGCTGACGTATTTGTCGGACTTCAAACCGGAGTCGATGATGACGACGGGAATTTTCGCCTTGGCGGCATTGGCAACGGGCCGCACGAGCGCCTGTGAGTCCAGCGGCGCGAGGACGATGCCATCCATTCGTGCGGCGGTGAAATTTTCGACGACCTGGATTTGTTGATCGCGGTCGTCTTCCTTCAACGGCCCCTTCCAGGTGACATCGACTTTGATGCCTTTGGCCGCCAGCTCGTCACGCGCCTTGAAGGCTCCAGCATTGATTGATTTCCAGAATTCATGCGTTGTGCCTTTGGGGATGACGGCGATGCGAAGCGGCTTGTCAGCGGCGGAAACCGAATTGGCCAGCGAGCCGAACACGGCGCAAGCGAAGAGCAAAGTGGCGAGTGATTTCATGCGCACAGGCTAGAGAACGCGCTAAGGGTTTTCAACCTCAGACTTGAGCGCGAACATTGCGCTCAAGATTTTCCGACCTTCCAAAGCTGTTTGTCGCTGCGGAAGTAAATCGCACCACCGCTGATGGACGGCGTGCTCAATATGGTGTCGCCCAAATCCAATTCACTGATGATTTCACCTTCGGGTTTGAAAGTGTCCACGACTTGCGCGAGACCTTTTTCGTTCACGCAGTAAAGGTAAGCGCCCGCGCCGACGGGCGTGGAACTGAACGGGCCTTTGAGCCGAAGTTGCCAGAGCCGCTGGCCGCTCGTCGCGTCGCCACATGTGAGCACGCCACCGTCATTGAGGGCGAAAACTTTTTGGCCAAGGATCGTCGCGCTCGGTGTGCCCGGCCGCAGTTGCGCGGAACGCCAGAGTTGTTTCGGAGCTTCGCCGCTGGCACCAGGTTCCAGAACAGTGATGCCGTGCGAAGGCACGAACAGTCTGGCTCCATCAGGTGTGCTCGAAGGCACGGTCGAAGCGCCATCCCCATATTCCCAAACGGTTTTGCCCGTAGCCGGCTCAACTGCGGAAATGCCTTTGCCGGATTGAAGGATGGCGAGTTGTTTGCCGTCGCTGGTCTTCAGCAACACGGGCGAAGTCCAGTTAGCCATGCGCGGGCGATCGAGTTTCCAACGGTTGACGCCAGTCAGCGCATCCAAGCCGGCAGAGAACGACTCACTGTCGTTTTCCACCTGAGCGATGACCACACCGTCAGCGGTAACGAGCGAGGAGGACATTCCAAGGCTGTTGCTGGCGTTGGGATAATCGCGGCCGAGTCCACGCACCCAAACAAGATTGCCGTCGAGATCGAGGCACACAATGTCGTTCGAGGAAAAAATCGCAAAGACGCGTTCACCATCACTGGCCGGGGTGGGCGCGGCGACGCTGGTTTTCTCATGGCACATCGTTCGGCCTGTGGCCCAGAACTGGCGCTCCCATCGCTGTGAGCCATCGGCGGCGTTGAGGCAGATCACGTGCAGGCGCTGCTGTTTCGGTCCGCTGGAACATGTCACAAATACGCGGCCGCCCACGATGATGGGACTCGAAAGTCCGCGGCCCGGCAGGTTCACTTTCCACGCGATGGATTTGCTGGCGTCGAAAGAGATGGGCAAAGCGGTTTCGTCCGAGACGCCGTTGCTCAACGGCCCGCGGAACTGCCGCCAATCAGACGCCTGCAACGGCGCAACGGTGCATGCGATGGCGGCGAGAAAAATTACAATTCGGTTCATGAAAAATTTGGTTAACGGTTCAAAGCGGTCTGGCGTGTAGCGTCAGGATTGGAAAAAATCGGTGTGCCGAGTGAATCGGTCACGCGCAGTTGGAATTCCCATTCGACGGTCCAATCCTCGGTCTGTTCGTTCTGGCAGACTTTGACGAGGATCGTATTGCGTCCACCCTGCAACGTCGCCGGCATTCGGTATTGATCGATCTCTGCGTTGCGGTGGTACTCGTCGCGTCCAAATAAGAACTTCCCGTTAAGCCAGACTTTCCAGGAGTTTTTGCCGCCGAGGCGGAGTTCGACTGGTTGGGCTTTGTCAGAAAAAAATTCGGTGTAGGCGTAACTGAGCACGCCTTTCAATTTCCCGCAGGGCTGGTTCATATCCACCATGCCGTAGTTGTGCTTGGTCGTGAAATCCTGCCACCGCACTTTGCCGCTTTTACCGTCATATTCGGCGGCGAGGTCGATCTTGTTCTCCGGAGGAAAAGCAGTGTCAAAATTTTTGGCGCCGGCGTTATCGAACGGCCCGATGACTTTCCACTGCGTGAGAAAGCCGAAGTGCTTGGGCAAATCGACCGGTTGTCCGAGATCCTTCAATTTCTTGGCGACAAGATCGACTTGGTCCACGTCGCGCGCAAAGGCCAGTGATTGCTGATACAGCAGCGTCGCGCCAGGTTTGTTGCCGGCCTCGAACAATTGCGCGGCTTGGTCGATGACTTTCTGCACGGCGTCGTGGCGCAATTCCAGACTCGGATCGTTCAACATGCCGGGGAGAAGTTTTTCGGCGGCGGTCGCATCGGCCCGCGCGATCAACTCGAACACAAGTCGCCGGGCGCGGGGTTCGTGGCGGGTGTCGAGCAGAAATTTTCCAAGATCCGCCAGCGAAAGGGCGCGATGCGCCGCCGTCTCGCGCGCGGCGATGGCATCCACCGCCGAGCGCAGCCAGTTCGCGGCGAAATCGTTCGCGCCATCCAGCGCTGACAGGATCTCGATGAGTTGACTGGCATCCGCTCCGGCGAGTTGTTTCCACACGCGCGTGGCTTCGTCGTTGCCGCGACCCTCGGAGCCAACCGCACGGATGATTTGGATCGGTTCGCTCAGGCCGGACGCCGGAGCCGAGCGCGTGTCAGCGGGAATTAACCAGCCGGCAATGGTCAGGTAGAGCAGTATCTTTTGCTTCATAAATTTTGACTTCCGGATGCGGGAATTAACAGGAGCGAATTGCGTCGTGCAAGGAAACTATGGCGCTGGCTGGGCGAGAACAGGGTAGGGCACTCATGGGTTTGGACGATCACCGCGTTCGTTGGAACTCTTTTCGTTCTCGTCCATTTCTGATTTAGCATCCGCAATGGCACGCTCGACGAGTTTGCGGTGGTCTTTGTGAATCTGCCGGCGAACGGCGCGGACATCCAGCAGCGCGGTGAAAATTGCCAGGCCGGTGAACACGAAACAAAACGCCCAATAGACCAAAAAACTGGCACCTTTGAGATTGGGCTTGAGAATCGTCTGGCCCCAGATCAAAAGCCCTGCGGCCACGGTCAGGAAAAATGTTCCCCACCAGCGGCGCCGGGCATCGACGGGCTTGAGCATGGCTGCGAGATTAACCAATCAATCGCGACCGGCCATAAAAAACTTTTGCCGGCGGCGAAACGGTGATAGCGTCGCCGGGAATCACGGATCACTTTCGTGACAGACAACGGCCGCGTGCCGGCCTTTTGCGGAGTGCGTTCGCACCTGCTGTCGCGGCAACCAGATTTGGATTATGGAAATCACGAGACAACTCGCCCTGTTCCTGGCCAACCGCCCCGGCGCGCTGGCGCGCGTGTGCGAAGCTCTGAGCGCAGCCAAAATCAACATCTTCGCGCTGACGATCAGTGACACGGTTGACCACAGCGTGGTGCGCTTGGTCGTAAGCGACACGGATCGGGCGCAGGAAATTTTTGACCAGCACGGTACCCTCGTGGTGCAAACCGAGGTGCTGATGATCGGCGGCGATAACCGGCCCGGCTCCCTCGCGCAAATTGCGATGAAACTCGCCGCTGCCAAAATTAACATCGAGTACGCTTACTGCGCCACCAGTCCCAGCTCGAAAAAGGGGCTTTTGATCCTGCGCGTGTCCAATCCGCAAAAGGCGCTCAAGGTTCTGAACGGCTGAAATTCAGTCAAAGCTCGGTAGTCCCCAGAAGATCATTGATCGCCTTCTTTTAAAATCCAGATGGGATCGGCTACTCGGGCCTGTGGCGATGCTGTGGAGACGCAGGGCAAGCCAATGGGCGAAGCCATTGCTTCAAAAAATCTGATTGGCTCCCGCGCACGGGAGTTTCGGAAATTTGTGCTTCCTGCCGCCGCCGCGTCTGCGTTAGAAATCCTCTTGAAATTCAACCGCGCGACCGAGTTCGTATGTCAAAGCCAATTTTAATTGCCTCAATAGCGACAGTGACCTTCACGGCCGGGCTGTTCGGCTTGGCGTTGTCATCGCGTGGAGCCGATGTCCAGGTCGATTTCAAGCGGGACATTCAGCCCATTTTTGCCGAGCGTTGTTACGAGTGCCACGGAGAGAAAAAACAAAAATCTGATTTCCGCCTCGACGAACGTGCTGTCGTGATGCGCGGCGGCGAATCGGGCAAGCCTGCCGTCGTCGCGGGCAACAGCGCGACGAGTCCGCTTATCCAGCGTGTTACGAGCACTGACAAAGAGCAGCTCATGCCGCAGAAGGGAGATCGGTTGACCGAGAAACAAATCGCGCTGCTGCGCTCGTGGATTGAGCAGGGTGCGAAGTGGCCGGATGAACTCGCCAAACCCGGCGGCCCGAAAGCGCACTGGGCGTTTCGCGCGCCGGTGCGGCCGGAAGTTCCCGCCGTGAAGAAACAAAAATGGGTTCGCAACGCCATCGACAATTTTGTCCTCGCCCGACTCGAAAAAGAAAAACTCGCACCGGCCGCCGAAGCCGACCGCATCACGCTCCTTCGCCGCTTGAGTCTGGATTTGATCGGCCTGCCGCCGACGACCGAGGAAGTCGATGCGTTTGTCGCCGACAAGAGCAAGGACGCTTACGAAAAAGTTATCGAGCGCCTGCTCGCCTCGCCGCACTATGGCGAGCGCTGGGGCCGCCACTGGCTCGACGCCGCGCGGTACGCGGACAGCGACGGTTTCGAGAAAGACAAGCCGCGTTTCATCTGGAACTATCGCGACTACGTGATCAACGCGCTCAATCGCGATTTGCCGTACGATCAGTTTGTCATCGAACAAATTGCGGGCGATCAACTGCCGAACCCGACGCAGGATCAACTCGTCGCCACGGGCTTTCTGCGCAACTCGATGTTGAACGAGGAAGGCGGCGTTGATCCCGAGCAGTTCCGCATGGACGCGATGTTTGATCGCATGGACGCCATCGGCAAAAGCGTGCTCGGCCTCACGATTCAATGCGCGCAGTGCCACAATCACAAATTCGATCCGATCACGCAGGAGGAGTATTATCGCATCTTCGCCTTCCTGAACAACGACCACGAAGCTTCGGCGATTGCCTACACGCCGGACGAGCAACGCCAGCGCGCCGACTTGCTGCGCCAGATGCGCGACCTCGAAGAAGGTTTGCGCCACACGACGCCCGGCTGGGAAGAACGCATGGCGAAATGGGAAGACTCGGTGAAGAACGATCAACCCGCGTGGACGGTCGTGAACGCCATCAACGCCGGCGACAACGGCGAGCGCTTTTACTACTATCCGGATGGTTCGATTCGCGCCGCGAGCTACGCGCCGACGCAGTGGACGGCGCATTTCCGCGGCACGAACAGCTTGCCGTCCATCGGCGCGTTTCGCTTCGAGCAACTCAACGATCCGAACCTGCCGTGCAACGGCCCGGGCCGCTCGATCAAAGGCATGGCGGCGCTCAGTGAATTCAAAGTCGAGGCGATCGACGCGAAAAATCCGACGAACAAGGTCACGGTGAAGTTTGTGAAAGCCACAGCGGATTTCGAGAACGCCGAGAAGCCGCTCGAACCGGAATTTCAATCCGAGAGCCGGAAAAAGAAAGACGGTGACAAGCGCGCGTACGGCCCGGTGGCGCTGGCGATTGACGGCAATGGCGACACAGCGTGGGGCATCGACGCCGGTCCCGGACGTCGCAACGTCCCGCGCAAAGCCGTGTTCATTCCGGAAAAGCCAATCGAATTTGCCGGCGGTGCGATTCTCGATTTCCAACTTCAGCAAAATCACGGCGGCGACAATTCCGACGACAACCAGAATCACAATCTCGGCCGTTACCGCTTGAGCGTCACGAGCGCGACGAACGCCGTGGCCGATCCGCTGCCAGCGAATGTTCGTGAGATTTTCAAACTGCCGCGCGAACAGCGCACGCCCGCGCAGGTCGCGGCGGTGTTCAGTTACTGGCGGACGACGGTGCCGGAATTCAAATCGGTGAACGATCAAATCGAAGCGCTCTGGAAACAGTGGCCGGAAGGCGCGCCGACGCTGACGTTCGCCGCCCGACGCGACGCTGGGCCGGGCGATGAAAAACGTCCGACATTCATGCTCAAGCGAGGTGACTGGCTCAAGCCATCGAAGGAAGTGACGCCCGGTGTGCCCGCGTTTTTGCACCCACTGCCCAAGGATGCCGATTCGACCCGGCTGACTTTCGCAAAATGGCTCGTCGATAAAAAATCACCGACGACGGCGCGCGTGTTTGTGAATCGAATGTGGCAATCGTACTTCGGCACGGGCCTGGTCGATACGCCGGAAGATTTCGGCCTGCAGAGTCCGGCGCCGTCGCATCCGGAGTTGCTCGACTGGCTGGCGTGCGAGTTCATGGACCACGACTGGAGCTTGAAGGCGATGCACCGGCTAATCGTCACGTCGGCCACGTATCGCCAGTCGTCCAAAGTCACGCCGGAACTTTACGAAAAGGATCGCTACAACCGTCTGCTCGCGCGCGGGCCGCGCTTTCGCGTCGAAGGCGAAATTGTTCGCGACGTCGCGCTGGCCGCGAGCGGCTTGCTCACGCCGACGATTGGCGGGCCGAGCGTTTATTCGCCGTCGCCGGGTTTTCTTTACCAGCCGCCTGCCAGCTATGGCCCCAAGGTTTGGGACGAGGCCACCGGGCCCGACCGCTACCGCCGCGGGCTTTACACGTTCCGCTTCCGCTCGGTGCCGTATCCGGTGCTGCAAAACTTCGATGCGCCCAACGGCGATTTTTCCTGCGTGCGCCGCCAGCGCTCGAACACGCCGCTGCAGGCGCTCACGACATTGAATGAAATTGTTTTCACCGAATGCGCCCAGGCGCTCGCCCGTCACGTGCTCGAAAGCGGTGGCAAGACGGATGACGACAAAATTGTTTACGCCTTCCGCCGCGTGCTGAGTCGTCCGCCCACGGCGGACGAGAAATCGGAATTGACCCGCCTGCTGCAGCGGCAAAAGCAACGCATCGCCGACGGGTGGGTTAATCCACAGGAACTCGCCACCGGAAAAAACGAGCGTCCCGCCAAGCTCCCCGAGGGCGCCACACCGACGACACTCGCCGCCTACACCGCCGTCTCGCGCGTGCTGTTGAATCTCGACGAAGCCATCACCAAGGAGTGAGGCCAGCGAAGGAATCTCGATTGCCGAGTAACGCCCAAAGGTTGTTACAGGCCTTGCCGCGTGGATTTGTGCGGAGCCTAACCCTGGCGAACGGTGCGGCTTGCGGAAGCCATCCGGACATCTCCGCGCTCCGTGGGCTGACTCCTCACACATCGCTTGCTGGTGAGATAATCCGAACACGAACGCCAGATGTAACAAGAGGAAATCAAAGTTTTAATGGCTGCCCCAAAATTTCCGGTGTGAGGAGGTGCCGCCATCGCGCGGGAACTTGTCCGTCCGGCACCCCACCCGAACTGCGCTCCCCGCCCTCGCCCTCCTCTTGGAAGTCGAGTTGCTGCACGTTTGGAAGATCGTTTTGATCGACCCCAGTCGTAACATTCAGCCGGCTCACGGCAGTCCCACGGTGCAGCCAAGTCGGCCCTCCGCCCCAAAGCATGCGGCGGCGTATCGCGTCGCGTTTCATTATTTGAAGCATTGTCATGTCTGTCCGGATCGAGTGGTCGAGTAAACTTCCGCGCGTTTGGCCGACCAATTCTTTCAGTTTATCACCCCACTCGCGCTTCAGGGCCGCGCTCTTTTCCGGAAATGCTTTCAAAACAAAACTGTTCCTGCCCGGTTCAACGCGCTGGAGATGCTCTCGTTCAAGCTTCTCGAATCGGGTTTTCATCTCGCGATAAAGCCCGCGCACTGCTTCTTGCTCGACTTCGGATAATCCGAACACCGCTGCTGATTCGGGCGAAAGCTCCTCATCCAGCGTCAAGCCAGGAATCTTTAGCGTCCTGATAAGCGTCTTTGAAAGATCAACAAACGGAACGGTGTCATCCCATCTGGAAGTATTTTGTGGTGCAGACGCAGACTGAGTTTTCTTCTGCTCACTTGGCTCGGCTAAATTCGCTGGTGTGACTTTCGTCGAGTCATTCTCCTTAGCCTGAGGGGGCAAAGCGGCTTGCGACGTTGGCGGGATGTTTGTCTTTGCCGCTGATTTCGCGGCATCTTTACGCCAGCGAGTCAGGATTGGTTTGAGTGTTTCTGGCGCGTACTGATCGAGGGGTTCGCCCCAAGTCCAGCCATGGGATCCGCCGGAATAAGTTAGATAGATATCTACACGTCCGGGATGTGCCGCAGGGAGCAGAAAACAGTAAGTAACGGCCGTCCTTGAGCCATCTGAATTCCACACAACTTCCGAGGAGGCTGACATCTCACCGTCGAGTATGAGGCGACTTTCCCAAAACAACTTCGACCGCTCCGGGCCCAGGCTCGACATCACCACTTGTTCCAGTCTTTTGCGAATTGCCGCAGCCGCTTGGGGAAAGAAAAGCCTCCTGAAGCTGTATTTTGCATCGGCCCCCACCCAAGGTTCATTGCCACGGACCACCTTCGGCGGCTGATCTATCGGCTCAAGATGCTTCCCTTCCAACGTGCGATAGTCGTGGAGGGCATCTGCGAGTGCTCCCGAAATTTGCTGAATCTCCAATGGCGTCAGTTTGAACGCTACCATGAACTCATCCGTAAGGACAAATTGCCTCGTTTCGAAGTTCGTCATCGTCACCGGAGTAATGGAAAGCTCGCGCAAAACGCTTTTGTCCACGCGCGCGTAGTCCGAGTCTTCAGACCAAGGATAGATTTGGAACCGATTACTCTGGCTCGCCGATTGGGTTGGCGGTTGAGCATTCGCCGTCAGCGACAGCGTGAACTCGAAAAGCAAGATAGCAGTGAAAACGATGAGGTCTTTCATTAAATCCTCCTGCAAACGTAATTAACCATGTCCTAATCGACAAACATGAACTCGTTGCTGTTCAAGATGACTCGACAGGTATTCACGACTCCATGCTGGCGCGCGGGTTTGTGCGAAGCACAAACAGCACGAAGGCATTGACTGCCCCGCGCTTTTGGTTCGGTTGCTTTAGCTACATAGCCATGAAAAAAAACTTGTCGCATGTGCGCCAATATATGCGGAAACAAAGCCGATAAGAATATTTAGCAAAGTGCCTATCTGGAAGCGCGTGAGTATCCAAGAGCCCAGCCGACTTCTGGCTGCATACCATTCAGCATCGTTAACCCGCCTCAGCCTATTAGGAACTTGTACAATGTTTTTCCACGCCTCCCACTTTGATGCGATTTTGAACGTAAGCCACCCCGCCAGAATTGGATAACCGTCGGGTTGCACCCAGAACGCCGCAAGGCTTAACCAACATTCCAATAATCCGATTACCCAACCTGCGCCGCTCTTTTCCTTTCGATCGTTTATTAGATCTTCCCAAACCTCATTTGAAATGCACTTCGGTTGAATTGGAATCGGCGAAATCATGTTGAGAAGACCGATTATCGAAAAGGAAACGCTCACACCTGAGGCGAAGCAAAATGCAGCAAAGATGTCAAAAAGATTGTTCATTCCGAAGGAGAGATTGAGTTGAGTGTAATCTGATTGAGAACAGTAACTTCACACAAAATTGTTTCCATTTGAGTAATCGCCGCTTCAATCCACAAACATGAACTCGTTGCTGTTCAGAATCACGCGGCAGGCGTTGGGGAGTCCGTGCTGGCGCGCGTAGTCCACGAGCACTTTGGATTCGTCGTGCGTGGGCCGGCGATTGAGCGCGAGTTCGTAGGCGGCGGCGATTTGTTTGGGGAGAGTGGCACCGGCTTTTTGCACGCACTCCGCGAAGTGCTCGACTTGTTTCACGACGAACGGGTTGTTGAGCGAAGACAACGCCTGGAGCGCGGTGAGCGTCGCGTTTCGCTTGGGCGTGAGCAGCGAGGGATCGGCGCTGTCCATGCATTCCATGAACGGGTCGGGCACGCTGCGCACGATGAAGCGATAGACACTGCGGCGGTTCGCGCCCGCGCTCTCGACATCGAAGCGCGTGTAGTCATAAACGGGCGAATGGTCGTCCTTGAAAAAGAACTGCTGAACCGACGGCCCGCCCATCGTGAGGTCGAGGCGGCCATTGATGGCGAGCAGCGCGTCGCGAAACGATTCGGCGTCGAGCCGCTGGCGGTTCATGCGCCAGAGGTAGCGATTGTCGCCGTCGAGCCGGTCACGCGCGGCATCGCCGTTCGAGGTTTGCCGATAGGTCGCGCTGGTGACAATGAGCCGGTGCAGCTGCTTGAACGACTCGCCGTGATCCTGGAACCAGCCCGCGAGCCAATCGAGCAACTCCGGGTGCGTGGGCAGCGCGCCCATGTGGCCGAAGTCATTCGGGCTGTCCACAATTCCGCGCCCGAAATGATACTGCCAGACGCGATTGACGATGGAGCGGCGCATCAAAAGATTGCGCGAATCGGTGATCCATTTCGCGAGCGCGGCGCGGCGAGCGCCTTCGTCGTCGGCGTTCGCGATCGAAAATTCTCCCGGCAGTCCTTTCAGGCAATTCACCGCGCCGGCTGATACGAGGTCGCCTTTTGATTTCACATCGCCGCGCCGAAGCAGATGCACCGGACGCGGTTTCTCCGCAGGTTGAAAACTACCCATCGGCTCGAAATCCGAGGCAGCAGCGTAAACCAACTCCGGCTTGGGCAACGCGTCGAGCTTCTGCTTCACCGACGCGAGATGGTTCGTGACTTCACCGCGTTCGGTTTTGGTGTTTGCATCCAGCAGCGACTCGACAAGCGTGGCGCGTTTTTCTTCGTTCCGTTTCTTCGCGCCTTCCAAGCTCTCGCGTTTCGTCCTGGCGTCCGCCGTCTCAGTAATTTCTTCCAGCGCCTTGCGGCTGTCGTAGCCGTCCACGAGTTTCGCCTTGCCCCAACGGCCAGCCTCGATGGAGTCGAACGCGCTGGCGACTGACCATTTGGCGACGTTGTTCGTGCCGGACATGATTTGAAGTTCCGCAAGCGCGAAGACGAAGTCGTGCGTGCGTTCCCACAGCCGCGTGGCGGTGACGCGCACGAAGCGCGCGCGAACATTCTTCACGGGCAGAACGAACGGCGTGTCGCTAGGATTTGGAAAATCTGCGTCCGTGTGATCGACGAGCAGCGTCGGCTTTTTGAACGAGTCCTCGTCACACGCTTCGATGCGGAAGCGCTTCGGGAAGCCAAAGCCCGGCGTGTCCGCGAAATCGGTTGGGCGCGCAGGCACAAGGCGAATTTCACCCAACGCGAGCGGCTGGACGAGATCGACTTGAACCCATTTCGTCACGTCGGGCGTGGATTCGATGGCGCTGTGATAACCATTGCTCGGACTTTCCTTCGCGGGCTTTGGCAGTTTGGCGAGTTGCTCTTTCTGTTCTTTGAGTTGCGTGTCGGCTTGCTCGATTTCCAGGCTGGTGATTTTAGCAATCGTATCCTTCACCGTCTTCAAGCGCGCGTCGAGCACACGTTTCTCGGCGAGCAGCGGCATGCGTTGGGCGAAAACTTTCTTGTCGTTATCGAATGGACGATTGGCGCGATCCACGCCGGCGAACACGGCTTGGAGGCTGTAGTAGTCGCGCTGCGCAATGGGATCGAACTTGTGATCATGGCAGCGCGCGCAATGCACCGTGAGGCTCATGAACGTGGACATCGCGGTCATCACCATGTCGTCGCGGTCGTTGTAGCGCGCGATGAGGCCGTCAGTCTTCGTGATGGGCAGTTCAGCGTGGCCGACAAAATCCCACGGTCCGGCGGCGATGAAGCCCGTGGCCACGACGCCCTGCGGTTCGTTTGGAAACAAAATGTCGCCAGCGAGCTGCTCTTGAACGAAGCGCGAGTAGGGCTTGTCCTCGTTCAATGCGCGGATGACGTAGTCGCGGTACGGCCACGCATTCGGACGCGGCTTGTCTTTGTCGTAGCCGTGCGACTCGCCGAAATGAACCACATCCAGCCAATGCCGTCCCCAGCGCTCTCCGTAGCGGGGCGAAGCAAGCAACTGATCCACGAGCCGTTCATAGGCGTCGGATCGACGATCGTTCACAAAGGCGCGCACTTCGGCGGGTGACGGCGGCAAGCCATGCAAATCAAATGTCAGCCGGCGAATCAGCGTGACGCGATCGGCTTCCGGCGAGGGGGTGAGTTCTTCGGTTTTGAGTTTGGCGCGAATGAAATAGTCGATGGGATTCCACAGGCCGCGAGCTTTTGCGATGGCAGGAACCGCAGGTCGCGGCGGCACTTGGAACGCCCAATGATCGGCTTTCGATTTTGCCTTGGCGACCGCGGCGGTTTCCGGCCACACCGCACCTTGATCGATCCACGCGCGGAGCAAGCCGATTTGATCGCGCGTAAGGAGATCGCCTTTCGCGGGCATCATCATGTCGGGCACCAGGCCGGCGACGTAGCGAATCAGCGGGCTTTCCGCGCTTCGGCCGGGAACGATGCGGAAACCTTTTTCACCGGCTTTGAGCGCGGAGGATTTTTCGTCCAGACGGAAG
>JACPZS010000142.1 GCA_016195385.1 Verrucomicrobiota bacterium
CCAAACACAAACCGCTGCTGGACGCGGTCTTGGGCTGGCGAAACTCGATCTCGCCGAAGTTGGTCCCGCCCGAAGACCAAGTCGCCTGTGCCCCATGCAGAATCTAATCACTCCCACTGCCCCAACTTAGCTTTTCGGGTTTAACGAACTGACACCACGAAGGAAAGGGGAAAAGTGCGTTCGGTCAGTGAGCTTGAGCGTTTCGCGCACGTTGTGGTTTTGATCAAAGGACACTTGCCATCATGAAAACCGCAACCCACACACGCCATAATGAATCACCGGCTTGCCCGCCTCCAAGCGCCGGAAATTCTCCGGCTTTGTGAATGGCGATTATGAACTTGTGCCATGTCAGCCTCAACGGTGCTTCTTGCTGCGCAGCGGAGGCAATTCCTTCAACTTGGCGACCTCTTGCTGCAAACGGAGCATTAACTTTTCCCGTTCCGCAGATTCCAGTTCCCGGTTATGGCGTTGTTCTTGAGCCAGCAGTTTGATGGCTTCCTCAATGTTTCGCGTCCGTCCTTCCAAGTGGCGAATCGTCTCGCGATGCTCCTGAAGCTCTCGCGACATGTTGAAGACCGCATACAGCCAGTCGGAAAGCGTTTTCCACCTGGGCTATTTGCCGTGAAGAATTTCTTTTACTTCGGCGAGCAAACTGGTTTGTGGGCGCGAGCGACGAGCCGCACGCTGCCGCTCCGTTGCGAGGCGGCGGAGAATCTTCTGCGTCTCGGCCAGATAATGTTTGGCCTGCGCTTCGTAATGTGCCTCATGGCCACTGAGTGTCGCAGTTTTGCTCATGGCTGCATTCTACGCGAGCCGGCTTTGGTTGCAATGGCAAGTTCAGTTTCACGCCATCGCCGGATTATCTTCCAACATTTGTGTCATTGGTAAGTCACGCGAGTCACAAATTAAACTCCGGCCCCAGATAAATTTCCCGCGCCTTGGGATCGTTCGCCAGAAATTCCGCCGTGCCTTCGACGAGCACTTCGCCTTTGTGGATGATGTAGCCGCGATCGATGAGCTTGAGCGTTTCGCGCACGTTGTGGTCGGTGATCAAAATTCCCAGCCCGCGCTCCTTCAGCCGGCGCATGATCTTCTGCACTTCATAAACGGCAATCGGGTCGATGCCGCTGAACGGCTCGTCGAGCAGCAGCAACTTGGGACTGGTGACGAGCGCGCGGGTGATTTCCAGCCGCCGTTTTTCGCCGCCGCTCAACATGTAGGCCATGCTCTTCGCGAGTGGCGCGAGGTCCAGTTCATCGAGCAGATATTTCAGCCGCAACGCGCGCTCCGAACCGTCCATTTTGCACGTCTCCAAAATCGCGAGAATGTTTTGCTCGACCGTCAGTTTGCGAAACACCGATGGTTCCTGCGTCAAGTAACCGATGCCCAGCCGCGCGCGTTGGTGCATCGGCAGGCGGGTGATCTCGCGGCCCAGAAATTGAACCGTGCCCTCGTCCGGCTTCACGACGCCGACGACCATGTTGAACGTCGTGGTCTTGCCCGCGCCGTTCGGTCCCAGCAGACCCACGATTTCGCCCGGCTTGACGTTGATGGACACGCTGTTGACGACGCGGCGTCCTCGATAGGCCTTGGCTAGTTTGTCCGTTACCAGCAACAACTCGCCAATTGCCGTGGCCGCCGCGGAATTCTCCGGCGGCTTTTCCAGGTCGGTTTGTTTTGGCGGTTTGTTCATAGGAATCTTTTAGCCGGAACGATGCCGACGAAAAGAGAGTGCAACCACGGATGCACACGGATGCACACGGATAGAAAGCCGTGATTGTCTGGTTTTAGACCTTCACCAAATGGTGGGCGTGCTCCCGACCGGACGAACACGCTTCCATCCGTGTTTATCCGTGTGCATCCGTGGTAAAAATGTTTTCGCAACTGCATGGTTACAGCTTAGGTGTTTTCAAATTCGATCCCGCGTGCATTCCTTCTCATTAGCACCGGGCTTTAGCCCGGTGTTCAGCAAATAGCGAAATACTTCAGCCGCTTCAGCGGCTTCCCAACGCCGCGTAGAAGCCGTTGAAACGGCTGCGCCGCCCACTGACTCGGCTGTCACCGGGCTAAAGCCCGGTACCAATGAGAAAGCCATTTCTCGTAAAATCGGCATCACAAAGATTCGTCTCATTTGCTCGTCGTTGAAGTGGATTTTCGCAGCGCGGCCGCGGGAATTTCCAGCGTGTAGCCTTCGACTTCAACCGAGTTTTTCCTGCCATTGAAGTTGATCGCCGAGCCGGTCACGATCTTGCCATCCGGCGTGACCAAACGTGCCTGCTTTTGCAAACGAATCTTCTCCGTGTTCGGTTCGTAAATCGCCTCGTCGCCTGTCGCGCGGATGCCGCTCTGCTCGACGATGACATTTTTATTCGCGGCGATGCGCGCAATCTGGCCACCGCCAGTTGCCATTTGGAAATCCATTTCGTCGCACGTCAACTTCCACGGCGTCACGATGGATTTGTTGAGTTGCGCCGGAGAATTCGCGTCCGGCTTGGCCGGGCGGCGATTGGCCGCGCCGAGTTCGGTTTGTGTTAACACAACGTTGCGCTCGGCGTGGATGCTTTCGACAGCATTGTTGGTTGCGCCCAGACGCGCGATGACGAGTGCGCACGCGAGTTTCCATTCCGGATGCTCGACGCGCACACGGTCATGAAACGTTATGACACTAGCATTCAATTCATAAGCGTCCGCGAAAATTTCAAACGCCTCGGACGACGAAGACTTCACGGGCGAACTGGATGAATTCAATTGCGTGCCGGGCGCGGCAAACAACTTCAGTGCCGCGTTGCCCCGCGCACTGAACTGTTTGCTGCGCGGATTGAGTGCAAGGCGCTCGCCACGGCCTTCGTAACGTTTCGTGTGCCAGCGCGGTTGGCCGGTGAGTTCGACGAGTTCGAGATTGTTCGTGCCGAGCGTATAGATGGCGTGTTCCGCCGTCGCCTCGCCCGCGCTCTCGCCGCCGAGCATTTCGATGACGACATGACGGTCGGCTTGAATTTTTTCAACTTTGTTCGCGGCTGGCGAAGTGCCGACCACGAGTTCATCACAGCGAAGCCGCCAATCGGGTTCGTTGTTCACGCGCACGTCGCCGCGAAAAGTCGCGCGCCCCGGCGTGAAGTCGTAATTTTCAGACGCGATTTCGACGAAGCCATTTGTGGACGCGCTCGAATTGGTTGCTCCGAAAACATTGGTCGAACCGAGTGCGCCTTGTGCCAGCGCGCTGCGCGGCATCGTGACCGTCGCGTGACCGCGCGCATTGAAGGCAAATTCTTTTTTGCGCGAATTCAGCGTGAGCACGTCGCCCCGGCCCGCGAAAAGCTTCGTTCGCCACGTTGGCTCGCCGGTGATTCGCACGCTGTCTTCGCTTTCACGCCCGAGCGCGTACTCGGCCTTCGCGCCTTCGGCGTGGAGATCGCCGTTGTTGTCGGCGAGATCCATCACGACGTGCTGCTCGGCGAGAATGGATTCCAGCCGCCCGCCATCTGCCGGCAATCGCGCGGTCAGCAAATCGCAATTCAACTTTAATCGCTCCGGCTCGGTTGCCCGAACATTCTCTTTGAAAATCGCCACGTTGCTTTTGGGATCGAACTCGAACCGCTTCGACAAAACTTCCACTGCCTGATTGGTCGCCGTGACGGAATCTGCTGTCGCCGACTTGATCAATTCTTTGCGGATAATCGTGCGAACGTCGTTGGAGATGACGAGCGCCGAGTTGGTTTTGGATTGGCTCCACACAAAGCCGGAGCCGGTAATCGTGAACTGGCCGTTGCCGGAACGCGCGTCGATGGCACCGGCGGAACTGATCGATGAATCTTCGAGATTGAACGCAGCTTCGGGCGCGTGGACGATGAGCGCGATTCCACCGGCGGCGTCGAAGTTGGTGATCGTGGTTCCTCGCAGCAACATGCGGCGTGACTTCAGATCCGGCGTGGCCTGCTCGCCGGCGATGAAGAACTTGAGCTTGCCCGTGTCCGGATCGCGAATGTCGGAGTGCCAGCCTTTGATCGTCGCGTTCTGCGCGTGTGCAACCAGCGTGAACAGCAACGAGAAAAACACGGCCAGTGCGAAAGTGCCGCGATTGAGCGTGGCAACTGGATTGGGGAGCGCGACCGCCTCGGGCGCAGTGGTTCGCGTCCTCGCGAACCACTTGGCGCATCGGAACCGGAGAAACTTCTGGGAAGTAACGACGCGCTCGCGTTCGGCGCGGCTGCGCTCCCCAACGAGCAGAGTCGCAACCTGCCGGGCCGATTTGCTTGATTGCGTGCGATCCGATTTCATCGCGAGTGCTCTTCGATCAGTCGCCGCCATTTTTTCTGCGCTTTCAAAATCATTTCGATTACTTCACGGATCGCGCCGTGACCGCCCGCCGCGCGTGTCACGAAGTGCGCGGCCTTGCGCGCCTCGGCACCAGCATTCGCCACGGAAACGGCCAGCCCCGCGCGGCGCAGCACGCATAAATCGACGATGTCGTCGCCGATGAAGCAGATGTCCTCCCAGCTCAAACTGGTTTCGCGCAAAATGTCCTCGATAAATTCCGCTTTGTTGCCCTTTTGCTGAACCAGGAAATCAATCTTCAATTCCTCGGCGCGCGCTTGCGTCGCGGGCGACGGACGATTGGAAATCCAGCCGACGCGGATGCCTTCGCGCCGCAACAGCACGATGCCCAGCCCGTCAGGAATGTGAAAGCGTTTCGTTTCATTGCCCGCGCTGACGTAAACGCCGCCGTCTGTCAGCACGCCGTCCACGTCGCACAGGAACAATTTCACTTTAGCCAAGCGTGCTCGTAGCGCTTGTGGAGAAAGAATTTTGTCAGACATGAAGCAGCAATTTTTTAGGCGACTTTAGACACCAGAACTCAACTACAGTCCTTGAGCGAGCAACCAAGCTCTGAGTTCTGGTCGGCTGGCTCGTGGTTCGTTCGACTGGATTGATAGTCGCGGCTCTCATCTGACCTCACGGTGAGAGAGCACCTCCAAATGCTCGTCCGATGAATCCAGAAACAAACGAGCGCCGTTTGTGAACTCAATCATAAAGCCGGTCGGCTCATCTGGCAGTGGCCACTCCGATTTTGGAAATGAGGGAGCGTATTCGTCTCTATCAACCACGATAACGATCTTTCCCTTTTGACCGTTGTACGAGACTTCGTCTCCCACACGAATTTCAGTACCATTTTCGTAGCGTTGATCCACGGATAAGCCTAGCAGGTTTATTGAGCCGCCGCCTGCACCTTCAGCAGCGTCGCCAGCAATTTCGGCATGGCCGCGAGCGGGATCGTGTTCGCGCCGTCGCTCAATGCTTGATCCGGATTCGGATGTGTCTCGATGAACAAACCGTTCGCTCCCGCCGCGACCGCGCACCGCGCCAGCACGGGCGCGAACTCGCGCTGGCCGCTGGATTTGTCGCCGCCGCCGCCGGGAAGTTGCACCGAGTGCGTCGCGTCGAACACGACCGGAAAACCGGATTGCCGCAGAACCGGCAGTGCACGCATGTCCACGACGAGATTGTTGTAGCCGAACGTCGTGCCGCGTTCCGTCACGAGAATTTTTCGTCCGCCCGCCGCGACGGCTTTTTTCACGACTTGTCCCATCTCGGCCGGCGAGAGGAATTGACCCTTCTTTAAGTTTACGATCTTGCCGGTCGTCACCGCCGCGTCGATGAGATCGGTTTGCCGACAGAGAAACGCGGGGATTTGGAGCACGTCCACGATTTCCGCAGCTTCGTACGCCTGTGTTTCGGTGTGGACATCCGTGAGCACGGGCACGCCGACATCGGCGCGAACTTTGGCGAGCGTGGCCAAACCCGCTTCCAGGCCCGGCCCGCGAAACGATTTGGCCGAAGTGCGATTCGCTTTGTCGAAACTCGCCTTGAACACGTAGGTGAGGCCGAGCGCGGCGCAGGTTTCTTTCAACGAGCGCGCAATTTGCAGACAAAGCTTTTCGCTTTCGATGACGCACGGGCCCGCGATCAAAAACAGCCGGCGCGGGCGCGTCAGGGATTTCCAGAGGGCGTCGGTTTCGTTCGGCACACAAGCTTTCTAGCAACGGCGAAGGCGAAAGTAAATCGCGATGGTTCCGTACGACGGCATCCAAGCCGCAGCTCCGTCAATCCGGTCGTTGCTTTCGCGGGCGATGAACGAGTAAGGTTTGGCGCTTGCTCCACATGAAAATACTTTTGCTACTCGCCGGTCTGGGTCTCGGGTTGGCGGCGCGCGCCGCCGAAGACAAACCGTTCATTGTCTGGAACAATCCGCCCGCCAAGCCGCAGGAATTCCTCACGCACCACACGTATCAGAGTGCGGCGATGAAGACGGAGGTCGGCTTCAATCTTTACCTGCCGCCCGGCTACGATGCGACCGGCAACACGAACCGCTATCCGGTCATCTACTGGTGCCACGGCATGAACTGCCACGAGAGCATCGATCAATTTCCGGCGCGGCTTGTCGAGCAAGCCATCCGCGAACTGCGCATCCCCTCGCTCATCGTCGTCTATGTTAGTGGCGGCTCGCAGAGTTTTTATTGCGACTCGCCGGATTTGCACTGGGCCAGCGAGACGACCATCACCACCGAGTTGATTCCGCACATTGATGCCAACTACCGCACGCTGGCGTCGCGCGACTACCGCGCCATCCAAGGCATGAGCATGGGTGGCTTCGGCTCGATGCGACTCGCGTTGAAACATCCGGAACTGTTCAGCTCCGTCGTCGCCTTTGCCGGCGGCTATGTCGGTGTCGCGCGGCTGTTGGAGAAAGAGCGCAGCATTCATCTGGAAAACATGTTTGGCGGCGACACGAATAAATTCATCGCGAACCATCCCTTTACGCTCGCGAAACAAAATGCCGACAGAGTTCGCGGCCAGCTCGGCATCAAACTTTTCGTTGGCAACGAAGATTTCCTGCTCGAACCGAACCGGAAGATGCACGCCGCGCTCACCGATGCCGGCCTGCCCCACGAATACGACGAAGTGCCTGCCATCAAACACGACCTGCGCCGTTTGAGCGAATGGATCGGCTCCGACGGACTCGAGTTCGCCGTGAAACATTTTGCAATGAGCACTGCGAAAGATCACGACGGCCCGTGGGTGAATCCGCCGACGGAAAAAGAAAAAGTCCCGAACAGCGAGCATCACATTTTTTGGAGCGACGCGATGCGACGGCCGATTGGCTACAACATTTACCTGCCGCCCGGTTATTACGACGCCGGCTCGGGACGCGGATTGAGCACGAACACGGCGCGCTATCCGGTCGTGTTTTATCTGCACGGCATGACGGACAGCGAGAGCACGCATTTCTACAACGCCGCGCATCTGCACCAGGCGATCCTCGACGGCAAGCTGCCGCCGATGATTTACGTTCACGCGTACGCCGGGCGGACGAGCTGGTTCAGCGATTACACGGACGGCTCGGTGATGGGCGAGAGCATCATCGTGAAAGAACTCATTCCGCAGATTGACCGGCGTTGGCGCACGTTGGCCGACCGCGAACATCGCTCGTTGCACGGCTTCAGCATGGGCGGCAGCGGTGCGCTGAAAATCGCCGCCAAACATCCGGAGTTGTTCAGTTCCGTCGTGGCCTACAGCGGCGGCTATCGCGAACTCGATGAAATCAAAAAGCTCCACCAGGACCAGTTCGCAAAAATCTGGAACGGCGATGAGGCGCGCTGGCTCGCGGACGAACCGTGGACGCTCATTCGGCAACGCGCGGACGCGCTGCGCGGCAAAGTTGCGATCCGCCAGGTCGTCGGCACGAAAGATTTTCTCCTCGAACACAACCGCAAAATGCACGCGTTGCTCAACGAACTGAAACTGCCGCACGACTACGAGGAAATCGAAGGCATCGGCCATGATCCCAAACGCGTCTGGGAAGCTGCCGGCGTAAAAGGCTGGGCCTTCAGCGCCGCGCATTTCGGGAGCGAGGCGAGATGAGCACCGAATTGTCGCTTCCAGAAAAGCGGCCCGCCGGTATTCGCTGGTGGCCGGCGATCTTGATCGTGCTGGCCGCGACCGTTCGCATCGTCTGGTTCCGCTCCAAAAACATTCCGTTTCAAGCGAAGAACCTTCAAACGCTCGGCACGGTGCTGGTCGCGTTCGCGCTCCTGTTCCTCTGGTGGTTGACGTTTTCGCGCACGCGCTGGCGGCTGCGCTTGGGCGTGGCCGGTATCGCGCTCACATTGCTCGGCCTGACGGCGGCGACGTTCCGCATTCGCGGCGTGAGCGGCGATTTGCTGCCGATTCTCGAATCGCGTTGGGCGCGAAAAATTGCGGTGCCAGCGGCTGCTTCCGCTCCAACCGTCAGCACGAATTTCGCGACTGCTTCCGTGCGCCCAGACTTCCCGCAATTTCTTGGCCCGAACCGCACGGCGATACTGGATGGTCCCGCGCTCGATCCGGATTGGGCGGCACACCCACCGCAGATTCTCTGGCGGCAGCCGATTGGTCCCGCGTGGTCAGGTTTCGTCATTGTCGGCAGGCGAGCGTTGACGCAGGAACAAAACGGCGAAAAGGAGCGCGTCACTTGCTACGATTTGCACACGGGTAAACTGCTCTGGGCGCATGGCGATACCAACCATTACAACACCGTCATTGCCGGGGAAGGCCCGCGCTGCACACCGACGGTGGTGAGCAATCGCGTGTTCACCCTCGGCGCGACAGGAATTCTCAACTGTCTCGATCTCGCGACTGGCAAAAGTTTGTGGACGCATTCGATCACCAACGACGCGCAGAGCCGAATGCCCGAGTGGGGGTTCAGCGGCTCGCCGCTGGTGGTGGATGAGCTGGTTGCCGTGAGCGCTGGAGGAGACGACAAATTACTGCTTACAGAGGCTGATATTACTGACTTTATTGGTTTGGTTCGCAAATTGGAGACCCAAACTCCGACTACGCTTTCATCCAACATTTGGACCAAAATCCCATTGGAAAATCGAGTGATCGACAATTCAACAAATTCGATCGAACGGCGAAAATCGGCTTTGATTAAGGTGCTCAACGACATTTTACAAGGTGCTTCGATTTATGATGAAGCTCTCTTTTCCGGGACCAAATTGCCCCCTCAGACACAAGCCTTGATAGAGCACAAGCCGAAGGGATCGGAATTGATTCGCTTGAACCGATTTTTGTTGGCGGAGGCCCATCCATCGGAAATAGCGAAGCCACGCCTGAATTCAGTCCTCGCGTATGACGTCCAGAGTGGCGCACTTGTCTGGACGGCGGGCATTGCGCCAGTGAACCACGGCTCACCATTCCTCGCCACGCTGGCAGACGTCCGGCAAATCCTTGCCTTCAACTCGAAGCGCATCACGGCGCACGAAGCCGCGACGGGGCGTGTGCTTTGGGAGTACCCATGGGGCGTGGGCCAGCCGCACGTCGCGGTGCCGGTCGTCACGAGCAGCAACCGCGTGCTTTTTTCCAGCGGCTACGGTGTCGGCAGCGAACTGTTGGAAATTACAGCGAGCACGAATGGCACGCAGTCAGCCACTCGCGTCTGGCAATCGAAGAAAATGAAAGCCAAGTTCGCGAACCTCGTGCAGCGCGACGGATTTGTTTATGGACTCGATGACGGCATGTTCGCGTGCATCGATCTTAAGGACGGTTCGCAGCGCTGGAAAGAAGGCCGCTACGGCCACGGCCAGGGTTTGCTCGTGCGCGATGTTTTCCTGCTGATGGCGGAGAACGGCGAACTGGTCTTGCTCCGGCCAACGCCCGAAGCGCCGAACGAGCTGCATCGCTTCCGCGTTTTTAACTCCAAGACCTGGAATCCAATTGCGCTCGCTTGCGATTTGTTGCTGGTGCGGAACGATCAAGAAGCGGCGTGCTTAAAATTGCCGCTGAAGAAATAGTCGGCGAAGAACCAGGCTCGCTCAAAGCGGTCCAAGCGTCGCCGGCAGCGGAGCAGGCGTGGGTTCGCCTGTTCGCTCGTCGTCCGCGTCGAGACAGTTGCGAACCGCCTTTGCCAGGAGGGCTGGTTCGTACGGCTTTTGCAGGAAATGGGTGCCCGGCTCGAGCACAAAATTGTTGCCGAGCATTTCCGCGCTATAGCCGCTGGTAAAAATAATTTTGAGGTCGGGACGATCACTCTGCACTTGCGTGGCCAGGTCGCGTCCGCTCACGCCGTTGGGCATGATCATGTCGGTGAGCAGCAAGTCAATCCGGTCGCGGTGCTGTGGCCAGAGCGCCAGCGCTTCGACGCCGTCGGCTGCGGTGAGCACCTGATAGCCGCAGCGCAGCAGGATGGTTTCGACCAGGCCACAAAGCGCCGGTTCGTCCTCGACAACGAGAATGGTTTCGTTGCCGCCGCGAACGGAAGTTCCGGAGGACGCGTTGCGAGTTGGCTTTTGCTGGCCGGCGTGCTCCGGCAGAAAGACCAGGAACGTGGTGCCCAGTCCGGGCTGGCTTTGCACATCGATCCAGCCCTGGTGCTGCTTGACGATTCCATAAACCGTCGCCAGGCCAAGGCCGGTGCCTTTGCCGACTTCCTTGGTCGTGAAAAACGGTTCGAAAATGCGCTGCCGGGTTTTGAGATCCATGCCGCAGCCCGTGTCGGTAATGCGCAGGCAGACGAATTTGCCCGGTCGCGCGTCGGCGTTTTTGCGCGCGCTCGCTTCGTCGAATTCCATCGCGGCGGTGCTGAAGGTGAGCCGGCCACCGTCGGGCATCGCGTCGCGCGCGTTGACAGCGATGTTGAGCACGACTTGCTCGACCATGCCCGGATCGGCGAAAACGGCCGGCAGACCGGCTTGAAAACTCAGTTGCAGTTCGATGTTTTCGCCGATGACCCGGCCAAGCATTTTCGAGAGGTCGCCGATCAATTGGTTGAGATCGAGCGGACGCGGCTGGATGATCTGTTTGCGGCTGAACATGAGCAACTGACGCGTTAAGCTCGCGGCCCGCGCGGCGGCCTGGGCGATGTGCTCCACGAGGTCGCCCGCCGCCGAGGCGCTGGTCTGCGGCGTGCGCAACAAGTCGGCGCTGCCCTGGATCACGGTGAGAATGTTGTTGAAATCATGCGCGATGCCGGCGGCCAACTGGCCGACGGCTTCCATTTTTTGGGCGCGCCGGAGTTGATCCTCCAGTTTCAGATGTTCGGTGATGTCGTGCGCGATGAACAACAGGCACGGTTCCGCGCCCAGCTCGGTGAGTTCGAGCGACACGACCGCGGTGTGAATTTCGCCGGTGTTCCCGCGCAACTGACACTCGACGCCGCGCACGAGCCCGCCGTGTTGGAGCGTTTCGATCAGGCGTGCATGTTGTTCGAGGTTGACCCATAGGCCGAGTTCGAGCGAGCGCCGGCCAATCAAATCCGCGCGCTGGTAACCGAGCAACTGACCGAACCCATGGTTGACATCGATGATCCGGTGCTCCTTCGCCGTGGTGATGGCAATCGCAATCGGGCTGGCGTGAAAAGCCTTGCTGAACAACGCTTCCGACTGGCGCAACGCCTCCTCGGCGCGATAACGATCGGTCACATCCAGATTCATGCCGCCGACCAACTGGCGTCCGAGCGCATCGACGACGGGAAATTTGAACGTCATCCAATAGCGCAATTCGCCGTCCGGCGCGTGGGCCGTCTCCATCCGTTCGAGTGTGCCCGTGCCGGTAAGCGCCGCGCGATCACTCTCGCGAAAGATTTTCGCCGTATCCACCGGCCAGAAATCGTAATCGGTTTGATCCAACCAGTCGGTGCGCGGCTCGGTGAACTGCGTCTCCCAGGCGCGGTTCGCGTAAACGTAGCGTCCTTCCGCGTCTTTCAAGAACGAGATCGCCGGATTGTTGCGCATGAACTGCTTGAACAATTCTTCGCTTCGTCGCACGGCTTGTTCCGCCCGTTTGCGATCCGTCACGTCGCGCGCAATGGCTTGGATGCCCAGCAAGCCGTCCTGCCGGATCACGCGGGCGTTGACCTCCAGCTCGACCCGTTGCCCGGCGCGCGTGAGGATCGCCATGTCAAACGTGCTCGCGGTATCGAGCGACGTGGTGCCCTTGATGCGCCGTTTGATCTGCTCGGCCTGTTCGGGCACGGCGAGTTCCACGAGATTGCGCTGCCACAATTCTTCCCGCGCGTAGCCGAGGACGCGCTCACACGCGCGGTTGCAAGCGGTGAAGTTACCTTGGAAATCCAGGGAGAAGATCAAGTCCTGGGCGCACTCGATGAATTCCTCGTAGCGTTGTTCCAGCGCGGCTTCGCGAGCGAGTTGCTGACGGATTTGTTCCGTCGCCTCGCGCACCCGCGCGCGCAGCAATGCTATCCAGGCCAGAGCGGTCACACAAAGAAAGGCCAGGCCGGCCAGCACAATCTGTGTTTCGTGGGTTGCCCACCACGGTGCCGCCGCCAGCAATGAAAGTTGAGCGCTCGCGTAGCCAGACACGGAAGTCCAGGTCGGTGCAGCGGTTGCCTTGCCTAAGCAACTCCACAAAACGAATCCGCAAATCGTCAGACGCCGGACGTTCCGCCAGACGTTTGGGTGCCCGACGTAGAATAATCGGATGCAGGCATCATGAAATGAACCCCTCCCCGGCCGGCGAAGGCGCGAAGTAAAATTCGTTGGTGCAATTGCGGTCAATCTCGGTGCCTCGGAGGTTCCAGCAGCTTGTCGATCCAAGAGTTAGCATCGGCACGAAGCGTGAAAAAATTGAGCGACGCGCGGGCACGCTTGACTGAACAGCTCTGCGCGCGCCAATTGTCACACAAAAAGTTTGTGCTTAAGCCGTGGTTTCGAGTGAACTCGTGCGCAAGAAATCCATGAGCAGCGAATCAAATCAGCCCGTTCGGGTGCGCGGCCTGCGTTCGCGCTTGGAAACCGCGCCGGCACCGGTCTTCGTTGCGTACGCGATCACGGCGGCGTTCGCGACGTACTTCTGCATGTACGCGTTTCGCAAGCCGTTCGCGGCGGCGAAATTCAGTGGTGAAGTTTTTTTCAGCACACAAATCGCGCTCAAGACCGCCATCGTCATCAGCCAGATTATCGGCTACGCGCTCTCCAAATACATTGGCATCAAAGTATGCTCGGAAGTCTCGCCCGGCCGGCGTGCGGCGACGCTGGTTTTCCTGATCTGTTGGGCGGAAGCGGCGCTCGTGCTCTACGGTTTGTTGCCAAATAATTTCAAAGTCATCGCGATTTTCTTCAACGGCCTGCCGCTCGGGATGGTGTGGGGACTTGTGGTCTGGTATCTGGAGGGACGGCGCACGTCCGAACTGCTGCTTGCTGGCTTAAGTTGCTCCTACATCGTTTCCAGCGGCATCGTGAAAGATCTCGGTCGCGCGATGCTCGAAGGCGGCGTGGCCGATTGGTGGCGCACGGTGCCACTCGTGGGCGTGGGCATCGGCTCGCTGCTCGGCCACGTCAGCGAAAGTTGGATGCCCGCCATCACCGGACTCCATTTTCTCCCATTCTTCCTGCTGGCTGTCTGGATGTTGAACCAACTGCCGCGTCCCAGCGAAGCGGATGTCACCGCGCGTGCCCGGCGGCAACCGATGACCAGCACGGATCGGTTGGCCTTCGTCCGGCAATTCCTCTGCGGCATGGTGCTCTTGTGCGTCGGCTATTTTTTCCTCACCGCGTACCGCGACTTTCGCGACAACTACCAGGTCGAAATTTTCGACGGCCTCGGCTACCCGTACGCGCAAAACAAAACGATCATTTCCAAGACGGAAATGCTGGTCGCGTTCGGCGTAATCGGCGCGCTCGCGATGTTGAACTTAATCAAGGACAACCGGCGCGGACTGCTGACGGCGTTTGGCATCATGACCAGCGGCGTCGCGCTGCTCGGCATCGGGACGCTGTTGCTCGACGCCGGCCTCATCAATGGCTTTGTCTGGATGATCCTCACGGGCCTTGGCTCCTATCTCGCCTACGTGCCGTTCGGCTCGGTGCTGTTCGACCGCCTCATCGCCTCGACGCGTGTCGCGGGCACGGCGGTGTTCGCGATTTATCTGGCGGATGCCATCGGCTACACCGGCTCGGTGGGCGTGCAGTTGTACAAAGATTTGGGTCGCGGCAATCTGTCGCACCTGAATTTCTTCAAAGGCTTCAGCTACTTCATGTGCGTGGCGGGCATGACGTGTCTGATTGGGAGCTGCGTCTATTTTCTGCGGCAGCGTCCGAAAGCGGAAACTTGAGCGACCCGGACTTGCCGCCCCGCTTACCAAATTTCTGCCCAATAGACGACTTCGTTTCTTGTCTTGCTGATAGCCACGCCGTGACTTTTCCAGTGCGAACTACTCAAATTGTTCGTTGAAAGTGAGTCAAATGCCATGACTTCATAATCAGTCGGAAACGTACTCCAGCCGTTTGTCGGTTTTGCGCCAGATGTATAAAACAGCGTGGTTGGCAATCCATCGGGCGAGAGGACATGGGTTCCAAAATCGCCACCTCGAAAACTTTTGGTCTTTTGAAGAACGGCCGACTCGTAAGTCTTGGTAATTTCGTCGGGTGGCAGGGAGAATCGAACCTGAAATACGGCACCTCTTTGAAGGAATGCCGATTGATAGTAGAGTTTGACATTCTTCGCCTCATCGGGAATCGCGTCAGGAAAATGACTCACCAAACCATTGGTGAACCATCGTTCTCGAATTGTTTTGTAGTCTGCAACGGATGCCTCTGAATCACTCGCTTTTGCGTACTCCTTAAACCCGCGCGCAAATTGGATGCCGATAAACGTCACATAACCGACAAACAACACAAGCGCGGCAAACATAGTTACCAAGACGAATGTGATTACTCCACGCCTCGTGATTTTCATTCGCAGACGCTAACCCGCATATTTCATCAGAGTGACGATTGAGCTTTGCACCGTCGAAACTTGGCAAAAAGTTTTCGGCGACGGTCTGGAGGCCACTTTTTTCAACACGCGGGCACACGCCCCCTTAC
>JACPZS010000118.1 GCA_016195385.1 Verrucomicrobiota bacterium
GGATTTAACGCTGCTGCGTGTGGGATGCTGACAAAGTCATCCACGCCATCGAGGGCAAACGCCTGGCCGACGATGCCGGGCGCAAAACCCGCGCCGTTGCGGAGCGTGCCGTGGTTTGTGCCGGCAAGATCGTTCGCGTTGCCATCACCGGGCCACCACGCGATTAGTCCGGTCGGCGTGGGAACGCATCCGGCGAGTGCCAGCGTCGCGCGCTCACTGATCACACTGCCCGCCGCATTGCTGACGTTGACTGAATAAATACCCGCGTCGGCGATTTTCGCATTCGTCACGCTGAGGGTTGAATTGGTTTCGCCACGCAGCGGTTGCCCGTTTCTGAGCCATTGATAATTCAGCGGCGGTGTGCCGTTCGCCACGACGTCGAAAGCGACGGTAGCTCCCGGCACGAAAACCTGGCTGCGCGGTTGTTTCGCGATGGTCGGCGGTTCGCCGACTGGCAGCGAGGCGGTATCCACGCCTTCCACGGTGAAGATCAAATCGTTGAAGCGCGTATCACTGGTCAACGCCGGCACGGCGGCGCGAGTCAAATCCTCCCAGGCAAACAAGCTGACCTGCCGTTTCGTGATTTTGGAAACTCCGGTGAAATTGAGCAGTTGATCTTTGCCGCCGGGATTCGCGCGCCACTCACTGAAGAGCGGCCAGCGCCGGCCGCTGTATTGTCCTGGCTGGTAGCCGAGCGTTTCGGAGCCGCCGCCGTAAAGCGCAAACGTGTCTGGCTGCGTCTGGAAGAGTTGGAGTGTGCTGTCGGGGATCAGAAAAAAGCCAAGACGATCCGTCGTGTTCCAGACAAGATTGGTGATTGTCAGTGCAAGGTTCGGATTGGTCGTGCGATCGTCGATGGCCACCACCGCGTTGCTGGCCGCGAGCGCGGCGCGAGCGTAGGCGATGCGCGCGTCGTCGGTCGAGAGATCCATCGCTGCCAGTTCCGGCGTGATGCGGTAAATACCGAATTGAAATTGGAAGCCACCGGTATCGGCGAGAAAACGGAACTGCAGCGTGGCGGGCAAAGCCGTCGTTGGCGCGTACGTCGTATCCTGCGTTTCCGTAAAGGCCGGTGGCATCGTGCCGCCAAACTCGCCTTGAAGCGCGGCGCGCACTTCGGGCAACAGAATTTCGTGCCCGGCGTAGCTGTACGTGTCGCCGAAATTCGTGAGCGGCGCTGCCAGTGAAAACTCGGACGTGTTATCGGCTGCATCCGTCGCGGTCGCGGTGATGAATTGATTTGAAGCAAGCCCAGATGAGACTAGAACGCTGAAGCTGGCGATTCCGCTTGCGCCCGTGGTGACTCGCTGTGAAGTCAAATAATTCTGACCTTCGCCGTAGCCCGTCGAATCCGCGACATCATTTGCGTAGAAGTCGAGATCGTAAGCCGTGTTCGCGCGGCTCGCGAGAAAGCCCTCGATGAGCGTTCCGCCTGCGGACATGGCGATGCTGTTGATGGTTGGATAATTCTGCCGCAGGTTCGCGCCTGCGTCCGCGTCGAGGACATCGTTGGGGTTCACTCCTCGAAGCGCAAGATCGATGCCCAACGTGCCATTGTCGAAAATGCGATTGCCACGCAGCCGGTTGCTCGTGCCCGAGAGCACGTCCACGCCGGCCTGGAGATTAAACGCGATCGTGTTGGCTTCGCTCGCCGCCACGCCGCCGATCGTGTTGCGATTGGCCAGCTCGACGTAAATGCCGTGGGAAACATTACCGAGCGCGTTTGTGCCGGTGACATCGGTGCCGATGAAATTTCCCTGCATGATGTTGTTCGACGCGCCCGTCAGATAAAGCCCGACGCCATAAATTCCATTACTGGAGATGAGATTGCGCGCGGCGGCAACGTTTCCGCCGATCAGGTTGGCCGCGGAGTTCTCGATCCAAACGCCCACGCGTGTGTTGCCAACGCCACGCGTGCCACTCACATCAACGCCGATGAAATTTCCCTGCACGACGTTGCTGCGCGCGTTACCGAGGAACTTCACGCCATCCCCGGAATTGGCCCCGATGACATTCCGCTCACCGGGATTGACGCCTCCCACTTGATTGCGCTGGCCGCCATTGACGAACACTCCGTTTCCCACCAATCCAAACTGGCCCGTGCTGCCATTGCCCAACGGAGTTGTGCCGATGACATCGGTGCCAATGAAGTTTCCGAGGATGCGATTGCCCGTCGAATTCGTTCCGCTGACTTGCACGCCGTTGCCGAGGTTGCCGGAAATGAGATTGCCCGTGCCGCTCGTTGCGCCGCCGATCACGTTGCTGGCGCTGTTGCTGAGGTTGATGCCATCACCACGATTTGCCAGCCTGGCTATGCCCGTGATGTCCGTACCGATGAAATTTCCTTGAATGCTATTGCTGCCACTTGCAGCGAGGATTCCCGCGCCAGCAAAACGATTGATGACCAACCCACGGACGACACAGCTAGGCGCATTCAGGACAAACCCGCTCGCGCTCGCACCTGCCAGATGGCCGTCGAGTTCGACGACGGGTTTGCCAGCGAATCCGTTCTGCGTCGTGGCATCAACGGTGAGCGTGTCTGTCACGGTCGGTAGCGCAGACTTGGGCGCGATGGAAAAAGGCGGCGTGCCCGGGAGATCGAACCGGATGTCATCCGCGCCTGGCTGGGCATTCGCATCAAGCATGGCCTGGCGGAGTGAGCCGCGGCCGGCGTCGTTGGTGTTGATGACGCTGAACGTGGCTGCGCTGGCGCTCGTGATACTCAGAGCCAGAACGACGATCAAAAAGCTCAAGCCTTGTTTCATGAGTTTTCCGTGCAGAACTTGAACTCAATCCGGCAACTTGGGTCAAGCGTTCTCGCGGCTGGCGGCGCGGCGATTGGTTCCGCCGGCCCCGGCCCGTGGAGCGACCCCGCCATGAAGACGCGCCGTAACATCGCGCGGATCAAAACTGAATCGAAACAACACAAGAGCCGGAGCAATCCGGCTCTTTTTGTTTTTGGCATCACTGAGTTGCTGTGGCGAATGTTTGCCCGCCGGCAACTGCCTCAACAATCGCGCCACGGCGGCCTTCGACGGCAGCTTCACAGGGAAGATAAGCAAACGCAAACTTTCTGCGAACCAAATGATGCCGTGGAACGTTCAACAAGGTGTGCAAGACCACATAAATGAGAATAAGAAAATCACGAGCCTGTTAAAACCAATCCGCAGTCTGGTGTTCCTTCCAACTCGCGGGGGACTTGCTCTGAGAAATGGAACTCTGGCCCAATTCATTCTTGGTCTGGTGTTTCTCAGCCAAGGCCAAGCCCAAACCCTGAACCGATCTTTGCACGACAATTTCATACGCCTGTACAATGGCACCAATAATCGGGCTCTATTCACCTTGGGCACTCCAGATTGGCAGCACAGGCACAATGTTGAGGAAATCGGAGGCTGGCTGGATTGGATGCGCAGCCAGACAGGTCGATTGCTCTCCTCAGTGGTTATAAGCAACGCCAACTCATATCAATTTATTCGGTTGGACGGTGAACGGAAGGTAACAGGATTGATGTTACAGGATGGCGGCGACGGTCAATTTGGTGATTTCAATTTTGTCCCATTCACCGAGCCGTTATCCGCTCAGGAACTGAAAACGATACATAGCGACAATCCACTGGCGACACCATTGGACTTAGCCGTTCACAAGGTGGTCACAAAATTCATGGTTTACAATAAACCCGTCGGCCTTTCGATTGGAGTCATCCGAGATGGAAAACCGCATGCCTACAATTATGGCACCATCGAGAAAGGCAGGCAGCAACTTCCAACCGCTGATAGTTTCTATGAGATCGGATCCTTGATCAAAACATTTGCCGGTCGCTTGCTGGCAAAAGCCGTTATAGATCACAAGGTAAACCTGCAAGATGATGTTCAGAGCCTCTTGGGTTCCGATTATTCAAATCTCCAGCATGACGGCCAACCGTTGCGGTTAGTTCACCTGGCCAGCTACACCTCGAGACTTCCTCCCTATCAAATCCTTCGCCCTTTTGATGAATCAACTCCGAAGACAGCCGCTGCCTTTTTTAAAGATTATTCAATTCCACTGTTCTTAGAAGACGTTAAACGGGTTAAATTGGATGGCACACCTGGCACCCGATATTCCTACTCTACAGCCGGCTTTAATCTGCTAGCCTACATCCTGAGCCGGGTTTACGAAAAGCCGTTCGCCGATCTGGTTCATGCGCGCATCACGGCCCCTCTCGGAATGCGTGACACCAAACTCGACTTGTCAACAAAGGACCGGCGGCGCTTTCCGAAAGGATATGATTCAAAAGGAGTTGAACAGCCTGACATCTATGGCCCGCTGGATGGTCTTGACCTTTTGCATTCGACGGTTCATGACATGCTTAAGTACCTTCAGGACAACATAGCCGAGAAAGATCCTGCGGTGCGGTTGTCTCATGAGCAGTTCAGCAACATGCCGCACAACGAAGCGGGTTTGGGCTGGTTTCTCTACCAGACTCCCCTGGGCAAGGCTATTGGCAAGGGTGGTAACTCAGTACACATGAACTGCAGATTATGGGCGGTACCAGAACGGAAGGCAGGTTTGGTTTGCTTCACTAACGTCAACGATTGCGATTGGGGAACTCTTGTCGAGGATGTCATGGCTGTGTTGTGCCTCCAATAGATTGAGCTTCCGGTTTCATGCTTCCACCTTCCGCAGTCAGCTTGCGATCCCAGTTGAAGCCCGATTCAATCGACTCGGTTGCACCATCGAGGACTGGCGCATTTCAGTGAGTCCGTTTGCAGAGCGACCATCGAGAATCAGCAGCGGCCACGATCAGTGATTAAACAAAAACTCCTTGCTGCTCAGGAGCGCCCAGTAAATGTCTTCGACGACGACTCGCGAATCGTTTTCCTTGGAATCGTCGAGTACGGCGAGGAGTTTGGTTTTCTCGATGTCCGTCGGGAAGCGGGCGAGCGCGTTCAGGTAGGCATCTTCGACGATGTTTACGTTCGGAGTTCTCTTGGCAAAGAGTTTTTCAATGCGGCTGCCGCCAGCGCTGAGCCGTTTGTTGATGGCGTCGCCGTTGGCGAGATGGAGCACTTGCGCGATGCTCGGCTCGGAGGTGCGCTCGCATTCGCAGGTCTTCTCGCGGTCAGCTCGGCCGAAGGTTTTGAGGAAGTAGGAAAAGATTTTGGTGTCCGGAAGCTGGAGGGCGCGGAGGCCGATCGGATACTTCTCACCGAGTCCGCGATTCTCATTGCGCAGATCCACTTGAAACTCCGTCGGCACGCCGGTGACTTGCGCGAGCGCATCCAACAACACTTCGGCCATCATGCGGCGCGGATAATAGCGCGAGTAAAAGCGCGTGTCGCCTTTGTTCTCCGGCAGCGGCGCGCTGGAGCGTTGATACGTCTCGGACTGGAGAATCGCGCGCATGAGCGCCTTAAGATCGTATTTTTGATCCGCGAGAAAACTGGCGGCGGCGGACAAAAGTTTTTCATTGCTGGCCGGATTGGTGACACGCAGGTCATCGACATTTTCCACGAGGCCGACGGCGAAAAAGTTCGCCCACACGCGATTCACGATGGCGCGTGTGAAGTAGGGATTGTCGCGCGACACCAGCCAGTCCGCGAGCGCCTGCCGCCGGTCATGCGGGTCGTCAAGCGACATGGATTTGCCATCGAGCGGCGTCGGCGGCTGCGGACGGCCGGTGAGCGGCTGAACCAAGTCGCCATCGTTCGAAACGAAGATGATTTTATCGCCATCGCCCGGGCCGCTCTTGGCGCGGACGCGCGAGAAGAGGTTCGCCATCTTGTAGTATTGATCGTTCGTCCACTTCTCCATCGGGTGGTTGTGGCACTTGGCGCAATTGATCGACATGCCGAGGAACGCAAGCGACGTGGTCTCGGACATCATGCGCGGGTCGTCGTGCAGCACGAAGAAATTCGCCGCGCCGTTTTCCAAGGTGCTGCCCTGCGAAGTGACGATCTTGCGGACGAACACGTCCCACGGCGTATTGGCGGCGACGTTGTCGCGAACCCAGTTGTAGTACGACCACATGGCCGGCACGGGGAGTTGCTTGCTTTGCACGAGCAGGAGGTCGGACCATTTGTAAGTCCAGTAATCCACAAACTCGGGGCGGTTCAACAACGCTCCGATGAGTTCATCGCGTTTGCTGGGAGATTGATTGGCGAGAAAATCGCGCGTCTCCTGCGCGATCGGGAGCGTGCCGGTGGTGTCGATGAACGCGCGGCGGATGAATTCGGCGTCCGTGCAACGCGGCGACGGTGGAAGGTTAAGGCTGCGGAGTTTTTCGAGAACGAGATCGTCGATGAAATTACGGCGTTTCGTTTCGGCGAAAGTTTGTTCAGAAATTTTTTGCTCATACGGCGCGGTGATCGTGGCAATCGTGATCCGGCTCAAATACCACGCGGTGATTGCGCCTTCGCCGTTGCCCATGACTTGAACGAGTCCGTTGTCATCGACCGTGGCGACGGTGGTGTTCGCTGACGTGTATTTGACCCAGCGCGTGACATCTTCGGCGTGGCCATCGGTGAAGTGCGCCCGCACGTTCAACTGCTGCGAGACACTGGGTTTTAGGATGGCGTGCGCGGGCGTAACCTCAAGATGATCGATGCGCGGCTCGTCCTTCTTCGGCCCCGGCGCGCCGAAGGCAATCCAGTCGGAGAGAATGCGATACTCAACCGAGTTCGTGTCGAAGCGCTGCCCGCCTTTGTGCGGCACCGCGCCCGTGGGTTTCGTGAGCAGCAGACTGCGGCCGGGATCGCTCAACGTGATTCGCCGTCCCAGCGCGTGACGAGTGATGGTGAGGTAATCGCCTTCGTCGTCATAACCGCGCAGAGAAAGTTTGAAACCGTTCTTGCCGGCGGCGGCCCCGTGACACGCTCCGGAACTGCAACCGAATTTTGCGAGGATGGGCTGGACGTGATTGCGGAAGGAGATTTCCTGAATCTCCGGAGTGGCAGGCTCGGCGGTCAGGAGAGAGCCTGAGCATAGCAAAGGCAAGACGGCGCGAAGAAATGATAAAAATCTCATGCCCTGTGAAGGAAATCGCTGTTGTTGGGTATCACGGCCTTCAAACATTGTTCGTGTTTGATTAAATAACGGCTTGGAATCTTCGACTGACTCGCGTATGTGTGCCGGCAATGAGCGCAGCCGAAATCATTGAGGAATTGCCGAAGTTGACCGAGGACGAATTGCGGGCCGTCGCCCGACGGTTGATCGAATTGCGGTCGGGTCAAGGCGACGAAGTGGAGCTTCTCGATGCACTGATGCTGGCCGGAATGGCTGAGATGGATCGCAGGGAAAGCGAAGATGCCGAAACCAAATCCTAGAGTTGGTGAAGTCTGGCTCGTGGATGGCGGGTACGTCGCGAAGACTCGTCCGTGTGTTATCATCACCGGGCGTCCAAGCGAGAAAGATTTGGATGTTTTTACAGTTGTCTTCCACACGACCAAACTGCGCGGCAATCGTTGGCAATTGACGATCCCAAAACCTTTCCTGAGCGACGGTGCCTTTGACGTACAAGAGGTGTTTACGACTTCACCCTGGCGCTTGGAACGCAAACTCGGCGAACTTACTTCGACGGAATTCCGAGCTTTGCTGGATCGGTTGGCAGAACGTTTTGGCATCTGAAACATTTCGGCTGCTTTTCGTCGTACGTATCAAAACAATTCCCGAATCGGCTGCGTGCCGAAATCCACCAACGGGAAGGGCCGCGCCTGCGGGCCGGGCAAATGCGTTTCCAAATCCAGTCCGAGGCTGTGATAAATCGTGGCGACGATTTCTTTCGGCGCGACGGGACGCTCGACCGGATACCCGCCAATCTCATCGCTTTTACCGACGACGCGCCCGCCTTTGACGCCGCCGCCCGCGAAATAGACCGTCCAGCACTGCGGCCAGTGGTCGCGTCCACCAGCGGGATTGATCTTCGGCGTGCGGCCGAATTCAGAGAGGTTGCAGACGAGCGTGTTGTCGAGCATCCCGTGTTGAAACAAATCTTCGAGCAGCGCGCTGTAGCCTTGATCGTACATCGGCGCGACGATGTCCCTCATCCCGGCGATGCTCGTGAACGGCTTCGAGCCGTGGATGTCCCACGTGATTTCGTCGAATACCGTGATGAAGGTGTTGATCGTCACGAAGCGAACTCCGGCTTCAATCAAGCGACGCGCGAGCAGGCAGCATTGGCCGAAGCGCGTCATGCCGTAGCGCTCGCGAACTTTCTCCGGTTCTTTGGTGAGGTCGAACGCTTCGCGTGCCTTCGTGCTCGTCATGAGCCGGTAGGCGTCTGAAAAGTTGGCGTCCATCAATTTCGCGGATTCGCTCGCTTCAAAATTTTTCACCGCGTCATCAACGATCACGCGCAATTCACGCCGCCGTTGGAGGCGCACTTCGCCGATTTCCGCCGGCGGCAAAAGGTCGGGAACTTTGAAATCTTTTTTCGACGGGTCGGAGTTCAGCACGAACGGATCGTAATTTTTCCCGAGAAAGCCGCCGTCCTGACCGTGCGGCAGGTTGCCACCGGTCGGTCCCATTGGTTCGGGCAGGATGACGTGCGCGGGCAGTTCCGTTTTGCGGCCAGCGAGATAACTCAGCGCGCAGCCAGCGTGTGGCGTGTTCACGCCGCCGGTGAAGAGGCGGCCGGTCTGCATCATTTGATGGCCGGTGTCGTGGACGGCAGCGGCGGTGTGATAGCAACTGCGCACGAGCGAAAATTTGTCGCCGAGCTTCGCGTGTTGCGGAAAAATTTCGGAGATTTGAAAATCGCCGGTGGTTTTGATCGGCTTGAATGGCCCGCGAATTTCCGCCGGGGCGTCCGGCTTCAGGTCAAACGTGTCGAGCTGGCTCGGCGCGCCGAGGTTGAAGATCATGATGGCGGCGCGTTCATCCCTGCCTTTGGAAACATTGCCGAGAGCCTTGAGCGCCGCCATTTGCGAGAGCGACAAGCCGATGGCTCCGAGCGCGCCCACTTGCAGAAAGTCGCGCCGCGTGACGCCATCGCATGTGGTAATCGAACCGCTTCCGGTGACTTTAATCATGGCAATGCAAAGGTTCTTAACATGACTTCCGGACTTTGTCTGCAACCAAGCGCCGGCAACTTTCATCCAGCCAATCGGCGCAAGGCTTGTCGATTACTTCATCACCTCGGAGGCGGATTTCCTAGAAAAATAATTTGTCCGGGCGACGTTTGGATTGAGTCTTGCCGGGTCAACCAGTCCCGCGGATCGGGCGTCATGAAAAAATTTGTTGCGGCGTGAAGCTCGGTGAGGATGTTGGGCAAGTGGGGAAATTGTGTCGCCGCGTCAGGCAAAATGTTTTGCAAGGCGACAGCGGCGCAGTAGCGCGGATAAGCGCTCGGTGACGCCAGCATTTTCGCGAGCGCGGGAATGGCGTTTGACGCCACGAACTTGAGTTCGCCGAGGGTCAGGGCGGACAGTTCAGCGCCAAACGGCGGCCTGCCTTCCAATAATTCGATCAAATCTGGCACGATCGGTTTTGCGATTGGGCCGAGCGCGATGATGGCCTGGCAGATTCTTTTCTTGGCTTCGTAATTGGCAGACAAGTCGGTGGGAAAATTCCCTGACGTTTGATTGGATAAAGTCGCCGGCTGGTTGAAAGTTTTCAGCAATGACTGGAGCGGCGGCACGCATTCTTCGAGTGGCAGCTTGGCGTCGATGAGCGCTTGAATTCCGGCCAGGCGTATCCACGGACTGGCATCATCCGCTGCTCGGGACAAAACGGCGTGAACTCTTTCGTTGGTTGCTCCGAGCCAGCCGAGCGATTGGATGGCCGGCAGGCGAAATTCTTCGCGCGGAGAATTGGCGGTTTCGATCAGCAACCCGATGACTTCCGGATCGCCAGCGCCAATCAAACCCAGCGCACGGCACGCGGCGGCTCGTTCCCATTCCGACCCGCTCGTGAGCGCCACGGAAATCCCCGGCAGCGCGGCGCGGGCTGTCGGCCCGAAGTTCGCGAGTGTATTCATCGCTTGGATCCGCGTCTCGACTTCGCCAATTTGAACAAGTCGAATTAACTCCGGCATTGCCGGCAGCGCTGCTTTTCCAAATTCGGTTAGCGCGCGGGCGGCGAAAGTTTGGATCGCAGCCGATTCGTTGGTGAGGAATGTCTTGAGGGCCGGGATTGCAGTCGCGGCGCACGGAAGGAATTTGCCGAGAGTCGAGACTGCACTTTCCCGGACCAAGAGTTCCGAAGCAGTAACGCATTCGATCAGCACCGGCACGGTTTCGCAGCGGTCGGGCGCAACCTCGCTCAAAGTGGTGGCGGCAGCGAAGCGCACCACGACCGCCTCGTCCTGCAGCGCTTCGACGAGCGCCGGCACTGCCGATTTTGCAGCGGCTCCGAAATAACTGAGCCAGTTCGCCGCTTGCTGGCGATCGTTCGGTGAAGTCTCTTTCAACTGTTGCACCAGCAGCGGAACCATGATGTCGGCTTTGACGCCGCAGCGCATCAACGAGTCGGTGATTGATCGCCGGACGGCGGCATCGGGATCATGCACGGCGGCCAGCAGCGCGGCAGCCGCTTCCGGCGAGGGTGGGAGGTATTTGGTGCGTTCGCGCTCGCCCAGCAATTCCGCGGCCTTGGCACGCACGGGCGGATCGGCGTCGCGCAATGCGACCAGCAGCGCGCGCGTGCGATTTGTGTTCGCGATTTCCATTTTTGCCAGCGCCTGCGTGATGGCGAGGCGAACACCCGCGTTCGTGTGCTGCAGCGACTGCAGCAGAGTCGGGAATCCGGCGGGGCCGGCGAAGACCAGCACCAGCGCCAGCTTTTCGCGCTCGAACGAAGATCGCCACGCATCATCCAGCCCCGCGACCAGCGACGTCATGACACGTTGATGAGCATCGAGATTTCTCCCCAGCGCCGTGGCCGCCGCCATTCGGATCTCGGCATCCGGGTCGCGAAAAAGCCGCAGCAACGCCTCCGCCGCTTCGCTGGAAAGCGGATGAATCCGGCCCAGCACGAGCGTGGTGAAGAAACGCACGTTCCGATTCAAATCACGGGCGGCGCGGATGAGCGTCGGGAACGCTGGCGGGCCGATTTTTTCCAACGCCACGGCGGCGCTTTGCCGGGTCGATGGCGTCAAACCCGGCCGCGGCAGCGCGTCGAAAATTTCGGGCGGCAGTTTCTGGCAAAGCGAAACAAAGCTGGTCCACAGCCGGGAATCTTCCTTGCCAAATTCGCGGATGAGCCACGGCGCGGCGTTGGAGCCCATCGCGATGAACGGCCGGGCAAATTCATCCGCGCCACCGGAACTGACGCGCATCTCATCGATCCAGTAAGAGATGGGTTGCCCTTGCCACGCCGGTTCCCGCGGCGCGAGCCAGCGATACGCCATCGCCCCGGCCAGGGCCGCGACGACAGCGAGGGCGATGATGCGCCGACGCCTGCTCATTTGGATTGGATGGGCGAGAGTTCCTACACTCACGAACCAAATTCCGCCGCCAACAAAAAAGCCTGTTCGCGTGGGCGAACAGGCCGGATGGAAAAAAGGAATTGCGTCGCCGCGCTCAGGCTTTGCTCAAGCGGCGGTTCACGCAAACGAAACCAAGCGCGAGCAGGCCGAAAATGCCGGCATAGGTGGAAGGTTCCGGAACGGCATTCACAGTGCCGTTGATTACCAGATCGGCTCCACCAGTCACCCCTGCTGTGCCGTTTGCAAAACCGCCAGCGGCACCAGTGCTGACTGCCGAATAGCCATAAACCCGGAAGGTTACAGTTGTGCCGGCACTGATCGTCCCAAGGCCGGAGGCGCTATCCGAAAACGTCGTGACCGTGTTGTTGATACCCGTGAGATCGTGAACGCCTCCTGAAGTTAGATTGACGTCGGAACTGGCGAACGCATCGGTGCTTGCGTGCAATTCAAATTTCTTGGGAGCGTTTCCACTGCTGCCATGCCAGAGTCCGTAATCGATCGTGGTGAAATCGATCGTGAACCCAGTATTAGGCTGAATTTGAAAATCGAAATATGTTCCGCTGCCCGAAGAGTAAGACGAACTCGTTGACCAAGTACGCAAGGCAAACGAATTGATTTGGTTGAGCGCGCTGGTCAAATTGGGACCAACCGTGAGTGAACTCGCGGTGATGCTGCCAGGAGCACCGGTAGGGGAAATCGTAGTACTTGTTGAGGCATTCGCGCCGGTCACAACATAGGTAACGATTTGAGCGTTTACGTTTTGAGCAATTGAAGCCAGGCTCAAACAAGCCAGACTCAAAACCAGCAGGGCGGATTTTGGGCGCGAAATCTGTGAGCGCAACGATGAGTTTGTGTTCATAAGAGTTTTATGGAATCTCAGCTTCTTTGTCTTCCGAGCGTCTGTTTGTAATCGTTGTTTTCTGACCCGGCCGGTAGCCTCGGCAACGGCAACTGCCTGTTTTATATGCCGGTTCAGCCCGCCAATGCAATTCAAAACTGCAAGAACTTCGCGTCCGCAAACGCAAAGCGCCGGGTAAGTTTATCTCCACGAGTCAGCGAACCAAATGGACATCCGCATGTTCGCGCGAAAATTCAGCCGCAGGGAAGTCGTGGCTCCGGATCAACTGCGTTGGCTGGACTCCAGTGCCATTTTAGTTTTCGGGTTGAACATGCCCACGCGCCGCGCTTTTTCCCTTTCTTCAAAAGTTGCAGCCAATTACCATGCCCGCATGGCAACGGACGAGAGCAAGACCGGGTATAAAATTTGGGCCACGGACAACGTGGTGTATGGCCCCGTGGGGTTGACGACGCTGGTCGGCTGGGTGCAGGAAGAGCGCGTCACCGCCGCGACGTGGATCTACAGCGAGCAAAAGGACGCCTGGGCTAAAACAGCCGACCTGGCCGAACTTCAGCCCGTCTTGCGCGCGCTCAAACGCGCGGCGGGCGACAAATCTTCCGACACGACCGTGCTGGTTCCCGGCGTGCGTCCGGGGATGCTGCGGCGCGTGAAAATTCTCGCCGAGATGAACGACCAGCAGCTCGGCCGCTTCGTGCAGTTCATGGAAGTGCAGAAAATCCGCCAGTTCGCGGAAGTCGTCAAACAAGGCAGCCACGGCGACGCGATGTTCCTCGTTCTGGAAGGCGAACTGCGCGTGCGGCTGCTGGTCAATGGGAAAGAAACCACTATCGCGACGCTGGCCACGGGTGAATTTTTCGGCGAAATGTCGCTCTTCGACCAGGGGCCGCGCTCGGCGGACGTGCTCGCCAATCACGACAGCACTTTATTGAAAATCTCGGCGGCAGCTTTTCAAAGACTCATGCGCGATGCACCGGATCTTTACGCGCCCTTCCTGCTCGCGATCTGCAAGACGCTCACGGCGCGCATTCGCGCCGATGACAAACGGCTGCATGACGCCGTCGCGCTCAATCGCGGCACGCGGGCGAATTGGTAGAGCGTTGCCCTCGGCGCGAGCGCAAACTTTTCCGCTTCACTTTCCTGATTTTCCAGCCTGCTCCGCGAGAGTGTCGAAGAGCGCGGGCTGATCCACGCAGTGCTTGGACTCACCCGCGCCAGTCACGAAGCCGAACCCCGGCCCATAAGCACGCCCGTTCGCAACGCACGCGTTGATTTGATTCTCGGCGACTTGTTGTTCCGCTTTCGCCAAAACCTGCGCGCGGCCGCCATCGACCTCATATTTCCAGCCGACGATGCGCGCGTGTGGATACCAGCCGCGCAAGTGAGCAATGATTTTCGTGGTAGGCACCAACTCGGCCAGCAGCGTGCCACGGCGGGTGGAAATTTTTCCCGCTTGCAGCTCGGTCAATTCGCCGGTGGGCGAGCGCTTCCAAATTTTTCCGAATTTGAAATCGCTCACCGCCGCCGCATGGAAGACCGCGCCGATGGTTTCTCCGGCGGCTTCCCGCAGCATGTCCGCAAGTTGCGCCGTGCTGGAAAATGTGCGCACGGTCTGCGCGAATTGCTCGCCGCGATACGTCGAATAATAGCCGAGCAGGAGCGTCACGTCGTGCCCGCGCGCCACGAGGAAGTTCGCCAGTTCCGTGCCGAGCTTGCCCGTTGAGAAATTGGTAAGCCGCCGGACTTCATCCAGCGCTTCGTAAGTCGGCCCCGCCGTCACGATGCAGTTCATAAAAATTCTGCGGCTTGCAAATGGTGGAACGAATCGCCCTCGCTAAACCGCCGTCGCCTTTCCCACGCGTTCGCAGTCGGGCTGACATGCTTCGCACCGCGAGCCGCGGCGTCATCTTCGCTTTTGATCAAGCGAGCGAGTGATGATGCTCGATTTCGGCTCTGCTGCGCCGCGCGTCCAGAAAAAGTAGGCCAGCCAACTCGCGGCCAGCAGCAAGGCCCCGCCCAGCAAAATGTAGCCCCACCAATTCACGGTGCCGACCGGGGGCGGCAGCATCGCGGCCTCGGCCAATGCCGCCGGAATGTTCTCGGCGGACGCGGCCGAATTGGTGGGTTTCGGCGCAACTAAAGCCGCAGCCGGTTCGAGCGAATCTTTTTGGCTCGCCGTCGCTGGCTCCGCGGCGGCGGGAGCGGGAGTCCGCACAGCGGCAACCACCGGCGACAGGGAAATTTTTGGCGCGACCGGCGGGTCGTTGACGGGAGTTCCCGCGGCCGTTGACTTTGCTTCCGGGCTGGCGGCAGCGGGCTTTTCAACTGGCGTTGGATTGGGTGGTGTCGCGACGGCGATGGCCGGCGTTTTCGGGATTTCAGCCGGGAGCGGCGTCGGCCTGGCTTTTTCGCCTTTGCTTTCGATACTCACCGACGCGAGTTGTGCCAGGGGATCTTTTTTCACTTCGGCAGCGGCTTCGAGTTTCGCCCCGGGTTTGAGATCGAGCGCTGGTGGTTGCGGCGCGGCAATTCTCTCGTTCACATTGGCGCTCGCGACCGGCGGCGTGGTGACAGGTTTGGTGTCCGCCGGGATGGGCGGCGTTACTTTGGCTTCGACGTTGGTGATGGCGGTTGCAGGCGGAGCTTTCGCCACAGGAGGCGCTGGGATCGGTTTCACTGGCGGAACCACCGGCGGTGACACACTCGGAGTCGGAGCCGGCGGGCGAATGGTTTGCGCGATGGGAGAAGCGGTCGGAAGTTCCGGCAGCTTCAATGGATCGCCGAGGATCGTAACGCGCGAAGAAACGAACAGGCCGTCGAGCGCGCGCAGCATGGTGACGAATGATTTGCCCTCGCGCCGGACGCGCGCGGAGTTCTCACGATAGACGCGGTTGATCTGCGCGTCGAAGGTCGTGCCCCAAACGTACTCAAAGCCATCGCTGCAGAGTACCACCGTGAGCGGCGCGCGATCTTCCAGTGAGTTGACGATCTCGACCATCGCCAGATCGAGCCGGCTGATTTTGGAAAAGTTTTGGCGGGCCAGAAACTCGAAGGCGGCGGCCGCGACTTCGGCGCGGCTTTCCGGTCGCCACTCGATGGGGGTGAATTGGCGTGTGTTGGCTTCGCGGTTGAAAGTCCAGATGTTCAGCTTGTCGCCGGGTTTCATCTGGCCGCCCAGGCCGCTCGCGATTGATTCGCGCACGGCCGCCTGGAGCAACTGCTTCTGCGACGCCATGGAAAACGAAGTATCAACGACGAAAAGAAAAGTCTCGGGCGCGCGTTCCGCGGCCACCAGTGGCGCAGTGAACGCGAGCCAGCCAGCCGTCCATGTGATCAGAAAACAAAAAAACTTCATGCCGTGCGCGACCGTTTGAATTGATTCCGTTCGCGGAGATTGTGGTATTTCACGACCGTCTGCAATTCCTTCATTGCCGCTTCGACGTCGCGGATGAAATTGTCGCAACTCGACGCCATGCCGCCCAGCGCGATCACCGTGTCGCGCTCGGCGTAGTCGTCCGTCACCACGAGCACTTCGCCGAAAGCCTTCATGCGATGCGTTACACGCTCGATGATGTCGTCGGCCGTCTGGCCCGCGCGCGAGTAAATGATTTCCAATTCGGGCGTCGAAGGCGTCGGCACCGCGCCGGCGGGAGCGCCGCCGCCATCGAACACCACGGTGATCGGCGTGCCGATGGTGTCGCGGTATTGCGCAAGCCAGTGCAGCAATTCATCGCGGGCCGCGGCCGAATGCCGCGCCTTGCCGCGCGCCAACTCCGGCCAGCCGTGCAGCAAACTGTAGCCATCCACCAATATCCGCGCCAATGCCATGCGGAAACTTTAGACCGAAACGGAATAATGAACAGCGCAGAATCTCCATGAGTTCGTCCTTGTTCGTCGTCGGCAAAGCAACCCGGCGAGACAGCAAGTTCACCAACGTCGCTGCAAACGGTCGTCGCGCGGGCAACTGGAAAAGCGCGCTTGAATTTCTGAACGTGATGCACAGTCGCCCGAAGCGAAGCCGCGCTCAGTTCGATTCAGAACGAATCCGTATGGCTGTACGTCGCGCGACCGGGTGGCGCCGCACAAGCTTGTTGCCAGGGTCGATCAGACTCACCACCAAAAGCTCGGATCCCCGTCCGTGCGTACGATCATCTTGTTGAAACGTGTCCACTGGGTGTGCCCATCGAGGTAGAGCAGATTGCCGCCCGCGGGCAAACGATCCTGAAGATGGGAAGTTTGATGCCCCTTCCAACCGCCATCGATCTTCGTGTAACGATTTTTTGTGCGATCCTTCTCGTTGTTTCCAATGGAGATGACGGCGTCGGCGACCGTGACTCGTTCGCTCGGCCCTGGATTGACGGACTCGCCACCGATTTTCCATGATGCCGGGTTGAGGGATTCGGTGATGTTCGTGGCTCTTATGCGTCCCGATCCTTTGAATGCAAATGCGTAGCCTGCCACGCGATAGCCAGTGTCCTTCTTCGTTGTCTCCGCGACCGAGTCAGTGGTGAATTTCCAAAGCTCATCGTTGTCCTGTTTGGGGAAACCAGGGCAATAGAGGATATGGCGTTTGGCCCCGTTGGCGGTCAATTGATTCACCGCCGCCGCCGGAATGTCCCACGGCCACACCGCGCCGGAGAGATCGGGGAATTTCTCGTTGCTGTCGCTCGCGTACATGAACAAGGCGATGCCCAGTTCATGCATGTTGCTGTTGCATTTGATAATGATCGCCTTTGACTTGGCCTTGGACAACGCCGGCAGCAACATGCTGGCAAGAATGGCGATGATGGCGATGACGACCAACAATTCAATGAGCGTGAACCCGGCGCCGAACCACGTCCGCTGCGGCCGTGTCCGGCCAAATTCAGTTTGCGATTTCATACTTTGCCTTTCGTCTGTGTCTCCCGCCGTACGGGCAAAATTTCGACCCCGACGGGGAACGTTTAAATGATCTTCTAGCTTAAATAGCCGGATATGAAAACCAAATCCATGAGCTTTTGCGTTTTTTAGATGAGTTTTTTTAGACGGCCTCACCTCAAAACTCGCGGCCGTTGCGTCATTCTGAATTTGCTGGGCGGCATGCCGACTTCTCTTTTGAAAACCACGCTCAGATACTCCACGTGCGCGAAACCGGCGCGCTCGGCGATTTCCTCCAGCGACAACGCGGTTTCGGTCAGCAACTGCTTCACGCGATCCAACTGCACACGCAGAATTTCTTCGTGCGGCGTGCGACCGATGAATTTCTTGAACCGGCTTTCCAACAGCCTGCGCGAATGCGGCACCGCCTTCAACACGTCCTGCACGTTGATGCCGTCGCAGGCATGAAGGCGGATGTAATGCACGGCCCGGGCGACGTTGCGGTCTTCAATGGCGAGCGTGTCCGTGGATTGCCGCGTCGCAATACCGAGCGGCGGGATGAGGTGCGTTTCGCCGGTCGCGCGCTTTCCGGACATCATCTCGTCCAGCAACGCCGCCGCCTCGTAGCCGGTGCGATGCGTGTTGGGAATGACACTCGAAAGCGGCGGACTCGCCAGCTCACACAGCAAATCATCATTATCAACGCCAATCACGGCGACATCGTCCGGCACCGCGACGCCAAGATGACGACAGGCATCCAGCACTTGCTGGCCGCGCAGATCGTAGCACGCCATGACGCCGAGTGGCTTGGGCAGCGCTTTGATCCAATTCGCGATGTCGTTCACTTCGTCTTCATCCTTGGGCAAATTCCTGTTTCGCGGCGAGTAAACCGAACACTCATGGCCTGCCGCGCGCACAAAATTTTGAAAATGTTCGCAGCGCCAGTTCGACCAGTTGAACCGCCGCTCGCCGCAGTAAGCGAAATGCTTGAAGCCGCGCTCGAGCAAGTGCTCCGCCGCGCGACCAGCAAACGCGGCGTCGTCTGTTTCAAACCAGGGCAACGCCGGAATCAAACGCGCCGCACTCATGTCCACAATCGGCATTTTGAGCGGACGCAGCGCCTCGGCGATGGCGGGATTTTCAATCCGGGCGATAATTCCGTCACCGTTCCATTTCTGCAGCCAGCCGGGCGGTTTGTCGCCGCGATTGTGCTCGGACAAATAAAGCGACCAGGGGCGATGCTCGTGAATGTACGCCATGATGCCGCGCAACAGCCCGCGCGCATAGGCGTTCGAGGTCTCGATGAGCAGAGCGATTTGGGGAGGCGCTTTCATCAACCGGCAAAACCGGGTTTGTCCTCGCCCGAATAGTTGTGCTCTGGCGGCGACGGAATGTTTGCGTCAAATCTCACGGCGTGATCGCGCATAAGTAAATTTCGATGTTGCTGTGTCCTTGATAGGAGATGATTCCACAGACTCTGGCAACCAAGAAGGAAGCCGCGTGGCGCAAAAATTCATTTCCATCCCGCGCAAAACTTGTAACGTCTCGCCCACACAAAACTGATTTATGGCAACCAACCACCCTTACAAATTCTGCTTCGGCCCCTGGAACATCAGCGAAGGCGCGGATCCCTACGGCCCGACCACGCGTCCACCACAGACTTTTGATTGGAAACTGGAGCAACTCAAAAAACTCGGCTTCGACGCGATGATGTTTCACGACGACGACGCCGTGCCGGACATCGACACGAAGTCCGCGGTGCAAATCCGCAAGGAAGCGAAGGAACTTAAAAAGAAACTTGATGACGCCGGATTGGTCGCCGAAATGGTCGCGCCGCGGCTGTGGTTCAGCCCGATGACTATCGATGGCGCGTACACGAGCAATGATCCCAAATGCCGCCGGTACGCCATTGACCGCTCGCGCCGCTCCATCGACATCGCGAAAATTCTTGGCACAGACATTCTAGTATTGTGGCTCGCACGCGAAGGAACTTATCTGCGCGAAGCCAAGAAAGGCCGTCGCAGCATCGTACTGATGGTCGAGGCGTTCGATCAGATGCTTGCGCACGACAAAAAAATCCGCCTCGCCATCGAACCCAAGCCGAATGAGCCGATGGATCACGCATACCTGCCGACCATTGGGCACGCGCTTGCCGTCGCGCAATTGACGCGCGATCCCAAGCGCGTCGGCGCGCTCATCGAAACGGCGCATTGCATCCTGGCCGGACTCGATCCTGCGGATGAAATCGCGTTCGCGATGAGCTTCGGCAAACTCTGGTCGCTCCACCTGAACGATCAGAACGGTTTGAAGTACGATCAGGATAAGCCCTTCGGGAGCACGAACCTGCGCGGCGCGTTCGATCAAGTGCGCGTGCTGGAGCAAAACAAATACGGCAGTCGCGGCGAATACGTCTGCTTCGACGTGCATCCGTTCCGCACCACGAAGCCTGAACACACGCTGGCGCACCTCGACAACAGCCGGCGAACTTTTCTGCGCCTGGTCGAAAAAGCCCGAAGCTTCGATGAAACGGCCGCCAAAAAACTGATCGCTGCGCGTGACTATCAAGCGCTCGACCAAATGGTCATCGAGCATTTGCTGGGGAAGTAGGGAACATAGCAGTTTCTTGATAAACGCCCGGATTTGAGCTGGCGGTTCTCTTTGTTTGAATGCACTGCATTCCGCGCCAGGCGGTGGCGCTTGTTTTTTGCGGTTTTGTCCCGCTTTTTCCCGTTCCGCTCTCCAGCCGGACACACC
>JACPZS010000119.1 GCA_016195385.1 Verrucomicrobiota bacterium
AGTGCGCGAGACGGCCGGAGAGACTTTGAAGTGGCAGGACTATTTGCCGGTCCAGGAAACGGGAGGCGAAGCAGAAAATCCCGCGCCCGATCCGGTGGGATTTCAAGCGTTGGAACTCTTCAGCAAACACATTGCCACGGGTGTGTCGTTTTCGATCACGCGCCAAAGCGCCATCACCAGCCGGTTTCAACTCAGTCTGGTTTGCACGCGCGGCGAAGCTGGTTGGGCGGCGGAACTGAATTACGATCCGCGTGTTTTCCGGCGCGAAGATGTGCAGCGGTTCGCCGATTACTATCAACGGTTGCTGGCGAGCGCGGTGGCGAAGCCGCAGGCTGCCGCAGGAGCACTGGAAATTTTGGAAGAGGCGGAACGCCGCCGGCTGGTCAATGATTTCAACCAGACCAGTGCGCCGTATCCGCAAGACCAGTGCATCCATTACCTCTTTGAAGAACAGGCCGCCAGAGCGCCTGGCCGTCCGGCGCTGGCTTGTGGTGATCGCCGCTTGAGCTACGGGGAATTGAACGCCCAGGCCAACCAGATCGCGCGTTACTTGCGGCAGCGTGGCGTCAAACCGAATGATCGAGTCGCGCTTTGCGTCGAGCGTTCGGCGGAAATGATTATCGGCTTGCTCGGCATCCTCAAATCTGGTGCTGCCTACGTTCCCCTGATTCCGGACAATCCCAAAGCCCGGCTCGGGCAATTGCTCCAGGAAACTCAGGCGCCGGTTTTGATCACGCAGGAAAAATTCCTTGGACAACTGCCCGAGTTTGGTGGCGACATTCTTTGTTTCGATCGTGACGCCGCGAAACTCGCCAAAGAGTCCACGAACAATCCCGAGCGCGTGAATGCGCCGCGCGATCTGGTTTACGTGATTTACACTTCCGGTTCGACCGGGGTTCCGAAAGGTGTCGGCAACCGTCACCAGAATCTCGTCAACTATTCGCACTTCATCTGCCAGCGGCTTCATTTGGAGGATCCGGTCAACAGCGGCGGCCTTCATTTTGCGACCGTGTCCACCATCAGCGCGGATCTCGGCAATACCTGCGTTTTCCCGTCGCTGATTTCCGGCGGTTGCCTGCACGTCATCACTTACGACGTTTCGATGGACGGAAATCTTTTTGCCAATTACGCAAAGAAAAATCCCATCGACGTGCTGAAAATCACGCCGTCGCATCTCAACACTTTGCTCGCTTCGCCCGAAGGCAAATCCGTGTTGCCGCGCAAATATCTGGTGCTCGGCGGCGAAGCTTCGACGTGGGACATGATTGGCCGCATCGCGAGCCAGGGTTCCTGCCAGATCATCAACCATTACGGACCAACCGAAACCACCGTCGGTTCGCTCACCTACAGTGTGGCCAAGGATGATCCGAATGCGGAGCTTTCCGCGACGCTGCCGATTGGCCGCCCCATCGCGAACACCCAGGTTTATTTGCTGGACGTTGGTCTCAAGCCGGTGCCGATTGGAGTGCCCGGTGAATTGTTCATTAGCGGCGCTGGTGTCGCGAGCGGGTATCTGAACCAGCCGGAACAAACGACCGAGCGCTTCCTTCGTAATCCGTTCGTCTCTGATTCCGAGGTCCGCATGTATCGCACGGGCGATCTCGCGCGTTATCTTCCGGATGGCAGCGTGGAATTTCTGGGACGCATCGACCATCAAGTGAAAATCCGCGGCTTTCGTGTCGAACTGGCGGAAATCGAAGCTGTGCTCGGGCGCAATCCAGCGCTGCAACAAACCATTGTCACGGCGCATGCCGACAAATCCGGCGACAAGAAACTCGTCGCCTATTACGTCGTGGCGCAGGGCAAAAAAACTTCCGCGGAGGAATTGCGGAATTACTTGAAGGAGCAGTTGCCCGATTACATGGTGCCGGCGGTGCTGATTCCGCTGGAGGCGCTGCCGCTCACGCCCAACGGAAAAATTGACCGCCGCGCTCTGCCCGATCCCGAAACGACCCCGGCCGCAAAAGAAAAAGTTTATGTGGCGCCGACGAATCCCACCGAGGAAAAACTTGCCGCGATCTGGCGGGAGGTTTTGAAAGTGGAGCGGGTTGGAATTCAGGATGACTTCTTTGAATTGGGCGGGCATTCACTCTTGGCGACCCAAGTCATCGTCCGGATTCGCAGTGCCTTCGAGATTCAGTTGCCACTGCGGGTCATCTTCGAAAGCCCGACACTGGTCAAACTTTCCGCCGTCATCAGCGAGGCGCAGAAAGAGCTGGGCGGAGATGAGGACATCGACGCTCTACTGGAAGGCTTGGAAGACATGTCCGACGAAGAAGCCCAGCGATTGCTGGCCGAAGAGTCCAAAAAAGCCGGCGGCTGAGTTCACCGGTCGCGTCCTCGACTGGCGAATAGTTGAGTTGTCAGAGTACGTTCGCACTGTGGATTTGTTCACCTTTCGGTGCGCCTTCTCCTTTTGTAAAGAACTGCCGAGCTTGACTTAATTTTCCGCAAACCTGAATTTCGCCCGACCATTTTGCACGCAAACAAAGCGCCGTGTTATGAAAGCAAACCCAGAAAATCCTGATTTGAATCGCCGCGATTTCTTGCGCGGAAGCTCTTTTGCCTCGCTGATGCTGATGCTTGGCGCCGTCGAGTTGCGCGCCGAAGAGAAACCGAAGACCGATGACGCGAATGCCAAATCGAAAGGCGCAAAGGTAAAATGTGGCGTCATCGGTTGCGGCAAATGGGGTCGTGAAATTCTGAACAAACTCGCGAGCCTGCCGGCGGCGGAAGTCGCCGGTGTTTGCGAAACCTACGAGCCATTCTTGCGCCGCGCCCAGGAAGCCGCGCCCAAGGCCGAAGCTTTTACCGACTATCGCAAATTGTTGGAGAAAAAAGAAATCATCGCCGTCGCGGTGGCGACGCCCAGCCATCAACACAAGGAGATCGTCCTCGCCGCGCTACAGGCCGGCAAACATGTCTTCTGCGAAGCGCCGCTGGCCACGACCATCGACGACGCGCGCGCCATTGCCCGCGCCGCGCAAGCGGCCCCCAGCCAGCTTTTCCAAACGAGCCTGCCGATGCGCTCCGATCCGCAACGGCATTTCCTCCTGCAATTCATCCGCTCCGGCGCACTGGGCAAATCGCTCAAATCGCGTTCGCAGTGGCACAAAAAAACGAGCTGGCGTTTCACTTCAGCGAATCCAGATCGCGAAAAAGAAATCAACTGGCGCCTGAGCGCGGCCAATTCACTCGGGCTGATTGGCGAAATTGGCATTCACCAAGTGGACGCTGCGGCCTGGTTTTTGCGGGCGCGCCCTGTAGCTGTCACGGGTTACGGTTCGATCTTGCAATGGCCGGACGGCCGCGATGTCGCGGACACGATTCACGCTGTGTTCGAATTTCCCGGGGGCGTTAATTTTACTTACGATTGCACGCTGGGAAATTCCTTCGACGCCGACTACGACATGATTTACGGCTCCGACGCCGCCGTGCTGCTGCGCGAGAACAAAGCCTGGATGTTCAAGGAAGTGGACGCGCCGCTGCTCGGCTGGGAAATTTACGCGCGCAAAGACACCTTCTACCGGGAAACCGGCATCGCGCTAGTCGCCAATGCCACCAAGCTTGTCGCCCAAGGCGACAAGTCGGCCGAGGAAGCGCCCTACGCCAGCACCGCCCTCGGTTATGCGCTCGAGGCATTCGTGGCCAACACCGACATGATCAATACCGCCGTCGAAGATTTTAAGGAGAACTTCAACGCGAGCGACAAGAAAGCGATGCAGAATTACATCGCTGGCCTTTCTAAAAATCTGCTCCCCGCCGCTGGCTACAAAGAAGGCTACGAAGCCGCCGTCACCGTCATCAAGGCCAGCGAAGCCATCCAGAAAAATCAGAAGATCACCTTCCTGCCGGAATGGTTTGAAATCGGGTAAGCAATTATTGGTTCCAGTAAACGATTAGCCGGTTTAAAATGGCATTCGACGGAAGGTCAGTTTCTTAGGTAAGCAATCAGGTCGGCCATGTCCTGCGGCTTGAGGACGTTTTCCAAACCTTCCGGCATGAGGGACAACCCCGATCCGCTGAATTCCTTCAAATCGTTGCGCAAGATCGTTTCGTCGCTGCCGCCCGCGCTGCGCAGCGTAACGCTGCCGGGCGTTTCGGCGACGACAATGCCGCTCACTTCGCGTCCATTTTTTGTGGAGGCCGAGTAACTGAGATAGCGCGCTTCAATTGCCTGATTCGGATCCAGAATCGCCGTGAGCAAAACGGCGAGTGGTTTGTCCGCGACCGTTCCCAAGTCCGGCCCGACTTCAAATCCTTCGCCTTTGAAGCGGTGACACGTCAGGCAGTTTTGGCGATAGAGCGCGACACCTTTGACAGCATCACCTTTCAAGTTCGCCACTGACTCGTAATCGTGAATCAGTTTTTGCCGGTCGGCATTCGCCGACGCAAAGAGTTTGGCGGCCCGGTCGCGAATCGACTCCTGCGAATGTTTGAGCAACCTCTGGCGGTGAACGGTGCTGATTTGTCCCGGAGAAATCTGATCGGATTCAAGCGCGTAGAGCAACGCCTTCACCCACACCGGGCGACTTAACAGAATGTCCGCAACGGCGGTCTTTTGCGTCGGGCCAAAGCGTTTCCAACGACTCAGCAACACTACACCAACATGCGCGTCCGACAGCCGGGAAAGACTTTCCAAAGCGGCTTGGCGAAGAACGTCGGAAACTTGTGGCTCCAGCAAGAATCCAAGTACGGAGATGTCGTGCTCTTGTTCCGTAAGCCCCCGGCCTAGCAGTCGAGTTGAAGTCGTTCGTTCGATTGCCGCCACGCCGTGGTCGGCGACGATTCTACGGGCATGAACAAACACTTGATTGAGCGAGCGAACACCATTTCGGACTTCCAGCTCTGCGCCTCCAGCAAATTCGTTGAGCGAATGATTTTGGCGTTCCAACGATTCAACGAAAGCCGCGACGCCAACAAGCTGCCAGAACTCAGGAGCATCTCCGCGAATTTCGCCCAACTTGGCTAGAGCGGTTTGAAGTGCAGGCAAGTGGTTGCTGTCCACAGCCAGTGCTATCAATTGGCCAATGAAGAAAGCAAGCGGCGGGGATTTCGCCGGCTCCGTAGTGAGCGCACTCAATAAGGCCGGAAGATGCGGCGGCGCTGAACTCAGAATGGCGAGTTGCATCGCTTCGTTCGCTGAATGTCGGATGGCGAGACGCGCCAGCATCGGCGCGGCGCTCGGATAATGAGATTCGCCCAAACTCAACGCGAGTCGGAAGGCGAGCTTGATGTCAGCGCTCTCCACAAGATTGCTCACGACTTCGTTCAATTTCTCCGGCTCGCCGGAAGTGGAAAGTGCTATCCGATCAAAGATGGGTTCAGCCGCGATCAACGCGCCAGTCTGCACGCGCGGATCGGAGTCACGCAATGCAGCTAGAAGCGAATCAAACGGTAGTTCGTCTGTGTTTTGCAAAGTGAAGATGGCCTGCAAACGCGTCTTGGGGCGGGACGCATTCACGGCCAATTGTTTCAATGGCTCGACGGAGTGTCGATCTCGTCGCTCCACCAACAACCTTTGTGCCGTGTCGCGTTGCCAGCCGTTCGGACTGTCGAGCGCGGCGACGAGTCCGGCGGTGTCGAGTTGATCGAGTCGGGGAATTTTGCGGAGAATCGCGCCTTCGGGATAGACGCGATAGATGCGGCCCAGGTCGCTGCCAGCGCGCAGATCAAAACTTTTTTGCGTGTCCGGCGGAATCCATTCCGGATGCTCCAGCACGAGGCGATACATATCCGCGATGTAGAGCGCGCCGTCCGGGCCGGTCTTGAGCGTGACGGGCCGGAACCAATTGTCCGTGGAGGCAAGGAACTCGCTGTCCTTTTCATCCACCGCGCGATGACTGGAGAAGGTGACGCCATCCGGTTCGAGCACTTCGCGATGCACAACATTGTGAACTGGCTCGCTCACGAAAACGCTGTGAGTGAACTCCGCGCCAAACAATTCATCGCGATACGGCGCAATGCTGTTCGCCGAAGTCACGTGATTGACCATGCCAATGTCGTTGAAGCGTTGGAGCAGCCGGCTGATGGCGAAGACACGCGTGCCGTTTTCGTAATTAGCCAGATAATGTTTGGTCGTCTTGACAGGCAGATGCGGATTGCGCGCGAGGTAGCGTTCCGGAATGAAGTAGTGCCAGCCCCAACTTGGATTGTTGTTGCCGAACCAATTTCCCCAATCGTCGCGATGCCGACCGTATTGGGTTTGGCCTTCGACAGCTTCAAACTCCCCCGTGTCCGGGCGAAAACGAAAATCGTGGCCGCTCAACTTGACCACTTTGGCATTCGCGAAAGAACGCACTTCGCCGCCGCTGTCACCATTCGCCCCGTAAATCCAGCCGTCCAAGCCGTACTCGAAACCATTCACGCGATGCTGCTGATTGCCTTCTTTGAAGCCGGTGAAAAGAGTCTTGCGCACGTCAGCTTTACCATCACCGTCGGTGTCTTCGGCGTAAAAAATCTCCGGCGCGGCGCTGACCAGCACGCCTTTGCGCCACGGCATCACGCCGGTGGGAAAGTTGACGCCGTCGAGAAAAACCGTCGATTTGTCGTATTGTCCATCGCCATCCGTGTCTTCAAGGAAGCGCACGATGCCGCCCGATTTTCCGTGGCCGTCGAGTCCGAGCGGATAATCTCCCATCTCCACGACCCACAGCTTGCCATCCGCGCCCCACTCGAAGGCGATTGGGTCTTTGACGAGTGGCTCGAACGCGACGAGTTCGACCTTGAAACCGGGTCGCACGCGGATGCACGCGAGCGAGTCTTGCGGCGACTTCGCAGTCGGTTGCAACCCGCCGAGCAGTTGGTCGAACGAGCGGCGGTCAACGAGATCGGGTAAGTGCGCCGTCTCCTCGTTCTGCGCCCAGAGATGCCGCGAGTGAAACCACACGCCGTTGTTCCGCTGCGGGCCAGCGCGGACAATCATCGGAATCTCGCCGGCTTGACCGCGCGTGCCAGTAACGACCTCACGTGACCAACCGGCTTGAAAGCCGAGATAAAGTTTGGGCACAAATAGATTCAGCGAGTAACTTCGCTCATTGGAGAACGCCACATCGTCATAACCATCCTCGTTGATATCGACGAAGCGCAGGCCGTTGTCGCGTCCCTCGGCATCGACAATCGCCGTGCCCGACGGCAGCGCATACGAAAGCTTCTTCCAAACTTTCTCCTCCGGCGACCAGGAGAACACGGCGCTTTGCCTGTCGTTGCCGACGATCAGTTCGCAGCGGCCATCGGCATCCACGTCGCGGAATCGCACACCGCGATCACGCCCGCCTTCGCGCGTTAGCACCGGTTTCCCGTCAAGTGAAAGGCCGATCAGCAATGAACGATTTTCGATCCAGCGCTGGCCATCGAAATCCCACGCGCCCGCGCCGGATTCATTGCGGCCGAATGCGGTGGCGTTACCATTCGACTGAATCACGCCAAACTTCACCCCGGCATCAACACGTTTGCCGCTGGCTTCCACGGTGATCAGCGGCGCCGGAAATTCTGTTTCCGTCCACTTCCGCTCCGTCTGATTCCACAAGCGCGTCTTGCGGACGTTGTCGTTCGCGATGACAACATCGAGATAACCGTCGTGATTCACGTCGATGAGTCGCACGCCGTTGTCCTGTCCATTCGCCGCACGGATTGGCTGGCCGCCAAGGAGAAATTGATTCAACCGCGCCTGGGCGTCGCGGAAGTTGAGGAATTTGATCTTCTTCCCATATTTGCTCGTCGCGTAGTTGATGAGTTCAACGATTTGATCGTTCCGAATCCAACCGTGCGGATGAAAAATTAAATTGAAACTGCCCTGTTTGATGACCGTCGCGTCGATAGCCGCCTTCCAATCGGCGACGGTGACGGGATTGTTCGTGCCGTGAATGTGCTGCGCCTCCCAATCGCTCGGCACGACGCACGGAAACTCCCAGCCAAGTTTCCCGATGACGTACGGATACGGATAATCCTCGACGGTGGTGACGAACGACGCAAACGGAAGATATTTGCGAAATTTCTCGCGCCCATCGGCGTCGATCGTCAAGTCCCGAGGCAGCGCAGCGTCCTTAGGCGTGGTGATGTTCATCACCGAAGAATCGATAGTGAGGAACTGGCCGGCGGAATTAGCCTGATTGAAAAGCTCGGCGTAGAAGCGCGGACTCGGGCTGTTGATCGAATCGCAGCATGGCATCCGAAACGCGAAAGGATGATTGCTGGGAATCTGGTTAATCAACCCGATGCCGTCGAGATACGTGTCCGCCGCCGCGACGAAATTGCTCTTCGCCAGCAGCGGGCACGGATGCGTGAGCGTATGCACTTCGAGCGACACGCCTTCGCGCAGCCAGCTTTGCAGCTGCGGATTCTGCGGATCGAGCGCGTTGCACATGATGCTCAACGCCGCCGTGCCCTCGACTTGCTCCAGGCGATCCAGAATCGGCCGGAGAAAAGTTTCGTACTTCGGCGTGTCGCGCATGTCGTCGATGGCGAGCACAACGACGGCTTCGACATTTGTTTCACCGATCCATTGCGGCGTGGTGAGTTTGGGGAAATTCAAACCGACGTAGAATGGATCCGCGTCGTCGAGATAAGTCAGGCGATTTGCCAACGTGGCCGGCGCGTGAGCCACGGGAACTGCGGCGGGCAACGATTCACGAAAGGTAAGGAAAAGCAGAGCGAAGCAGGCGATGTATCGCACGAGGATCATGGGATTTTGATAACACGCGGCGGCGGGAAGGAAAACAAAGATTTCCGCTCAGGGCAGCAAATCTGGCAACCTGATACCATTAACTAGATTGAATCGGCAGGTTAACAGGTGCAACCCCCTCACCCCGTCCCTCTCCCTCTCCAAAGGGAGAGAGATTCCGCGGCCTGCGAAAGACCGCGATTTGTGCCCATGAATCGGGCCGGAGCGCGGACTTGAGTCCACAGGACGCCACGTTGGTTTTACGCACCCGGCAAATCCGAACGGGTTGGAACACCGGACAGTCCTGCGGGATAAATCCCGCGCTACGGTTCATGGAGAGAACGCCCCGAATTTTTGCGCGCCTTGCGCTCTTGAGCGGAGCGCGGACTTGATTCCGCAGGACGCCACGTCGGTTTTACGCACCCGGCAAATCCGAACGCGTTGGAACACCGGACAGTCCTGCGGGATAAATCCCGCGCTTGTAGCTTGGTTGCGGCCCGGAACTGTTGGCCAATAGTCCGGGCCGGGAACAGGGCGACACCGCACCCGCGCTGAGGCCTCCAGAGCCTGTACGGAGATGGGCGCCCCGTTC
>JACPZS010000122.1 GCA_016195385.1 Verrucomicrobiota bacterium
GGCGTAGTTCTGGGCGCGGACAATTCCAGAATCAGCACCAGCCAAACGCGTGAATCAGACGACCCGATATTTGCAGTCCGTCGCCGGGCAGGAAGACATCGAAGTCGCCGTCCTGGTGAATTATCTGCTCTTTGACGCCATCAAGGCGGGCGCAAGCGACATTCACATCGAGCCGTGGGAAAGCACGCTCGTCGTGCGTTTGCGGCTCAATGGCGTGCTCAACGAGTTGGTGCATCTGCCGCTGGATTTGATGGAGAAAATTTCCGGCCGGCTCAAAGTGATGGCGAACCTGATCAGCTACGTGACCGATGTGCCGCAGGAAGGCCACGCGCCGGCGAATCCGGAACTCGGCGGTGTCGAATTGCGCATCTCGGTGTTTCCCACAGTGCGCGGGGAAAAAATCGTCATCCGCATTTTTGATCCGAGCAATCGGAGTTTTGATTTGGGCACGCTGGGATTCGAGGACGAGACGCTCAAGGCGTTCAAGGCGCTGCTCGCGCGCCCGAATGGTTTGATTTTGCTCACCGGCCCAACAGGTTCGGGCAAAACGACCGCGATGTATTCGGCGCTTTACCATCTCGTGCAACGCTCCGGCCCGACCATCAGCATCAGTACGGTCGAAGATCCCGTGGAGTTTCATTTGCCAATGATCAGCCAGGCGCAGGTGAACCTGGCTAAAGAGTTCACCTACCCCGTGGCGCTGCGCTCGCTGATGCGGCAAGACCCGCAGGTCATCATGGTCGGCGAAATCCGTGACGCCGAGACCGCGGCCATCGCGGTGCAAGCCGGGCTGACGGGCCATTTGGTGATGAGTACGATCCACAGCGGCAGCACGGCGGGCGTCTTCGCGCGGCTTATCAACATGGACATCGAACCGTTCCTGCTCGCGTCCAGCATCAGCGGTGTGATTGGCCTGCGCTTGATTCGTAAGAACTGCATGCTGCGCGACGCGATACTAAAAAAGATGCCCACACGCGCGCTCCAGCAAATCGCCGTGCAACAAGGCATGCACTCGCTGTGGCAGGCGGGGTTGCATCGCGTCATTGCCGGACTCACGACGCTGGAGGAAGTGCTGCGCGCGGTTTCCACGGATCAGACGTAAGTCTGGGCGCATAATTGCCGGAGTCGTGACGGAAAATTTTCCTTTTGCTTTGCGCGCCTGCGTTGCGTTGAAGTGAGCGGCAGATGCTCACAGTTCTTGTTTTCGGATTGCTGGCCGCGTTGAGCGCCGTGCTCAATTTGTGGCAGTGGTGGGTGGCACGGCGATTTCCTCTGCACCAGCGAATCAACGGAGCATCGTTTGTCCCCGCAGTCACGGCGCTAAAACCGCTCAAAGGTTGCGATGTCGAAACGGCCGGCTGTTTGCGTAGTTGGCTGGAACAAAATTATCCAGGGCAGGTGCAAATTCTTTTCGGCGTGGCCGACGCGAATGACGCCGTGTGCGAAGTGGTGCGTGAATTGATCGCGACACACCCCGGCGCGCAAGCCAGCCTGGTCATTTGCGGGGAGTCGCTCGGCGCGAACGCCAAAGTCTCGACGCTCATTCAACTTCAGCGCTGCGCGCGGCACGAAGTCATCATCGTGAGTGATGCCGATGTGCGCGTGCCGGCGGATTTTCTCGCGAACGCCGTCGCGCCGCTGCGCGATCCCGGCGTCGGCCTGGTGAGCTGCTTCTACCGCGCCGCCAATCCGACAACGCTCGCGATGCGCTGGGAAGCGCTGGCGATCAACGTGGATTTTTGGAGTCAGGTGCTGCAGTCGCGCAGCCTCAAACCGATCGACTTCGCGCTCGGCGCGGTGATGACCACGCGCCGCGCGGAGTTGGAAGCCATCGGCGGCTTCATCGTGCTGGCAGACTACCTGGCCGACGATTATCAACTCGGCAATTTGATCGCGAAGGCGGGCAAGACCATCGCGCTTTCCTCGGTCGTGGTGGATTGTTGGTCGGCGCCCATGAATTGGAAACAAGTTTGGGCGCATCAAGTTCGCTGGGCACGCACGATTCGCGTTTGCCAGCCGCTGCCATATTTTTTCAGCATCCTGAGCAACGCCACGCTCTGGCCGTTGCTCTGGCTGCTGATTTCGCCAGGAGCGATTTCGGCAGGTTGTGCGGCGCTGGCGTTGCTGGTGCGGCTCGCGACAGCGACGGACAACGCCATACGATTGTCGCGATCATTTGCGGGGGCGTCGCACATCTGGTTCATCTGGGTAAAGGACGTTTTGCAGGCTGTGGTCTGGGCGAATGCCTTCGTTGGCAGAATCATCGAGTGGCGCGGGCGGCGTTACGAAGTGCGGGCGGATGGAAAATTGATCCCGTTTCCCACAAGGGGTTAAGCGGGTTGACTGACGGCGTGGCGCTGTTGCGCGGGGAATCGCACTTGCCTAGCGGTTGAGTTGCCTTAAATTGCTCGCATGGCAAAAGTTCTGGTCGTCGATGATGAAGCCACCATGGTGCAGATGGTGACGGAGCTTTTGCGCGCGGATGGCCATGAGGTGTTCCCTTTCACGAGCGGCCCGGCGGCGCTGGACGCCGTCAAAAGCATCGGGCCGGATCTGGTCATCTCCGATCTTTACCTGGACAAGAGCAACCCGCTCGGGCTTGAGATTTTGAAGCAGGCGCGCGCGAGCAACCCTCCGGCAGTCGTGATCGTCATCACCGGTTTTGCGACGATTGAAACGGCGGTAGCGGCGATGAAAAAAGGGGCGTTCGACTACCTCGAAAAACCGTTCAAGGTCGATCAACTCAAGCTATGTGTGGAGCGCGCGCTCACCTACAACTCGGCCCTGTCCGAAAACCTGTACCTCCGCAAGCAACTTAAAAAGAAATACGAGTTCAGCCAGATCATCGGCACGTCCCCGCGGATGATGGACGTGTACCGGATGGTTGAGCGCGTGGCGAACACAGACAGCACGATTCTGATTTTGGGAGAAAGCGGCACGGGCAAGGAATTGGTGGCGCGCGCGCTGCATTTCAACAGCCGGCGGCAGTACGCGCCGTTTGTCCCGATCAATTGCAGCGCGTTGCCGGAGAATTTGCTCGAGTCCGAATTGTTCGGCCATCGGCGGGGTTCGTTCACGGGCGCGATTGCGGACAAGAAAGGGCTGTTCGAGGAGGCCGAAGGCGGCACGATTTTTTTGGATGAGGTCGGGTCGATGTCACCGATGCTGCAGAGCCGGCTGCTGCGCGTGTTGCAGGAGCGCGAAGTGCGCCGGGTCGGCGAAAACACGCCCATCTTCGTCAACGTGCGCGTGCTGGCGGCGACGAATGAACCGCTGGAAAAGAGAGTCAAGGAAGGCACGTTCCGCGAGGATCTTTATTATCGGCTCAATGTCATCCCGATTACGCTGCCGCCTTTACGCGACCGGTTGGATGACGTTCCGCTGCTGGTGGCGCATTTCATCAAAAACAAAACCAAGGCCGAGAGTGGCAAGACTTTTCAAGTGACGCGCCAGGCCATGTCCGCGCTCTGCCGGCACAACTGGCCGGGGAATGTGCGCGAGTTGGAAAACGCGATCGAGCGCGCCTGCGTCTTGTGCGAAGCCAGCACCATTCAACTCTCTGATCTTCCCCCCGCACTGGTTGATTCGACCGTGGCGGATTTGGCCGGAACCGCGAACGGTTCCGACCCTGCGCCCCTTCCAGCCGGCGCGATTTATCCGCTGCAACTGGACTCGACGCACCGTGGCATTTCGAATTCGACCCCTGCAACAGCGACGGCAGAACCAAACCTCGTGCCTTTGAAAAATTTTTTACGTGAGCAAGAAACGGCCTTCATCACTCGCGCGTTGGAACAAACCGGCGGCAACAAGGAGAAAGCCGCCCGCCTGCTGGAAATCAGCGTTGCCACTCTCTACCGCAAACTGGGCGGCGAAGACGAGTGACTCCGTCCGGGGTGGCAACGACACTCTTCGAGTCGAAACCGACTGTGGCCCGATTGCCAGCAAAACCAATCTTTACAAGTTTCCAGCGCCTGTGACAGCCTACGCCCCAATCGCTATGATGAAGAAACTGTTGCCGCTCGCCTTGCTGATTCCATTGTTCACGTCCGGATGTGCTTCAACCACCAATTTGACGCCAACCCGGCACGCGCGGACACCGGACGGCCTCTACCCTTTCGAGGTGGTTTTCCGCACGACGCAGCATAGCGTTCGCCACGAATCCATCAAGGCTTACGTAGTCATTGACGTCGATAAGTATCCCATGCACCAGACGCCAATCGTAAGCAACCGTTGGGAAGCAGCGATCCCAATTCCGGCGGGACGAAAATTTGTCAACTACCGCTACAAGTTCGACTACAATTACAACGCGATTCCCGTGCCGGAAAAAGACAGCAAACTTTCGCCCGTGCACACGCTCGAAATCGTGGACGAGTAGTCGCAGCGGGCAAAGCTTGATGGCGTAGTTAGGCGGCAAAGAATTTTTCGATCGGTTTCAGAAACTTATGGGTGCCCAATGGAAGCAGGCCGGGCGGGAAGCCAACGCGCAGAAGAAGGGCCAGATGGTCGTCAAGCTCGTCCGCGAAATCATGGTCGCGGCCAAGCTCGGCGGGGCGGATCCGGACACCAATGCGCGCCTCGCCGCGGCCGTCGAGAAAGCGCGCAAGGCATCCGTTTACCGGGACACCATCGAGCGCGCGATCAAAAAGGGCGCCGGCCTCACCGACGAGAAAGTTGTCTTCGAGACGGTCGTCTTCGAAGGGTTCGCCCCGCACAAAGTTCCCATCGTCGTTGAGTGCTTGACCGACAATCGCAACCGCACCGCGCCGGAGATTCGCAACCTGTTCAAAGCCGGCTCGCTCGGCCAGCCCGGCAGCGTCAGCTTCTTCTTCAATCATTGTGGCGTGGTGGAGGCCACGCATACGGACGCGAACCGCGACGCCGAAGGGGACGCCATCGAAGCGGGCGCGCAGGAAGTCGAGCCGCTCGAAGCCAGCGAAACGCCCGCCGGACAGAAGGGCGCGCGTTTTCTTACAGAGTTGAAGGATCTCGACGCGGTCTCCAAACATCTCAAAGCGGCGGGCTGGAATGTTACGGCATCTGAAATGCGCTATCTGGCCAAAAGTTTTGTGGAACTGTCCGCTGCGGCGCACAAGGAGGTCGTCGATTTTCTTAACGCCCTCGACGATCACGATGACGTGCATCACGTTTACGCGGCCATGAAGTAACCGTACATCGCCGCAAAACGCTTCGTTCAGCGCCGCAGTTGCTTAACCTCAAATTTGCTTCGTGATGTTTCGAGTGGATCAAGCCTTGGTCGCGCGCGGGCTTTGCGAAAGCCGCGAAAAAGCCCAACGAGCGATCATGGCCGGCGAAGTGCGCGTCAACCAGCAGCTCGTGAACAAGGCCAGCGTGGCCGTGCGGGACACGGATGAAATCACCCTGGCCGCGCCGGAGAAATTCGTCAGTCGCGGCGGCTTCAAACTTGAACACGCGCTCGCTCATTTTCAAATTTCACCGGTTGGCTGGACGGCCATCGATCTCGGCGCGTCCACAGGTGGTTTCACGGATTGCCTGCTGCAACACGACGCGACAAAAGTGTTCGCGGTCGATGTCGGTCAAGGGCAGCTTGCGTGGAAGTTGCGGCACGATCCGCGCGTGGTTGTTCTCGAAAAAACGAATGCGCGCGAATTGACACCGGCTCATTTCCCGACGCCGTTTGCGCCCGTCGATTTGGTGGTGATCGATTGCTCGTTCATCTCGCTGCGCAAGATTTTGCCGGCGGCGGTTGCATTGCTGCGAAATTCCGGTAGCATCGTCGCGCTGATCAAACCGCAGTTCGAGGCTGGCAAAATCGAAGCCGCCAAAGGCCGGGGTGTGATTCGGGATCCCGCGATCCACGAGCGCATCCTCGCCGAGTTGGAGCAGTTCGTGCGGGTGGAATTGGCGCTGCGCTGGAGGGGCGTGACGGAATCGCCGTTGCTCGGACCTGCGGGCAACAAGGAATTTTTGGTCTGGATTGAAAAAATTTGTTGAACAAATCAAGCGCGTCGGACTGTTTGCCAATCCGGAAAAAACGTCCTGCCGCGCCGCCGTGAAAAAAGCCGCCGCGCTCATCGCGCAGGAAGGCCCGATCGTCATGACGGAAGCGGCCACCGCCAAGTTCGCAGGCCTGCAACTTCCGGCATTGGCGGATTTGACGGCTCTCGCGGACGAAGTGGATCTGCTCGTGGTCTTCGGCGGCGACGGCACGATGCTGTATGTAGCTCGCCAGGTCGCCGGCAGCCGGACGCCGATCCTCGGCGTGAATGTGGGGGGGCTGGGTTTTTTGACGGCGGTGACGGCGCGGGAGTTGACGGCGGCGTTCCGGCGCATCTGGGCTGGCGAATTCCGCCTCGAATCGCGCTGCCTCATCGAGGCCGCCAGCAGCAATGGTGGACGCCGCATCGCCCTGAATGCGCTGAACGATTTCGTCCTGAGCCGTGGCGTGGCTTCCCGCATGATCGAACTCGAAGTGCGTGTCGATGGCGAAGAACTCACCCGCTATCGCTGCGATGGATTGGTGGTCAGTTCGCCGACTGGCTCGACCGCGTATTCGCTGTCGGCCGGCGGTGCCGTGGTCAGTCCCGCCGCCGACGTATTTGCGCTCACGCCGATCTGCCCGCACACGTTGTCCAATCGTTCCGTCATCGTGAGCCTCGACTGTGCCGTGCAGGTGAAAGTGCTGACCGAACGGTTGGCGACGGTCTTGACCGCGGACGGGCAGGTGCAAACCGAGTTGAGCGCGGGCGACGTGATTACCATTCGCCGGAGTCGTCGCAACGTGCGTCTGCTACATCTGGCCGGCAGTTCGTTTTTTGACACGCTGCGGAAAAAACTGAGCTGGAGCGGCTCAAGTCTGCCCGGCGAATAATGATCCCCACCATGGTTCGCCTGAAACATATCGCCGCGCAGGCCGGGGTTTCCATCATGACAGTGTCGAAAGCGTTGCGCGACGCGCACGACGTTTCAGCGAAAACCAAGGCACGAATCCGTCAACTCGCCGACCAAATGGGCTACGTGCCTGACGCGCTCGCCCGTGGCTTGCGCACGCGCACGACGAAGCTGATCGGGCTGGTGATTCCGGCAGTTGACCACCCGATCTCCGCGCGGATCATCGCGGCGATTGAAGAAAAATCTTTCGAGCTTGGCTACGAATTGGTCTGCGCCCAGTCGCTCAGTCAAGTTGAACGCGAAGAAGCCCTGTTGCGCCGGATGCTCGCGCGACGGGTGGACGGACTTTTGATCGCGCCAGTTTATCGTTTTGGACCGAGTGCCACGATTTACGACGAAGTAGCGCGACGCGGCACGCCGACAATCATCATCGGTCCCGGCGCGCCATTCTGCCGGCAGTTCCCGAGCGTTCACACCGAGGATCGATTGGGCGGCGAACGCGCGACGAAGCATCTGATTGAGCTGGGCCACCGGCGGATTGCGTTCTTCGGCGGCCCGGCCGCCGCGCCGTGGGCGCAGGAACGCATGGAAGGCTATCGTCGCGCCTTGCGGGAGGCAAAAATCGAAATGGATGACCGGCTCATTTTCACGGCGGGCAGCACGATTGAAGAAGGTCAAAAAGCCGCGCTCCAGATGCTCAATGAAGCGCCGCACGCCACGGCGATTCAAGCCGTCAACGATCAAATCGCCATTGGCGCGGCGGGTATCCTGCTCGATCAAGGCGTCAAGATTCCGCAGGAAATGTCCATCGTCGGTTTTGGGAACATTTTGTTGAGCCAACATTTTCGCGTGCCGCTCACCACCGTGAGCGAACCGAAACGTCGCCTCGGCGCGGCGGCGATGGAAGCGCTGATCGGTTTGTTGCAGGGAAAATCCGCAGCGAGTGTTCAATTGCCGGCGCATTTGATTCTGCGTGCGAGCACGCTGGCTCTGAGTTAGAAGTAAGTATTATGTTAGGCCACTTCGCACATCTCGCGTGAGCACCGACATTTCAAACCAGAAGGTCGCAGTCGAGGTGGACGCCTCGACGCTGGCGATGTCGTCTCATGGCTCGATCACGGGCGTCCTCGCGATTCGGACAGACGGTGCGTTTTTCCCGGAGGCGCGTTGGAGCGACTTCCCAGTCGTTGTCTTGGGTTGGTGGCTTGAGCCGGTGTCGCGGATTCTGGCCGGCACGAGTCGTGTCTGGGAGTGCAAATTTATGGACGGACCATTGTCAGTGCGCCTGGAGCAGCAGCACGGTGACGTGTGGACACTACTCGGGCTTCATTCTGGCCGCACTGAGTTCACCGCGACGGTTTCGTGTCGTGCTTTCATCCGCAGCTTGGTCGAAGCGGCGCGTCAGATTCTGCGAGAGTGTCAACAGCGTGACTGGCAGAGTCGCGACATTGAGACATTGGATTCAGAAGTCAGAAGGATTCAGCATGACGTGGCCTAACCATGCGCTGCAGCGAACGGCGGCGTCGCGATCCGGTTGCAGTCCACGCGCGCAGTCGCCGCCGTCGCTGAGCTTTTGTCGTTAGGCTGCTATGTCCGCCACCTTACCATTCAACGTTTCACCGGAAGCGGAGGAGTATCTCCATCGAGTTGCCGTGCTTCCCAACAAGGAGCCGGGCATCTCGTTGGCTTTCCGCATGATGGTTTACAATCGGGCCGGCGAGTTGACCGCTTGCTATGATGGCCCACATTTCGGCGTCGGATGGCACGAGCCGGGGGTTGGTCAGGCATCCGTGCTGGGATTGCGGGTCGAGAGTTTTGGATGGCGCCTGCGACAGTCGAGGCGTTACGAGACAAGACACTGACACTAATTCACCGTTATGAGGGAGAGCGACAGCTAGGCAAGATTCGAGATGTATTAGTCGCGGCCTAACATTTTGATCGACTCATGCCTGCTCACTTGGATTGTCGTCGCACGCTCTCAATGGCGTTCAATACCGTCTGTAGATTTTCCTGCGCCGTTTGGTCCAGCGGGTTGAGGCGCAGGGTGGCGCGCAAATGCGCCTCGGCTTCGAGGAGATGCCCCTGGTTCATGTGCAGCAGGCCGAGATTGCCTTCGGCGAGGTAGTTGTTCGGATTGTTGCGCAACGCCGCCTCGAGTTCCGCCTGCGCCAGTTCGTAGCGTTCCTGCTGGAGCCGGATCATGCCCAGGTGCAGGTGTGGCTCGTCGGCGTGGGGATCTAATTCGACTGCCCGCTGCAAATGCGCGATGGCTTCGGCGCGTTGGCCGAGGGAAAGTTTGGTAAAACCCAGCCGGCACTCGGCGTGCGCGTCGCCCGGATTCAACCGCAGGCAATACGTGTAATACGCTGTCATCTCCGCGAGCAGCTTGCCTTGAAAATCCCTTTCCAACATCGCCAGTTCCTTGCGATCACGCGTGAGCACTTGAATCCACAACTCGGCCATCTCATCCGTCGATTGCTGGCCGAACTGCACGCGTCGCGCCGGCTTGGTTGGATTGTGCGGGTTCGCATCCGAGTTATCGAAGCTGTAGTCCATGAAAATCTCCGTGCCCTTCGGCAACGCGAGCGGTTCGCGGTAGCTGTAGTCGCCCTGCCAGTTGAAGTCCCAGTTCTTGATCACGAAGAGCCACTTCTGCGTGCCGTCGGGCAGGCGCGCGTAGCCCTTCATTTCCTTCGCCAGATAATGCGCGTGCGGGTTTATCCAAAAGACGCGCACATCGACCGGCAACTTGTACGAGTCGTGAACGTGATAATTCGTCGCGCCGGCCGGGATGTCGATCGTGCGCACCATCAGCGGAAACACAAACAGGTGATTCGTCGGCGGCCGGTCGGTGAAATAAAAACCGACGGTCGGCTGGATGGTTTCCGCCCGACCGCTCGTCTGCATGTGAAGTTGCACGAGAAAATCCGCGCCCTTCTCAAACGGCCACGTCATGCCTTCGGGCGATTTGTAGGCCGTGCGGCCGGGCAGCCAGTTCAACACGTGTCCGGCCGGTGGCCGCGCGGTATCAGGTGGCGTGATGCCGCCAAAACCCGGCCCCGGATCGCTTGCGTCGCGCAGCCGCGCTTGCGGCGTGCGATCCAGGCGCATCGCCGCGTGATGCACGGCTTTATTTCCGGGACGAAACTCCATTGCACGGACGAAACGCGTCGCTGGCAACGGAGCGGGAATCACAAACGTGCGCCACACATCGCGCCCGGCCTCGGGCAGCGTGAAGGCTTCGGGAATTTTCAAAATCAAATCCGGTTCGCCCAACTGCCAGCCTTCGCTCCATTTGGGCGCCGGCGGCAAGTCGGCCGCGTTGCCTTCGACCGCGCCATCCGTGAGCCATTTTTTGAGTAATTGAATTTCATCGCCCGTCAACCGGCGTTCCTCCTTGAACTCGCCGTAACCTGGTTCCAGCAACCACGGCGGCATCGTGTGCTTCGCTGTCACGTCGGCGATTTCTTTGGCGTGCTTGGCCGCCTCGGCGTACGTGAGCAGACTGAATGGGCCGGACTGCCCGGGCCGATGACAGGGCGAGCATTGTTTGAAAACGATGGGAGCGATGTCGCGGTTGAACGTCACCGGTTGTTCGCGAACCTGCGCCGCCGCTTGCAGCAAAACCGGACACCACACTGAAGACAAGACACCAAACGAGGCGGTCAGTCTCAGGCACGAACGTGCCGCCCGGGAAAACCGTTCAGCGATCTTCGACCGGACAAATAATCCACCGCGATTGCGTGGCGCGTGCATGTCCGCGGCATGATACGCGCGAACATCGACAGGCCAAGGTGAAAGAGCGCGACGCATGGAGGGCGCGCAGTCCAAGACGCTGGCGCGCCCCGCAGCGGCGGGTGACGCCGCAAGAATGTTACTTCGCCAGCGGTTCGCGAAATTTTCCAACCGGCTCAAACCCTTCTCGATGTTCGCCAGACTTGTCGTGTAGCTGACGCGCAGAAAGTCGTACGTTGGCGGCAACGCCACGGACGACGGTAAGTTCGGCCCGGCAGTGTCAGAAAACCAAGCAGTTCACCGCTGCTGCCAAAATTGGATCAGAAGCGCCCCGGCCGTCATCGACAGTCATCGGCGGTTCTCAATTTTTCCGCAGGCGATAGAACTGCGTCTCGCTTCCGACGTTGATGGTGACGACAGAAAGATTTCCCTCTGCTGCGGGAGTGACACTCACATCAATCCACTGCGCGCCGGAGCCGAGGCTCGGGGACGTTTGCAAAACGAATCCCGCGCTCGCGGCCGGCCAGGAGAGCGTGACTTGATTGCCCGCGAGCGCGCCGATCAACAGTCCCGGCGCGGGCTGCGAGGATTGGAGCAGGTTGCCCGCGTTGTCGTAGGCGTAGCTGGCGGATTTGCCCGCGCCGTAATCGGCGGAGACGAGGCGGCCGGCGGGGTCGTAGGTGTAGCTCGTCGGTCCGCCGATCAGCGAGTGAATCGCCCAGCCAGCCACCGCAAACACAAGCGCCCTGGAGTACCGTGTGGAAGAAGGATTCGTTTTCATGATCAGACAAATCATTGATAGCTATTTGCGGAAAGCAAAACGCAGCACTAATCCCCTCGCATCCGCGGAAGAGCCTTTGCCGTACAAATTGGTAAAGTCGAATCCGGCCCCAACGTCCAGTTGATCCGGGATGGAAAATGGCATCGAGTTAAAATCCATCGAACCGGGAGACAAAAAGCTTTGACCGCCGTTTGCTCCGGCGTATGCCGAATTGAAACCGTCCATCGGCGAGGTGAAATCAAAAGAACTACTTCCGACCAAGCCGGTGAATTTGACGCCCACCGGAATTGTGTCCATCCCTCCTATGCCAACTCCAAGAAAGACGGCCTGGACCAGAAAGGAAGCCGGCTTGGGCATCAGCGGCAGGATTGAGGGCAGTCCGCCAGGGAACGGCGCACCGGCCGGCCCCAGGCCAATCGCCTCCTGAACCGGCGCCGTGAAATCAAACAGCACCTTCGGCTGAGTCTGATCCGGCTTGAGACCGGAGAACGTCCAGGATCCCGAGTCATCCGCTGGCATTGAACTTCCGCCGTCAAATGTATTGGCGTCATCAAGTTCACCAGATTTGATAACCTTCCTTACTTCAGTCATCACGGGGCGTCGGCGTCGTGGCTCATCTCGCAAGGTAGTGTCGTGCCATCGTGCCCAGCTATCGCTGTCTCGAAACATAATATTCGCCACTTCTTGAAACACCAGGTCTTCAGAAAACACCGTGAATTCATCCAGTCCCGAAGGATCGTGATACTTCACCGGCGATTGAACGGCGTATTGATAGGGATTCAAATCCTGCACACGGGCGAGGTTTGGCCAAAGCGGATCGCGGGAAAGAAAACGCGCACTGGCTGGATCATAGTACCGGGCGCGCATCTGAAAAAGATTCGCCGCCGGTTCGCTGCGGACGCCGAACGCGCCGACGTAGGTGAATGGCTGCGGGTTCGCGCCGGTGCGCGCGAGCAAGACCCCGTACGGCGTGTAAGCGTAGGCGTCCGTCACTGCGCCAGCGCCGGACGTGAGCGCGAGCGTCGAGCCGACGCGGTCGAAGTGGAAATAATAAACCGTGTTGCCGTTGGCGGCGTCAATCAGGTAGAGCAACCGTCCGCCCGGCGTCCAGACGTAGTAGCGCGCGAACGCGCCGCCGACCCGTTCCGCCACCGTCGGCGCGAGGCCCAGCGCGTAATTGTAAAACAGGCGCGTGGTCACGCCGCTTTCCGTGCGGCGATCCAGATCGTTCAGCCCGTTGTAAATCAGCGTTACACCGTCAATCTGCGCGAGCCGCGACGCGCCATCCCAACTGAACGAATGGCCGGGCGACGCGACGAGCCGCCCGCGCGCGTCGTAGGCATAACCGGGATTCGTGATTTGATGCGCGGCGTCGTAACCGAAACTCGGATTCGCCGGCGCGAGAAAATTCGCTGGGTCGAGCGGCGCGGTGAAATTGGCGGCGGTGATTTGTCCGGCGGCATCGAGCGCATATTGAATGTCAATGATCGCGCCTTCCTGAATCCGCGTCAGCCGGCCCGCCGCGTCGTAAGTGTAGCCGCCGTGGACGCCGTTGGCGCGCGTCGCGCTCTTCAGCCGCCCGGCGTCGTCGTAAGCGAAATCAATCTGCGCGGCGGTCAAAGAATCTTTTACTCGCGTGAGCCGGTCGCGGCTGTCGTAGGTGTAGGTGACGGTCAGCGCGCCGCTGGCGTAGGTGACGTTGACCAACCGCCCGCCCGCGTCGTAGGCCGCGCCGAAGTTGAAGCCGGCGGCCTGGCTGTTGGTCACGCGGCCCTCGGCGTCGTAGGCAAGCGTGAGATTCGTCGTCGATGTCAGCCGGTTCAGCGCGTCGTAAGTGAACGGCAAATCCGGCCCGGCACTGAATTGCAGCCGAGTCGGATTGTTCGCGGCGTCGTAGCTGTTCGTGCGCGTCGTGCCGTCCGCAAACATGGCCTTCTGCAAACGTCCGCGCGTGTCGTACGCGTAAGTCCTCGTGCGGTTCAGCGGATCGGCCAGCGACGCGAGCCGCCCCATCGGCGTGTAACCAAAATGCCACTGCTCGCCATTCAAGCCGGTGATCTTGCTCAATTCACCGAGCGCGTTTCGCTCGTAACTTGCGCCGCCGATGAGCGGCTTCGTCGCGTTGGTCAGCAGGCCGCGCGCGTCATAGCCGTAACGGTTCGTGCGTAGGATGCCGTCAATCGTTTGCGTCACGCGGCGCAGCGAATCGCGGACGAGGCTGGCGGATTGATTGAGCGCGTTGGTGACGCCGGTCTCGTAACCAAGCTGATCGCGGCGGATGCGATTGGTCTGGCTCAACGGATTGGCCGCGGCGCTCAACAACCCTTCGTTGTCGTAATCGAAGCGCCAGTTTTGATTGCCGGCATCGGTGATGGCCGTGAGCCGCTGGCGCGCGTCGTAGGCGAAGCGCGTCACGAAGCCGTTGCGATTCGTCGCCGACGCAACGTGATCGAATTGATCGTAAGCCACGCCCGCCGCCTGGCCGAGCCGGTCAATCGCGCACACCAGCCGGTCGGCGGAGTCGTAAGTGAACTGAACGGTTTTGCCGTTGGCGTCGGTGATTTGCGTCACGCGGCCATTGGCGTCATAGGCGAATTGCGTCGTGTTGCCGCGCTCGTCGGTCACGGACGTGAGCCGGTCGTTGGCGTCGTAGCTGGCGGAAAGTTTCGTGGCGTCGGGGTGGACGACGTTCGTGAGCCGCTTGAGCGAGTCGAATTGAAATTGCGTCAGGCCGGTGTCGGTGTCCTGCCGCGTGGCGGGCATCCCGTCGGCATTGTAGGTGAACGTCACCACGCCGCCGAGTGGGTTGGTCGCCGTCAGCATCTGGCCGCGCGCGTTGTAGCTGAAGCCGAAAACTTTTCCGGCCCGGTCGGTGCGCGTTTTCAAATTCCCGCCGGCGTCGTAGGAAAAAATTTCGCTCGTGCCGTCAGGGAAAACCATCTGGCTCAAGTCGTAAAACGTTACCCCGTTCGTTGTGCGCGGCGCGTAACTGAACAGCGTGACCGTGCCGTCGGCGTTGGTGAGCGACGACGGCTTGCCGCTGGGCGCGTGATAGCCGATGCCGGTGGCGTTGCCGAGCCGGTCGGTGACGAGGGAACGCTGCTGGCGGCTGTTCGACGCGAGCGGGAGCGTTTGCCCGGACTCGTCTTTGTAGGAGGAAAGTTCGCCGGTCGCGGTGTGAACGTCTTGCACAATGTTCCCGGCGGGATTGGTCACGGTCGTGGTCGCGCCGGAGAAATTCAAACTCCAGAGGTTCGAGCCGGCAGCGGTTTGCGTGGCGATGCGGCCCTGCGCGTCGAACGTTTGCGTGAACGGTGCGTTGCCAACGGGCATTGTCGCCGCCGTCAGCAAACCGGCGTTGATGTTGCCCAAGTCGTAGCTGTAACTTGTGACGAAACCCAGCGGACTGCGCGCGGTGGCAAGGTTGTTGCCGCTTTGCGTGAACGCGGCGGAGCGCGAGCCGTCACTGACGTTGGTCAACTGGCCGCTGGCGTTGTATTGGAACGTGAGCGCACGACCCAAGCCATCGCTCACGGTGGTCAGCAGGTTGCCGGTGTAGGCGAGTGTATGCGTGTTGCCGTGGCCGTCCTCGATCTTCGTCAGCTTGCCGCCGCTATCGAAGGTGAAGAGCCGTTGCGAACGCGGATCGCCGAGAAAATAATTTCCGCCGTTGGTCGCGAGTTGAAACTGCACGTCCTGCCGGCCCGTGAGCGTGAAACCCGCGCCGCCGTTGGTGAAGGTGATGACGCGGCCCAGCGCGTTCACGACCTCGACGTTCGTCGCCGTGGTCGTGAGTTTCATTTCAAAGTTGTGCAGCCAGTTGTCGCCGAGCGCGCCGGAGATTTTTCCGTCCGGCTTCAGGAACGCGGCATAGTAGCGGGCGAACACGAGCGGCAGCGGGCCGGCGAGCGCGAGGTCGGGCGGGAGTGGATCGAACAGCTCGCCGGTGAACGTGTCCACGGGTTCGCCGACGATGCCTGCCAGAAAGTGATTGCCGTGGCTGGCCGTGGCGGTGCTCGCGGCGGTCTGGCTGACATCCACTGTCACGGACAGGCTGGTTTCGGAAGTTTCGCTCTCGCAGGGAGGTCTGGCGGTGGCGGTGGCGGTTATTTTTTCACCGACTCCGGCGGTCGGGGGAAACAAAACGTGAAAAGTCGCGTTGCCTGCTCCATCGAGAGTCACATCGGTGAATCCGAGCGGGAATTGGCCCTGGGGGACCGCGGTTGTCGGCGCGTCGGTGGAAAATACGATGCGGTAGGAGCAGCCGGGCACGCCATTCAATGTGCCGTCCACAATCGTGCTGCCTTGTTGCGCGGAAGTCAGCACGGGGAAATTGGCCGGGCCGTTCGGAACATTCGCGGTCGGCCCGTCGCCGAGACGGTCAATGCCGAGGCCGCCATTGCCGTAGATTGAATTGAGAAAGATCTCATTGGCCACGTTCAGCGTGACGCCGTTGCCCGAGTTGGAATAAATCGTGTTGCCTGCGACGAAATTGCCCGTGCCGCCGAAGCCGTCGAGCCGCACGCCTTCCAGCGCGCTGTAAGCGATAATATTCCCTTCGCCGGAGTTCGTGCCGCCGACGAGATTGGATTTCGCGTAAACCGTAAGGACGCCGCGCCGGTTGGCCATCCCCAGCACGCCGTCGGCCGCGACGCCGATGTAATTTCCGCGCACGAGATTGTTCGACGTGCCCGCGCCGTCGAGCCGCACGCCGCTGTCGTAATTGCCGGCGATGACGTTGCGCTGCGCCGCGTTCGTGCCGCCGATGAGATTGTTGGTCGCCTCTAAAAAGAGACTGTAGATGCCTACGGCGTCGCCGATCGTGCCGGGCCTGGTGTTGCCGAGGGCCGTCGTGCCCAGGTAATCGGTGCCGAGGAAGTTTCCCTGGATCGTGTTGCCGCTCGAATCAAGGATGTAAATCCCGTTGATCAGGCTTCCCGAAATCAGGTTTCGCGCGCCCGGCACCGTGCCGCCTACCGTGGTCCCGGACGCGCCGTTGCCGATGTAAACGCCGAAGTAATTTCCGATGGCCGCCGTGCCGTCCAGACTGGTGCCGATGTAATTTCCCTGAACCAGATTTCCGACGGCGTTGGTGCCGACGATTTGAACGCCGTGGTAATTGCCCGAAAGCAAATTCCGCTCGGCGACCGTCGTGCCGCCAATGACGTTGCCCGGAGCGTTGTTCAGCGTGATGCCGTAGTCAAAGGACGGTTGGTGGAGAATGACCGCGTTGGTGGCGAGCACCGAGCCGTCCGCCTTCGTGCCGACGAAATTGCCCACAATGCGATTGCCCGTCGCGCCCGCGCCGGAGAGGACCACCTGGCTGCCGCCATTGCCGGAAATAATGTTGCGCGCGCCCGGCGCCGTGCCACCGAGCGTATTGTTCGGTGCGTTGCTGAACGTGATTCCGCCGGTGAAAAAATTCCCGAGCGCGACGGCGCCCGAAACATCCAGCCCGATGTAATTTCCCAACACGACGTTGTTGCTCGACCCCGCGCCGGTGATGAGCGCGCCCAACGTGCCATTGCCGGACAGGAGATTGCGATCCGCAGCATTCGTGCCGCCGATGACGTTGTTGGCGCTGTTGACGAGCACCAAGCCAATTTCACACCGGACCCTGGAGCCGGCGTTCGTGCCTTGGTTGTCCGTGCCGAGGAAGCAACCGGCGACGGTATTGGCGACGCCGTTGGAAATGAGAAGGCCCACGCCGAGGTTGCGCCGGATGTTCTGGATGTTCAGCGCGCGGAGGGTGGAGTTGCTCGTGGCGAGCGTCAGGCCGACATCGTCGCTGCCGCTCCGGGTGCCGTTCCCCACGATTGTGATGAGCGGCAAGCCCGCGAAGCCGGGTTGCGTCGTGCCGTCAATCGAGATCGGCGTGGTGATGACCGGCAAATTGGAGCGAATTGAAATCGTCGCCGCACCGGTGCCGATGGCGAACTGGATGGTGTTCGTTCCACTGGCGGCGTTGGCGTCGAGAATCGCTTTGCGCAGCGTGCCATCCGTGGTGGCATCGTCCGAGGCGAGGTTGACGGTGAAAGTCGCGGCGCGGCACAGCGCTGGACACAAGGCGAGAACAACCAACATGCGGCGCAATGACATAAATCAACCGGGCTGACTGGCGCGAATTGAACCGTGCTTGCGCCCAAATTGCAAGACTGCTCCGGCAGCCAGCCAGATCGCGGTGCCGCGCGGCGCGAAGAAGCCAGCTGCTCACGGCCAGCGCAAGAAATCGCGATGACGCTTGGCCTTATTTCGCCAGTCCCTTGCAGAAATTTTCCAAGCGGCTCAAGCCCTTCTCAATGTTCGCAAGACTTGTCGCGTAGCTGATGCGCAAGTAGTCGTCCGCGCCGAACGCGATGCCAGGAACGGCGGCGACTTTTTCCTGCTCCAGCAAGCGCGCGCAGAATTCGGTCGATTTGAGGCCGAGCTTCGAGATGTTTGGGAAGAGATAGAACGCGCCCTTGCTGTTCACGCAACTGATGCCGGGAATGCTGTTCAGCTTCGCGTGCGCATAACTACGCCGCTTGGCGTATTCAGCGAGCCATTTGGGCAAATGATCCTGCGGGCCGGTCAGCGCGGCGAGCGCGCCTTTTTGCGCAAAGCTCGTAGGATTGCTCGTGCTGTGGGATTGCACGGCGTCGATGGCCTTCGCAATCGGCTCCGGCGCGGCCAGAAAACCGAGCCGCCAGCCGGTCATGCTCCACGCTTTCGCGAAACCGTGAACAATGATCGTGTGCTCGAAATGCGCCGGCGAGAAACTCGCGACAGATTTGTGTTTCGCGCCATCGTAGAGCAGGTGCTCGTAAATCTCGTCGCTCATGATGAGCACGCCTTTCTCGACACAGACGTCACCCAGCGCTTTGATTTCTTCCGGCGTATAGACGCTGCCGGTCGGGTTGCTGGGCGAGTTGAGGACGAACAAGCGGGTGCGTGGCGTGATGGCGGCGCGGAGTTGGTCGGGCGTGACTTTGAATTCAGTTTTGTCGCTCGTCGGCAAGATGACCGGCGTCGCGCCCGCGAGCTTCACCATCTCCGGATAGCTCAACCAGTACGGCGCGGGAATGATGACTTCATCGCCGTCTTCGCAGGTCGCGATGATGACGTTGTAGCAGGAATGTTTGCCACCGTTGCTGACAATGATCTGGTTCGGCTTGTACGTCAGGCCGTTCTCGCGTTTGAACTTGTCGGCGATGGCCTGGCGCAGTTCCGGAATGCCGCTCGAAGGCGTGTATTTCGTAAAACCATCCGCGAGCGCCTTGGCGGCGGCGTCCTTGATGTGCTGCGGCGTGTCGAAGTCCGGTTCGCCTGCGCCGAAGCCGACGACGTCCAGCCCGTCGGCTTTCATCTGCTTGGCCTTCGAGTCGATGGCCAGCGTGAGGGACGGAGCGAGTGAGGCGGCGCGTTTTGAGATTTTGTAGTGCATAAAAAAGCCGGAGACAAATAACGACAGGCGCATTTGAGCGCAAGTGGTTTTCACGGAGCAAAAAGGGATCGAATCACGAAAACCAGAGCACAACCGCTGAACCCAACTAATCTTCGCTGCTCGAAGCTGAAGGAGAGATATGAAAATTTGCGCCGGGAAATCCTTTTGACGCTCCTCTGCCCTTCCCGTAACTTGGCACGCATTTTATTCGAAAGTAACCATGTTAGGTTTTATCATCAAAAAACTCATCGGCTCGAAAAACGAGCGTGAGGTTAAAAAATTGCGTCCGATGGTCGCCAAGATCAACGAGTTTGAAGCTTCGTTGCAGTCGTTGCCGGAAGAAGCCCTGCGCCAGAAAACCGCCGATTGGAAAGCGCGCCTCGCGACGATTAGTGATCGCGCCGAACTGGCGGCCGCGCTCGAGGAGATTTTGCCGGAGGCTTTTGCGGTCGTGAAAAACGCCGCGCGCCGCTTATGCGGACAAGATGTCACCGTCCGCGGACACCCGCTCAAGTGGGAGATGATTCACTTCGACGTGCAACTCATCGGCGGCTACGCGCTGCACACCGGGCGCATCGCGGAAATGGCGACCGGCGAAGGCAAGACGCTCGTCGCGACGCTGCCGGTTTACCTCAACGCGTTAAGTGGTCGCGGCGTGCATGTCGTCACCGTCAACGATTACCTCGCCGCGCGCGACAGCGAGTGGATGGGCGGACTCTACAAATTTCTCGGACTCACAGTTGGTTGCATCCAACATGACCAGCCGCCGAACATCCGCCGCGAACAGTATGGCTGCGACATCACCTACGGCACGAACGCGGAGTTCGGTTTCGATTATCTGCGCGACAACGGCATGGCGTCGCGGCTCGAAGAGCAGGTCCAGCGCGGCCACTATTTCGCCATCGTCGATGAAGTGGATTCCATCCTCATCGACGAAGCACGCACACCGCTCATCATCAGCGGTCCGGCGGTGGTCAGCGTGGACAACCAGCTTTATGATCAACTCAAACCGACGATCAATTCGATCGTTCACACGCAACAAAAGCTTTGCAATCGTTTCCTCCACGAAGCCGGGGAATTGCTCCAGAAGCTGAAGCCGGAAGACGGCTCGAATCCGCAAAACCCCGAAGCGCTCGAGCAGGAAATCGGTTTGCTGCTCTATCGCGTGAAGCTCGGCGACCCGAAATCCGAAGGCTTGCTCAAAATGCTGGAGAGCGCCGACAACCTGCGCCTGATGAACAAGGCCGAGTTGTCGCTCCACGCCGATCAATCAAAGAAGGATCTTTACGCGCAGAAGGAGGAATTGTTTTTCGCCATCGATGAAAAAGGCCACGACGCCGATCTCACGGAGAAGGGACGCACGTTTCTCAGCCCGAAGGATCCGGATGCGTTCATGTTGCCGGACATCACGACGCTGCTGCACGAGATCGACACTGGCGTCGAAACCGACGCGAAGAAGCGGCTCGAAGCGAAAACCGCCGTGCAGGCCGAGTTCGAGCGCAAGTCGCAACAGATCCACGTCATCTCGCAACTGCTCAAGGCGTACTGCCTTTACGAAAAGGATGTCCAGTACGTCGTCCAGGAAAACAAAGTCATCATCGTCGATGAACACACGGGCCGGCTCATGACGGGCCGTCGCTGGAGCGATGGCTTGCATCAAGCCGTCGAAGCCAAGGAAGGTGTGGAGATCGAACGGGAGACGCAGACGCTGGCGACGATCACAATTCAAAATTATTTCCGGCTCTACCAAAAACTCGCCGGCATGACCGGCACGGCCGAAACGGAAGCCGGCGAATTCTTCGACATCTACAAACTCGGCGTGCTCGTCATACCGACAAACCGTCCCATTGCGCGGAAGGATCGGCACGACACGGTTTACAAAACCCGGCGCGAGAAATTCAACGCGGTGCTCAACGAGATCGTCGCGCTGCACAACGAAGGCCGGCCAATTCTCGTCGGCACCATCTCGGTCGAAACGAGCGAGTTCGTTTCACGCTTGCTGAAAAAGACCGGCATCGTCCATTCCGTCCTCAACGCAAAGTATCACGAGCAGGAAGCCGAAATCGTCGCGCGTGCCGGCCAGCGTGGCAGCGTGACCATCGCGACAAACATGGCCGGCCGCGGCACCGACATCAAACTCGGCCCCGGCGTGGCGGATCTGGGCGGACTGCACGTCATCGGCACGGAGCGGCATGAGTCGCGGCGCATTGACCGGCAGTTGCGCGGCCGCTGCGCGCGCCAGGGCGATGCCGGCTCGTCGCATTTTTTTATCTCGCTCGAAGACGATTTGATGCGCCTGTTCGGTTCGGACAAAATCGTCAAGTATATGGAGAAGGTCGGCCTCGAAGAGGGCCAGGAGTTGGAGCACCCGTTGCTCAATCGTTCCATCGAGACGGCGCAAAAGCGCGTCGAGCAGCACAACTTCCAGATGCGCAAGCGCACGCTCGAATACGACGACGTGATGAACAAGCAGCGCGAAGTCATCTACGGCTTTCGCAACGAAATCATTCACACCGACGACGTGCGGGATCGCCTCATGGATGTGATGGAAGAAGTTGTCGTTCAGAAAGTCGCGGACTTGACCTCCGGGGAAACTGCGGTCGAGGAATGGAACGCGCGGGCGCTGGCGGACTGGGTGAATCTGAATTTCCCGCTCGGCGTGCCCGAAGAGGAAATCATCAAGGCCGCGAATTCCGGCACGGAAACCCCGGTGCCCGATTCGATGTTTGGCGGCTTGAGCCAGGCGCAGTTCGCGGTCTGCAATTTTATTTCCGACAGCGTCCGCAAGGCCTACGAACTGAAAGTCAGTTTTGAAAATCCCGACGCGCTGCGTTCCATCGAGCGTTACACGATCCTCAGCGCGATCGACAAGTTGTGGCAGGAGCACCTCTACAACATGGACAGCCTGCGCAACAGCATTGGGCTGCGTGCCTACGGCCAGCGGGATCCTCTCATCGAATACAAAGCGGAGGCGTTCACGATCTTCAATGAACTGATGGTGAGCATCAAAACGGAGATCTGCCATAACATCTTCCGCAGCGCCTCGAGTTTGATGGCGTTTGAAAATTTCCTGCGTCAGTTGCCACAGCAAACCATTCACACGGAAACAAGCGCGTTCGCCGGCTCCCAAGCCCCCGCGACGGAATCGAAGGCCGCCGACATGGTGAATGAAGCGACGGAAGCACTGTCGAAACCGAAGCCGGTTCGCACCGGCCCCAAAGTTGGTCGCAACGATCCCTGTCCTTGTGGCAGTGGCAAAAAGTATAAGCAGTGCTGCGGAAAAAATGGTTGATACGCGCTGCGGAGCTTTGCACGGTCGGAGAAGTTCGAGAAAACTTTTCGCGAAGCGCACTTGTGTCCGTCGCAAACTCTTTCCGCACGATCCATTCAACCCGAATTCCGAAATTGAATTGCCACAAGGAACACAATGAGCGCAAAAGGTGGAGCCAAGGAGCGATCTCAGCAGGAAAAAATTGACCGCAACACTACACCCAGAATCACCCCTTCTTTCTTTGTGCACTCTGCGTTCTCTTGTGGCCAACTTCGATTTTCGAGTTCAGCCAGCGTTCACTACGAAGCCCTGCTCACGCAAGCGTTGCAGTTTGTAGAGCAGCGCGCGACGGCTGATGCCCAAGGCCAGCGCCGTGGCGGTGCGGTTGAACTCATGCTTGCGCAGCGCCTGCAGGATCGCCTCGCGCTCCACTTCCGCCAGTCGCTCGGCATCCGCCGGCTCGGCGGCGGAAACGGGCACCGCTTCGGAACGCACCCGCGCCGGCAAATGCTCCGGCAGGATCAGTTCGCCGCCTGAAAGCAGCGCCGCGCGTTCCATCGCGTTGCGCAACTCGCGCACGTTGCCCGGCCAGCGATAGCGCTCCAGGCAACCGACCACTGCGGCCGACAGCCGGACTTTGCCGCCGCCAAACTCGCCAAGAAACTGCGTCGCCAGCGCTGCAATATCCTCGGGCCGCTCGCGCAGCGGCGGGATGCTGATTTCGACGACGTTGAGCCGATAGAACAAATCTTCGCGGAAACGGCCGGCGGCCACTTCTTCCTCGAGATTGCGATTGCTCGCGGCAAGCAGGCGCGCGTGAGTCTGGATTTCGCGGTTTGAGCCGACACGCTGAAATGTTCCATCCTGCGTGACGCGCAGCAATTTGGCCTGCAACTTCGGCGACATTTCGCCGATCTCGTCGAGGAAAATCGTGCCGCTGCTTGCCTCCTCGAAGCGTCCAATCCGCTGCTGCACCGCGCCCGTAAACGCGCCCTTTTCATGGCCGAACAGTTCGCTCTCGAGCAAGTTCTCCGGCAACGCCGCGCAGTTCACCTTCACCAAAGGCCCGGCGGCGCGCAGGCTCCAGGCGTGAATGACATCGGCCACCACCTCCTTGCCCACGCCACTTTCGCCCGTGATTAAAATGCGGCTGTCGGATGCCGCGACCAACGAAACATCACGAAAGACGCTTTGCATGAGCGGGCTTCTGGCAATGACGTGTTCGGGAAGTTTTCGATTGCCGCTGAAGCCCGGCCGGGCCGGCTCGTGGATACCGGTGACTTTCTGCACCGAGGCGAGCAACTCATCGAGGTCAATCGGTTTGCTCAGATAATTGACCGCGCCATCGCACATGGCGGCCACGGCATCGCGAATGTCGGCAAACGCCGTGACGAGCAAGACGGGCAAAACCGGATGCTCCTGCCGCGCGCGCCGCAGCGTTTCCAATCCAGAGATGCCCGGCATCCGCACGTCGGAAATCATCAGCACGAATTTCTCCGCACGCAACGTCGCCAGCGCCGCTTCGCCGGAATCGACGACGACGGTGGCAAAGCCCTGACTCTTCAAAAATGAGTCGAGCAGGCTGCGATGGCCGGGGTCGTCATCGACGATAAGAATGCGCGCGGCATGGGCGCGCGGCGGACTGGGCGAGGCGGACATCAATTCAAACCGTGGGGCAAAGCTTGAGGTGGCTCAAGCGAAAGATCGCGCCACGCGGCTCGTTGGGCAGGCACTTGATGTCCCAGCCATGCGCGAGCGCAATTTGCTGGACCACCGCCAGCCCCAGCCCGGTGCCCTTCTGGGTCGTGGTGAAATACGGTTTGAAAATTTCCTGCCGCTGCAGGGCGGGCACTCCCGGCCCGTCATCACGCACGTCCAATGAAGCTTCCGCCGCGTCGAGCCGGCGGGTGACGATTTGAATTTCGCCACCGGGCGCGACGGCCTGAGTGGCGTTGAGCAGCAGATTGAACAACAACTGCCGGAGCATCTGCTCGTCCGCCTCGATGGAGAAATCGCTGCTCGCGACGGAGAGACGAATGGACTTGTCTTCGAGATCCGCCTGCAACGCGCGCGCGACTTCACCGACGACCGCTGTCAGCGCCACCGGCGCGCGCCGGACTTCACGCGGCTTGGAATAATTTATGAATTGATTCAACTGCGCGGTGACGCGATCCACTTCTTCGGTGATGTCATGCGACTTGCGCTTCACTTCGGGTGAGGCGTCGGCCTGTTTCGAGATCATCTGCGCGAGGCCGCGGATGATGTTGAGTGGGTTGCGCGTTTCGTGCGCCAGGCCGGCGGCGGCAACATTCAATTCTCTCAGATGGCTGTTGAGTTCGCTCGCGCGGAGCAAACGAATTTGCAGTTCGGAAAATTTCAAAACGCTCCGCCACGCGATGGCCAGACCACCCGCCGCCACGGCACCCAGCGCGCCGATGACGAACCGCAGCCAGAGATCGCCCGTCAGGACGGTTTGAACCGCCTGCGTGGACATCACCACGACGAAACTGTGCAAACCCTGTTTCTGGATCAGGGCCTTGTATTCTTCCTCGCTCATCCACGGTGGGCGGCCAAACATTGGCCGGCCAGATGGTGCGCGAGGTGGCTCGGGCCGATCTCCGGGAACAGCCGACGGATTATTCGTGTCCACCACATTGGTTCCACCACGGTTGCCGCGCCACCAAGCCGGACGCGGCCCGCCACGCCGATCTTCATTGGTCCGGCTCGCCGGATCGGGCCGGGGCATGACGATGATGGGCCGCGGGCTTTCGCCTTCCTGCACGACGTTGGTCCCAAGGTCAACCAAGTTGACGAGCGTGACGCTGCGCGTGCTCCAGTGTTCGCCGCTCTGGACGACCCCTTTGGTTTCGAGGTCCACCGACGCACCCGCAGTGGCGACAACTTCACCGGCGACGTTCAGCAGCGAAATGGATTTCACCTCGTCGGATTTGACGAGTTCTTTGAGCGCGGACTCGAGCCTTTCCTTCCACACGATGTCGAAGCGCCGTTGCGCCCGCACGACCAGCCCGAGCGTCGTCGTGATGTCGCGCGCGCGATAGACGAGCGCGCTGCGCGCGGCCTGTTTGACGCGGCTGTGCTCCACGCTTTGCCACGCGAGAATCGCGATCCACGCGGTCAGCAGCAATCCATAGACGAGGGAGTTCTGGCGAATCATGGCGAGAGAGAATGTGCCCCGCTCGCAGGCATTTCAATTCCGCTTCGTCTTCGGCTTGGTGTCCGGTTTGGATTCCAGCGCGGCCGGCGGCTTTACCGGAAGTGTGTCGAGATACCGATCCAACTCTGGATTCGGAAATGCCTGGGGCGCGATGACTGCGTTGTTGCGCTCCGTGGTGGTCAGACCAGTCAGTTGCATCGGATCCATCACAATATGCGGCGTCAGAAAGATGATGAGTTCCGTCTTGGTGGTTGCTTTCACCTTTCGCTTGAAGAGCGCGCCCAATCCGGGAATGTCGCCGAGAATTGGAACTTTGCTGTCGGTGGACGTTTTCTGCTTTTGCATCAGCCCGCCGATGATGACCGTCTGCGCGTTGGGCGTGACCACGACGGTGTCCGCCGAGCGGATGTTGATCACGGGCGCGGACACGCCGGCGGAGAGCGTCACCGATTGATCGGATAGATTCGAGATCTGGGGCGACACGATCATTTCCACCATGTTATCCGACGTGATGAAGGGCGTGACTTTTAAAATGATCCCGACGCTCTGATACGTGATGCCGGGAATCGGCGTGCCGTTGAGAGCGCTGTAGCTGACGCTGGTGACGAGCGGGACCGACTGGCCGACGGTGATCGTGGCCGGCTGGCTGCTGCGCGTCAAAATCGACGGCCGCGACAACACCTCCGTCTTGCCCGCCTGCGCGATCGCTCGCAGCGTCACCTGATAATTCTGGCCGAGAACTTGATAAAGTCCCGCGCCCGGGGGCGCGGGTGAAAAACTCGACAGCGGCTGGCCGAGCGAATTGGCCGACAAGTTGGTGGCGATGCCGTTGAGACCCGAGAGGCCAAACACGTTGGCCGCATTGGCGCTCGTATTCTGGCCGATGCCTTTGGCCCAGCCGCCTTCAAGGCCCACGTCGGAGTTGTTGTTGTAAGTCACTTCGAGGAAGACCACTTTGATGAGCACCTGTGGTTTGGGGCGATCCAAGTTTGTGATCACTTGTGAAACGTACTGGCTCGTCTCGTCGTCGGTAATGACAATCAATCGCCGGGTGTCGGGATCGACGGAAATCGTCGCGTCACCGACGGTGCCGTTGGGGAAATACTGGCGCGTGTTGACGCCGGCGGTGCCGCTGCGCCCGCTGCCGATGTTGCCGCCTCCGCCTGCGCCACCGATACGCTGGCCTTGCGCCTGCGCAACGGCGTGAAGCACCGCACACAACCAAACGCTCATGATGCCGACAAAATATCTTTTCAATTTGAATCTTTCTCTTTGGGTCATTTCTGTCGTGCTGATTGCCTGAATCCGACTGGCTCAATTGCCCAGGGTGCGGCCGACGCCTCCGGTGCCTCCGAGACTGGAAGATCCAAGTCCGGTGTTTCCGCTGGTTGTCGAGGTGGATTGACTTTGCTGGCTGCGAGTGGTGAGCGCGCTGGTCTGATTGGCGTTGTTCCGGTTTTGCGAGGTCGTCGTTTTCTGGAACATCTCCTGCAAAAGCTGCGCGGCCTGCTGCGGATCGGCGTTCTCCAGCGAATAGACGAACACTTTCTGCTTCTTCGCCGGACTTGAATCGAGCTGCGTCACCATCTGCGCAATCTGCGGCATCAACTCGCTCGCCGCGCTCACGATGAGCGAAGACGTGCGTTGATCGGCCACCGCCAGCACCCGGCCTTGCTTTTTCATGCGGTCGCTCGGAGTCGTGGCGCCGCCGCCCCGCGCTCCACCAGCACCCCCTCCGACGCCGAAACCGCCGCCGAACGGCCCACCGCCGAAGCGAAATTGCTGCTGGTTGTTGTTGTTCGCGGTCTTGGTTTCGTCAGGAAAGAGTGTTGAAAACAGATCCACCATTTCGAGCGGATCGGCGTTGTGCAATTTGAACACCCGCAGCTCGGTGATGTCGTTCACCGGCTGATCAATTTGCTGTTTCATGTTCTCGATGAGCACCATCACGTCCTCCGGTGCCGCGACAACGAGCGAGTTGCTGCGCTCGTCCGCGACCGCGACGACACGCGGAGCGTTTGCTCCGCTGCGCCCACCGCCGGCTCCCGCGCCGCCACCGCCGCGACCAGCGCCCGCACCTGCTGCAGCCCCGCCCACCCCGCCGGCGGCTCCGCCATCGAAATTGCCACCGCCAAATCCTCCCGCGCCCTGAAAATTCGCGCCTCCACCCCGGTTTCCAGCGTTGTTATTGTTGTTGTTATTTTGTGTCGTCGTCGGCGCGAACAACTCCTTGATCACGGTGGCGAATTCCTTCGCATCGGCATACTTCAAAGGAAAGACTTTGATCGTCGATGTGCCGGAGATCGATTCATCCAGCGCGCCGATGATTTCCGCCATCCGGTGGATGTCCGCCTGCGTCGCGGTGACGATGAGCGAGTTGGCGCTGTCGTTGACGGCCATTTCGGCGTAGCTGCCGATGAGCGGCCGCAGGTTGTTCATCAACTGCGTCGCGTTCGCGTAGCTCACTGGCAGAATCTGGGTCACCATCTCGTCGTTCTTGGGAATCGAGTCCGGCTTCGCGCCTTTTTTAATTTGAATGTCGCGGCGCTTGGCTTCGGCCAGCGAGACGATCGTCAGCGTGCGATTATTGCGGATGGCGGCGTAATCGTTCTTGTTCAGGACGGTGTTGAGCAAATCGAGCGCTTCTTCCTTGCTGACCGGCTGGCTGCTCCACACATCGACTTTGCCTTTCACGTCTGTTTCTTTGACGATGATGAAGCCGGCCGCCTCGCTGAGATAATCGAGCACCATCTCGAGCGCCACGCCGCGAAAATTCAGCCGCAGCTTGCCGTCGGCGTCGATGCCTGCCACGGGCGCAGTTTTAACGTCGGCGGCACTCGGAGTTGTGGCGATCGTTTCGGTGGCATTCGGCGGTGCGGCGGTCGCTTCTGGTTTGGTGTCGGCCGGTTTGGTTTCCGTCGCGGGCTTGGTTTCGGCGGGGGCGTCCGCCGTGCGCGCGGTTCGAGCGATCAGCGCGGACAGACAGACAAGGAGGATCCAGAGGTGAGTGGGGATGGTTTTCATAAATTTAACTTTCATTCGGCTTCTTTTCTTCGACGCTCCAACAATCGCTTGAGCACTTCATCGTCGCTCGCGCTGGTGTCCACGCTCGCGCCTGCCTTCGGTTTGTAAGTGCTGAACAAGTTGAGGCTCGACGCGGTCAGCTCCCACGGATCGTCATCGCGCTTCTTCATCTGCGCGCCCATGAACATCTCGACGGTCTTGCCGTCCTTTTCGAGCTTCACGGAATTCGCCGCGATGGCCGTCAGCTTGTAACCGGCAATCGTGTCCTGCGGCTTGAACGCCTTCCGGTATTGCGACTCCGAGCCGTCGAAGAAGGCCAGCTCACCCTTGGCGTAACTCATCGTGCCCACGAGAGTAAAGCTCTCGACTTTCACCGGCTTGCGCTCCGAACCGCCGCCACCACGAGTGGAACGACGCGAGCGGTTCGGATCAAAAATACTCCGGTCGGCGATGACTTTGAACGACGAATAATCCGGCCTGGTCGTCACATTGGTCGTGTTGCGCGTTGGGGCGTTGGTTCCCGGCAGCGCGACTGCGTTCGTCGGCAAGGGCGCCGTCTCATTCGTAGTGGAACGGCTCGTTGCATTCGTGGTGTCCTCGGCCAGCAATCCGCAGCCCATCCACCAGGCGAAAGCCAGGAGAGCGAGCGCCAGTTTTCGCAAAGGCGGAACAATGCTTTTTCCGAACTGAAACCGGACGGCTTTCGCCGGAGTTGCCTTGAGCCAAACATTCGGGCAGCAGCGCGGCGACGAAGTTGTTCCTCCGAGCCGTCGAGCAAACGACCGCGCGGTCAGGTGCAATGGCACCGCGAACGCCGCGCCCGCGCGCCACGAAATAATTTCCACACTGGTTTGCGTGTTCTTCATTGATCGGCCTGATTGAGAAGCAAGCCACTCACCTGGAGACTGAGTGTGAGTTGCTGGCCGTCGTTATCGCGCGAACCCAACTGCAACGTTTCCACTTTGAAAGCGCGCGGATCTTTTTCCAGCTCGTACAGAAAGCGTGTCACTGACGCCAGATTGCCGAAGGCCGCAACGTGGCATTCGACCGTCATGTAATCGTCCGCCGCTCGCTTCTCCTGGGGATCAATGGACGTGATGCTGATCTGGCTGCCCTCCGACCAACGATCGAATGCTTCGACCATGCGCGTCTTGGCCAACGACACTTCGCCCGGCAGCGTGTTGGTGCGCATGTTCTCCCAGCGCTGGCGGATTGATTCTCCGCGCGACAACGTGCGTTCGCCATCGCTGATGTCGCGGCGCAACCTTATCACTTCGGCCTTACGCCCCTTCCAACTCTTGATCAAAGGCTCGACCACCAGATTGTCCCCGGCCCACACCACGACCACGGCGGCGGCCAGGATGGTCAGCAGTTTTTGGCGGTTGTTGACGTTCATAATTCCTTGGCCGCCCCCCAGCGGAAGCTCAACGTGAATTGCGAGGGCGACGTGCCGGTAAGCCCGGTCACCTGCGCATCGACGACGCCCGGGGCGCTGTTCAAGCGTTCGACCACTTTCACCAACACCTTGCTGTCGCGAGTCGTGCCGGTGCAGGTGACCAGGCCAGCGTCACGGATCTCAATGCTCTTCGCGACCACGGTGCTGTCTTCCGGAAAGGCCTCGGTGAGCCGGCGGAGCATGCTCAAACTGGCGAAGGATTCATCGAACCAGGGACGAAATCTTTTGATCTGGCGCTGGAGATCATCCAGTTCCTTCACCTGTAGCGACATCGCCGACCACTGCGAACGCAAGCCCGCGAGCTGCCATTGCTGGGCGAGAAATAAAATGATGACCACGAGCGCCACGAACCCTGCCGCCGCGCCGATCGGCGCCAGTTTCCTGGTTCCGTAGCGTCCGGTAAACTCCTGCCATGCGCTGATCTTGGGCGGCAAAAAATCCAACGCCGCGCCGCCCGCCACCAACTGGCGAGCGGCCAGACTCAGGGCGGGCGAAACTGCGGTGTTGGCGGGCAAACCAGCGCCGAATTCATTCGCCGCGTAACTCGTCACGAGTTCGACATTCATCCCCATCGACTCCGCGCGGCGGCGAATTTCCTGCGCCAGCTCGCGCTGCGCTGCGTCGGCGCCAAAAATTCGGACGCGGCGCACGGCTTCCCGAACTTCAGCGGGCAGTTGTCCCAGCGTGATCCGCAATTCGCGGGTCACGGCTTCCGCGAACAAGCTTTGCTCGTCGTCTTCGCTCTCGGATGCTCCTTCCAAAATCCGCAACGCCGCAATGCCGCCACCAAAAGAAACCTGCAATCCCACGCTGCTCGCGCCCATCGCCAGCGCGACCACTCCGTGGGCGGCGTCCTGCCCTGGGCTTTGCAGCGTTGTGACGCCCAGCGAAATCGCCACGGGTTTGAGTTTGGCGGCCACCAGCGCTTTCTCCAACCGCGTGACATGATCGCGCGGCAGCGCCACTTGCGTGGCCTGACGCTCGCCGCCGGGGAGACGATAGATCGTGTTGGCGAGCAGGAGCGCTTCGGGGCCGTACGGAAATCCACGCTCCGCTTCGATTTGCAGGAAGCTCGCAATATCCGCCTCGGGCAGTTCCGGGATTTTTGTCTGGAGCGTCAACGCCCAATTCAGCGGCACACACACCGCGCAGCGCCGTTCGCGAATGCCCGCCGCGTCGAGGTGATTGCGAATTTCCTGACCCACCAGCTCGGCGTCGTTCGTGAGCGGATCGAGCGTGAGCGCGAAGGAGAAAGCTTTTCCAACCTCGAGCGAGCCGTTCGTCCGCCGCAACTCGACACCCTCGAGGCGATTGCCGTCGAGCGACAAGCCCAGCACCGAGGAAGCGCGCCGCTTTTTCAAAAATTCAATCATCGTGTGTCCTTCGCCAACAGCAGTTGCTGTCGCACTCGTTTGCCGAGTGCCCAGCCCAAACCGCTGAGATCCTTCCGGAAAATAATCTGGGGCACGCCTGCGGTCGTGTCGAAAACGAAACGTTCCCGGCGATAACCGCGGCCGTGCTGGCCGACCGCCGCCACGTCCGCCGTGAATTGATAACTGCGTGCGGTGAGGTACGGCCCGGCGCGAATCGCTCCAGCGCGGTCCAATACTTCGGACACCCATGAAATGGAATTGAGCCGCGAAGGATTCGACTGGCGAAACGCCGTGAAGGACGGCGCTTTTTCCACGCCGATGCCGGGGATGCACGCCAGCACCGCTTCGCTGGCGGTATTCACATTGATCAAGCCACTGATGGACGTGCTATTCGTCGCGCTGATGCTGCTTTCAATTTTGGCAAACTCGTCCGCCGTCATCCCGCTGCGAATGTAAAACTCCAGCACGCTGCGAATCGGCGGCGTCACCGTTGGAACCACAGGCGGGCCTCCGCCCGCCCCACCGCCCCGACCACCGCCGGGTCCGCCGGGCTGCGTCACGCCGATGCGCCGGAGGATTTGCGTCGCGCGCGTGTTGTCGAGGTTCTGCCGCAAGAGCGCCGTCAACTGGGGAACGTTGTTGACGTTGGTGCGCCGGTTCGCCTCGCGGCTGTAAACGGTGACGTATTCCAGGATGCCGGGATCGAGGCGGCCGTCCTGATTGTCGATGGGCAGCGAAACCGTGCCGTCGTTTTCATTCGGATCGAGAACGCCGTTCAAGTTCGTGTCCTCGCCGTATAAAATTTCTAGCGTGGCACCATAGACGAGCCGCAGTTCATCCACAGTTTCAAAGGGCGCATTTTTGCAATTGTACGCGGGACTGAGCGTCGAATACGTCTGCGATTCCGCGCCGCCGGCTGTGACGGCGCTGTCCGTGTCGCGCCAGTCGATGATCGCCGCGGCCAGTTGCGCCGTCATGCCGGGGAGCAACTGCAGCATCTCCAGCGTCGCCGTGTTGAGGTTTAATTTTGACGCCTCGTCGATCAAACCGAACGCCGGCTCGTCGAGCGCGAGCGGCTGGTTCGTGCGGCCAATCAGCCAAAAGTACGAGTCGCCCACCGGCACGGCTGTACTCAGGTAAGTCTTGAGGTCGGGCGCGAAACCGTTCGTCGGCAAATTTGTCAGCAGGTAATTCACGTAACGCATTGCACCATCGATCGCCTGCTCGGCCTGCTGACCGGCGACACGATTGTCCGATCCACGCAACTCGAACGTCATCGAGTTCGCGAAGTAGAGCGCGATGCTCACCAGCCCAAACGCGATCCAGAGCACAATGATGAGCACCGAGCCGCGCTGTGAAGGGCGTAAATTGCGTTGGAGCAAGCAATTCATCCCTGGCCTCCGGTGGTTTGAGTCGCATTGGTGCGCACCTGCACGACTACGGGCACGACGAGTTGAATCGGGGTTTTGCCGTGCAACTCACCTCGCGGCGCGGCGAGGTCGATCTCAACTCGGATGGCTTTTGGAAGCGTGTTGGTGAGGCCGGTGCTCATGTCCGGCGTCGTCGTATCCCACGCATCGCGCCAGCTCGTGCCGTCGTAGTAAGAAAAACCTAGCGCCGCCACGTCGCTCATCAGAAACTGCTCGACGGGCTGCTCCTGAATCGTCGCCAGCAAATTGCGGCTGACGACGCGCATGAGATCTTTGCCGGTCGGCGTCGTGCGACTCACCGGATCACGGAGGAAATAAACCACTTGTTGAATGTCACCCCAGGGCAACATTTCCTCCAACGCGCCAGTGTCGGTGTAAAATGCCGTGCCGCCCGACTGACCAGGAATCGTCGCGGCGCCACTTTGCAACGGCCCGGCGAGCACGCGGCCCGGCGCGACGATCCCCTGCAAGTCGCGTTTGATCAGCGCCACGGCCTGCTGCGCCGGCAACGATTCATCGACCGCCTGGGAGGTTTTTCTTTGTAAACGCATCGCGCCATAAAAGACGCTGTTGATCGCCAGCAGCACCATCGCAAAAATCGACACCGCGATGAGCACCTCGATCAAAGTGAACCCAACGCGCTGCTGCGATGATGGGCGGTTCAATTTCATGGCTGTGAAGTGTCCACCAACGTGCTCAGACGCACGTCATAGTCCCGGCCTTGCACGGCGTACGTGACCTGCACTGCCAGGGCGCGGAGCGGTTCTTGGTACCAGGTTTCATTTCGAATTTGCCAGCGATACACCAGCCCACTGTCTTGCACGGAACCGCTCTGTCCCGATTGTTGCCATGCTTTCGTGACGATGGCTTCGTTGAGCACGCGTTCCGCGAGCCGCGCGGCGACGCTTTTGCGCTCGGCCACTTGTCCCGCCAGATTTGCCAGCCGCAATCCCTGCACCGCCGCCGGTATCACGATGGCCATGAACAGCAGCGCGGCCAGCACTTCCACGAGCGTGAAAGCCGAGTGCCGTCGTTCAGCGACGGAGAATCTGGGATTGGTTCGTGACAATTTCATAGTGCAGCCGATTGCGGCTCGGTGCGATCAAGGTCGAGTCGCGCTCGCCTTCGTAAATCGTGATTCGCTCCGGACTCGTCTCGCTGATGAAGCCGTCGGGCCGAAAGCGCAACATCGGCAGGTTGCGCGCGGTTGGCCGCGCTTGCATGAGCTGTCCCGGTTGCGCCACCGCCGCCGTAACCTGGACGCGCAATTCTTTGTCCAGCGCATATTCGACGGCTTTGAGATCGACGCCGGTGTAACTCACTTCCTGCTGCAAGCCGTATCTCCCCAGCTTGGCATCGATCCACAAAACCATCGGCACACCTTCCGACACCGCGCGGCTTTGCCCGTAGCGCGTCAGCGACACGAAGCGCCGCGCCTCCGAGTCGAGGTTCCGTCCGCGAAAAAATTTCGACAACGTGGGCGCGGCCACCGCGATGACGATGAGCAACATCGCCATCACGAGAATCAACTCGATCAGAGTGAACGCGCGCCGGTGGCATGGCTCACTTGCGCTGGTTCGCTTGTTGCCAGTTAGTAAGGTCATCGCTTGTGTTTGGCTGCCCGTCCGGTCCCATCGACATCAAGTCATACCCGGTCGGATTATGTTTGCCCGGGCACTCGTAGATGTACGGGTGGCCCCAAGGGTCGTTAGGAATCCCTTCTTTGACGTAAGGGCCTTTCCAGTTCTGTCCGTCACGCGGTGATTGCACCAAATCGTTGAGACCGTTCTTGCCCTTTGGGTAATAGCCCATGTCTATCTCGAAAGCATCGAGCGTGGTGCCAAGGTTGGAAATATCCGCTTTTGCTGCGGCGTTTTTAGCTTGTTCTGTTTTACCGGAAAATTTTGGGACAACAATTCCGGCCAGAATGCCGAGGATCACAAGCACGAGCAGCAATTCGATGAGCGTGAAAGCGTGTTGCGATCCAAAGCGCGTCCGAGGGGTAGTGCTGATTGCTAATTTCATATCTGAACGATGTGGAGTTTATTTGATGTGATCTTGCAGTGAGAAAATCGGGATGACCATGCCGATGAAAATCGTCCCGATAAAACCGGCGATGAAAAACAGCATGAGCGGTTCGGCCAGCGCAACGGCGGTCTTGAGCTGGCGGTCAAGGTCGCCCTCGGTGACGTTCGCGATGCGGACAAGTTCGTGATCGAGTTTGCCGCTCTCTTCCGCGACGGAAATCATTTCCAACACGGAGCCGGAGAACAACGCGCGGCATTCACCCAGACTTGTGCCGAGTTGTTTGCCTTCTTTCACGCGCTCGATGGAGTTGGAGACGGCATCGACGAGGATTTGGTTGCCGATGGATCGGCGCGCGACGTTGAGGCCGTTGATGAGCGGCACGCCCGCGCCGAGCAACGTGCCGAGCATCCGGCAAAAACGCGACATGGCGAATTGCGCGACGAGTGGGCCAACCACCGGCGCGCGCAGAATCATGCCTTCCCATTTGCGCCGCCCGGCCTCCGAGAGAAACCATGTGCGCAGCATGTAGCCGCCGATGCCAAGCGCGAGCACGAGGAAGAGTCCGTAGTGGCGCAGCACATCGCTCGTCGAAACGATCATCTGCGTGAGCAGCGGCAGCTTCGCGCCGAACCCGGTGAAAATCGTCTGGAAACGCGGAATGAAAAACACGAGCAAGAACACCAGCACTCCGAGAGCGAGGATGAGCAGAATCACCGGATAGAGCAGCGCGGTCATGACTTTCGAGCGCATTTCTTTTTCGCGCGCCTGGAAGTCGGCGATTTGCCCGAGCACCACATCGAGGAAACCGCCCGTTTCGCCGGCCTCGACCATCGCGACGTAGACGCGCGGGAACGTTTCCGGTGAGCGACTCATGGCTTCGGCGAGCGACAAACCGTCCACGACATGATCGTGAACTTGTTTCCATTTCGCGCCGACGGCGGGCGTCGCCGCTTCTTTGCAAAGAATCACCAACGCACGACTGAGCGGCACGCCGGCCGCGAGCAGACTCGAAAGCAGGCGCGTGAAGTTCTCCAGAATCCTCGGCGTGATTTTGTTCCCGCCGCCAAACGAGAGATTCATCGAAGGAGCCGGAGCGCCATTCGCCTTGGTGGCTTTGGATTCCGGTTCGACTTCCTTCGCAACGGGCTTCAGAACCGGCTTCGGCGAAGACTTGGCCGCACCGCTCGCGCCATTGCGCTCGGCCAGGCTGATGGGGCGGAGACCGCGACCTTCCATCTGGCGAAATGCATCCTGGCGTCCGCCCGCTTCAAGCTGGCCTTCAGCAACTGAGCCGTCGGTTTGCAGCGCTTTGTATTGGAACGTTGGCACGATGGTTTGTAGCGAAGTCAATCACGGCTGACCGCAAGGCTGGCCGGATCCGATTGCACGGCGACGCTGTCGAGTGATTCGTTCTTTGTGGAGCGCGCCACTTCCTTCGCCGTCGTCACGCTCAGAACTTCTTCCACGGTCGTCACGCCCTGGCGCACGAGCCGCCAACCGTCGTCGGCCAGCGTGCGCATTCCGCCGCGCCTGGCCGCGTCCCGCACCAGATCGCTCGAGGCATTTTTCAAAATCAACTGGCGAATTTCGTTGTCGCTGTCCATCCATTCGAAGATCGCCTGGCGGCCAAAGAAACCGGTGTTGCGACATTCGCGGCAGCCGACCGAGCGATAAATCACGGTGTCGGCGGAAATGCCGAGTTGCCCCTTGAACGCCTGCGCCGTGGACGAAGCATCGACTTGCTTGCAATGTTTACAGAGCACGCGCACAAGCCGCTGCGCGAGCACCGCTTCGAGCGACGAGGCAACGAGATACGGTTCGACGCCCATATCGACGAGCCGCGTCACCGCGCCAGGCGCGTCGTTCGTGTGGAGTGTGGAGAAAACCAAATGGCCCGTGAGCGACGCTTGCACCGCGATCTGCGCAGTCTCGGCGTCACGGATTTCGCCGATGAGCACGACGTCCGGATCGTGCCGCAAAATTGAACGCAAGCCACGCGCGAACGTGAGGCCGGACTTTTCGTTGACCTGGATTTGATTGACGCCCTTGAGTTGGTACTCGACGGGGTCTTCGATGGTGATGATTTTGCGGAGCGCGTCGTTGATCGTGTTGAGCGCCGTGTAGAGAGTAGAAGTTTTGCCGCTGCCAGTCGGACCAGTGACGAGGATGATTCCATGCGGCATTTGAAGCACGCGCTCGAAACACTCGCGTTCGCGCGTGTCCATGCCCAGGTCGCGCAAGCCGCGCAACGTGGAATTCTGCCGCAGCAAACGCATGACGACCGCTTCGCCGTGCAGCATCGGGATGACCGAGACACGGATGTCCACCTCGGCTTCGTCAATGCGCTTGGTTGACGAAGCGGATGATCGAAGCGTCTTCCGCAGCGCTGTCGAGATCGGTATCGTCGATTTCATTTTCATTGACGACCTCGAAGGATTTTTCCTCGTCGAGCGTGCCGATGGTGTCCGCGCCGACGCCGAGGCGCTTCTTCATCTCACGCTGGATCGCCTCGCTGGGCGCGAGCACGGGCTTAAGCCGCAAGCCCGTCATGGTCTTGAGCGCGTCGAGTCCCTGCGTGGCGAAGAGCCGACTGGTGGCCACTTCGACGTGGCCGTTCACGCGGCGCAGCGGCAACAACTCGTCTTTGAGCAGCATGCGCGCGGGGAAAAGGGAGAGAACTTGTTTATCCGGCTCGACGTCCTCCAGTGTCGTGAAGGCAACATCGTATTCCTTCGCCAGCCACCGGAGGACATGGTCTTCGGTTTGCACTGCGCCGTTCGCGCCACGAGCCTGCTGCTGGCTCAGCGTGCGTGCGTCATCGTCGGACAATTGCCGGGCGGCAACCATCCGGTCGAGCAACGCTTTCAACGCAGAGTCAGTGGATTCAGTCAGGCTCATAGGCAAAGGCGCGAACTTGCAGACTTGTTGCGGACTACTTCAGAAGTCCCGCGAGCACGGCGGCGGCTTCTTGCTTGACCGAAAGAACCTTGCGCAATTCCTCCTGCGCTTTTTCGAGATTGGCTTCTTTCACTTTGCGAGCTTCGCGATACTTGGCGAGCTTCGTTTTGATCTCATCGCTGGAAGCCTTTGCTTCGATGGCTTTCTGAAGCGCTTCCGCTTCGGGCAATTGCTGACCGCCGAAAGCAGCGCGTCCACCGCCACCACCGCCTTGGCCACCACCACCGGGTCCGCCAGGACCGCCGCCGCCGCGACCGAATCCGCCAAAGCCACCGCCGGTTTCACGGCGGGCCGTGCTAACTTTTTCAATCAGGCCCGAGATTACTTTCCACTCGGCTTCATCGCTGACGTCCAGTTGTTCCTTATAACGCTCCATCTGGCGTTGGCGCATTTGCTCGGGATCAAAATTTCCCCGCCCTCGTCCTCCGCCCCCTCCGCCTCCGCCTTGACCCGCAGGCGGCGGGGTTTGCTGATTTTGTGCATTGACACTGCCGGCGTTCAAACCAAGAACGGCGGCGACGCTGGCAACCGCCAGCAGGTAGTTCATCTTTTTCATAATTTGTTTTTACCGATTCGAGTTTCGTTTGCGGTCAAATTCAGAGACGCACGCGCGGCGCTGAAAGTTTCTGAAAGAGTTCACGCAGTTATCATGCCAGCAAAGGAATTCGGGCGGTTCGTGTTGATGGACGCCAGCCGCGCGCAAGGATTGCACGAATCAAAACAAACAACTGCGCAGAACTTGCGCAGACGGCGATGTGACGTTTAGCCACGAAGACACCAAGGCACTAAACAAAAAGTAAAAGCTGGCAACCTGCCGGCGTCATCCTTCGGCCGCGCTCGCTTGGTGTCTTTGTGCCTTTGTGGCGGGTTCAATCACAACCGCGGCGCAGGCGGAAGAATCGGTGGCTTGAACGAAAGTACGCCCTTGGCTTTGGTTTTGCGTTTGAAAACCTTGTCGCCGCAAGTCACGAAGAGTGTGTCGAGTTCCGCGCCGCCGAAGCAGAGGTTCGAGAGCCAGGCCGCTTGCGGCTTCGGGATGATCGAATTTACGCGGCCGGCTTGGTCGCAAACCTGGAGGCCCATTTTGGTCGTCACATAGAGCCGGCCCAGCGTGTCCACCGCGATGCCGTCCGCGCCGCTTTCAGTGTCGCCGTCGGCGAGATGCAAATGAAAATAGCGCTGCTTGTGCGCCAGCGAACCATCCGGCGTAATCTGGAACGAATACACGAACTGGCCTCGCGTGTCGGCGACGTAGAGCAGAGATTGATCCGGGCTGGTGACGAGGCCGTTGGGAAAGCTGATTCCGGTATCGACGACGCGCGTCGCGCCTTCGTTGTCGATGAACCATATTTTTTTATTTCCCGGATCACTGAAGTAACCGCCATTTTGGTAGCGACCGCAAATGTCATTCGACTCGACATCGTCCACGACATCTTCGGCGTCGCCGGATTCGGTGTAGCGCGTCAACTTCTTCTTACCGTTCGCGCAGGCGTACAAATAGCCATCGTCTCCAAATTTCAATCCATTGGCGCCGCTGGTGTTCTCGGCAAACACCGAGACTATGCCGTCGAGCGCGACTTTGTGGATGCGATTGTTCGGAATATCGGTGAAGAACACTTCGCCTTTGGCATTCGCGGTCGGACCTTCGGTGAACTTGTGTCCCTCGCTGACAAGCTGCCAGTTTTCGCCGGGGATCAAAATCTCCATCACGGGTTGCTTCGAACCAACCCCGGTCTTGATTGGCGTGGGAAAATCTTTCCAGAGCCAGCGCATGGCATCGGGAAAAATCGCGCCGCCGTGCTTGCCGTTGTGCCCGCCGTCGCCCCAAATATGATTCACTTCGTAGCCGGCGAACTCCAGCGCCGAAAGCATGTCCTGATTCGCGACCCACCAATTGCCGCCGTAGCCGTTGTTGTCGTTCGAGCCGTCCTGCAGAAAAATCCGCAGCGGCTTGGGTTCGGTCTTGCGGACCAGGGTTGGATAATCGTTGCCGTGACGCAGGCCGACGTACGTGCCGATGGTGCTGAAGACGCGGCGAAATTCATTCGGCCGCTCCCACGCCGCGGTGAACGCGGCAATCGCGCCCGAACTTGCGCCGGCAATCGCGCGGCCGTTGCCATCCTTGGTCAGATTGAAATTCTTGCCGACTTCAGGAAGAATTTCCTCAAGCAAGAAGCGCGCATACTGATCGCCGAGGCCGTCGTACTCGAAGCTGCGGTTGAATCGCGGCAGGACATTGGTCGAAGGCGCAGGGACGACACCGGGGTTGATGAAAATTCCGATCGTCACGGGCATTTCTTTGGCGTGGATCAAGTTATCGAAAACCGTAGGCACTCGATACGAGCCGTTGGTGCTGACGTACCCACCACCGTCTTGAAACACCATCACACAGGCCGGTTTGTTTGCATCGTACTCTGCTGGGACGTAGATCCAATAATCACGCTCCGTGCCGGGAAAAATTTTACTGACCCATTTGGTTTTGGTCACAGTGCCGCGCGGTACGCCTTCTTTCGGCAGCGAATCCGGGCCAAGTTGATAATCGTCGGCAGCCCGACAGACGAACATCGTGGCAAAGAACAGCGAAGTGAGCACGAGCGAGAAATTCGGCAAACGGGTTCGAGTCATCGGCGGATTCTGTAAATTTTCCCCGCGCTGTCAAAACTCTTCCCGGCTCTTCAGATCAGTCGAGCTGCGTCCGACAACGATGATGACGCTTGAACCAAAGGCCGCTTGCTCTATTTTTGGCCCGGCTTGGTTGAGCCGAAAGTTATTTAATGAAAGCGCCTCTTGAAACGACGGTATCGCCCTTCGGTGGATCCATCGCTGATGTGGTTCCGTCGCCGCCAAACGACGGAGCTTCCTCCCTGAAAGCCGAATCGATCGCGCTGATGGATAAGTGGAATCAAACTGCTGCGCCGTATCCGTTGAACGGACGCGTGCATGATTTTTTCGAAGAGCAGACGAAGCGAACGCCAGATGCCATCGCCGTCATCAGCGGCGAAATAAAGACCACTTATCGCGAGTTGGCAGAGCGCGCCGCAAAATTGGCCGCGCATTTGCGCACGCTGGGGGTCGGGCCGGATTCGCGCGTCGGGTTGAGCGTCGAGCGCTCGCTGGACATGATGGTCGGCGTGCTGGGCATCCTAAAAGCCGGTGGCGCGTACGTGCCGATGGACCCGGCGTATCCGCAAGAGCGCCTGGCGTTCATGCTCGAAGACAGCCGCGCGCCAGTGCTGCTCACGCAAAAAAAATTCGCCGCGCATTTGTCGTCCACGAAAGCAAAAGTGATTTTCCTGGACGAGCCGTTGCCGAAAGAATCGCCGTCGTCAAAATTTTCCACCGCCGAACCCACGCCCGAGCATCTGGCTTATGTTATTTACACGTCAGGCTCGACAGGTCGGCCAAAGGGCGTGGCGATGGTGCATCGTTGCCTGGTCAATCTGGTGGCGTGGCAACTCACGGAATCCAAATTGCCGCCAGGCGCGAAAACGCTGCAGTTCGCGTCGCTCAGTTTTGACGTTTCGTTTCAGGAAATGTTTTCCACGTGGGCGGCGGGCGGCGCGCTCGTGCTCATCACCGAGGAACTGCGCCGGCATCCCGAAGGCTTGCTGCGGCTCATGCAACAGGAAAGCGTGGCCAGATTGTTTCTGCCGTTCGTCGCGTTGCAGCAAATCGCGCAGGCCGTCGAAGACACCGGCCTCGTGCCGGAGACGTTGCGCGAAGTCATCACGGCGGGCGAGCAGTTGCAAATTTCGCGCGCCATCGAAAACTTGTTTGAAAAATTGCCGCAGACGAAATTGTTCAACCACTACGGCCCGTCCGAAAGTCACGTCGTCACGTCGTTCCCACTGAACGGCCCACCGAGCCAGTGGATGCGCCTGCCGCCCATCGGCCGGCCGGTGGCGAATTGCAAAATCTTCCTGCTCGATCCGAATTTGCAGCCCGTCGAAATCGGCGAGCCGGGCGAACTGCACATCGGTGGCGTGTCGCTGGCGCGCGGTTATTTGGATCGGCCCGAACTCACGCAGCAAAAATTCATCGCTGATCCGTTCAGTCGCGAGCCGGGCGCGCGACTCTATAAGACCGGCGACCTCGCGAAGTTTCTGCCCGACGGCAACATCGAATTTCTTGGCCGCATCGATCATCAGGTCAAAATCCGCGGCTTCCGCATCGAGCTGGGGGAAATTGAAACCGTGCTGGGCCAGCACCCCAAGGTGCGCGAGGCCACCGTGTCCGTTTATGAACCCGCGCCGGGCGACAAACGCCTCGTCGGTTACTTCGTCCCGCAGTCCGGTGAAAAACCGAGCGTCGGCGAATTGCGCTTTTTTCTCGGCGAGAAGCTTGCGGACTACATGGTGCCGACGATGTTCATGGCGCTCGAAAAACTGCCGCTCACGCCGAGCGGCAAGGTGGATCGCCGTTCGCTGCCTGCGCCGGATCAGAGCCGGCCGGATTTGGAAAAAGAATTTGCCGCCCCGCGCAACGAAACCGAGAATCAGTTGACGAAGCTTTGGGAGAAGCTGCTCAACGTGCAGCCCGTCGGCATCCATGACAATTTTTTTGACCTCGGCGGTGACTCGCTGATCGCCAGCCGGCTGTTCACTCAAATCCAAAAGAACTTCGGAAAAAATTTTGTTCCGACCGCGTTGCTCGGAGCGCCGACCATCGGGCAACTGGCGGGGTTGATCACCGGCGCTGCCGCCGCGTCGAAGTGGACTTCGCTGATCCCCATTCAACCGAACGGCACGCGCCCGCCGTTGTTCTGCATGCACGCGGGGGCGGGCACGATTTTATTTTACTACGATCTCGCCAATCGCCTCGGCGATGACCAGCCCGTCTATGGTTTGCAGGCGCAAGGTTTGTACGGCGGAGCGGTGCCACATGAGCACGTCGAGGAAATGGCGGCTCACTATATCCAGGAAATGCGCAGCGTGCAACCGCACGGGCCGTATCAACTGGCGGGGTTTTGCTTCGGCGCGATCGTCGCTTTTGAAGTGGCGCAGCAATTGCGCCGCGCCGGCGAGCAGATCTGTTTTCTCGCGTCCTTCGACGGCGGCGTGCCGCGATACGATTATCGCGAAGGGCGCGCGCCGAAAGGGGCTACCGCCCTCGAAGATGCCGCGTTGAACCGGCCAGCGCAGCCGTGGCTGATTCGCCACCTTCGCAACCTGGCCAAGCGCTCGCCGCGCAAAGCCTGGCGGTACGTCCAACGCAAAGTGATGATGCGCCTTCACTATAAGCGGCTGAAGTATTACTACGTTCTGGGACGCTACTATAGCCGCAAGGGCAAACCACTGCCGGATAATTTGCGCCGGCTGTTTTTCCTCCAAAACCATTTTCGGGCGGAAAAAAATTACCAACTGCAAACCTTTCCCGGCAAGATGACGATCTATGTGAGTGCCGGGCTTTTTGCGGAGCCGGATCTTGGCTGGACCAAATGGGCTCTGGGTGGCGTGGAGGTGGTGGAAATCCCCGGTGAACACAAGGAACATCGTGACATCATGACCGGCGAATTCATCGACGTCGCCGCGGCTCATCTCAAAACTCACCTTGCTCGCGCACGCTGACTGTAACTGGCCATGCCTGTCCGTGCCCTGATCAGGCCAGGCAACGGACCGAAGCATCGCCAGCGCGACGCTTGGCCCAATGGCGGTCGATGCTTCCGTAGATTCCGATCATCAAGCTCAGATCGGCATTTGCGCGTGAGCAACTTCATTCCTCGTTGTCCAACTCTTCGTAACCGGTATGCCCGAAGCGGAACACAAAACTCCTGACCTGACTTTGAAACGACTCGTTCCTGATTCGACGCTGACTGGCGAGGACGCCGCGCCACGCATCGTCGCCGAGTTGATTGAACGTGCCGAGCGGCTGGGCGCCAGCGACGTTCATTTGCAGATGCTCGGCAAATCCGCCGAAGTTTCGTTTCGACTTGATGGCGTGATGGCTCCGCCGAGTTCGTTGCCCGAAGCGGTTGCCGAGCGCGTCTTCGGGCGGATCAAGTTTCTCGCGCGCCTTAAGACTTATCAGGAATCGTTGCCGCAGGACGGGCGCATCGACAAGGCCGACGCGCATTCCACGCAGGACATTCGCGTCGCAACTTATCCAACGGTCACCGGCGAAAAAATCGTGCTCCGCTTCTTCAACGACTCGACAGCTCGCACGCTCGACGAACTGGAGCTGGACACGGCGGTGCGCACAGAACTGGAAAAGTTTTTAAGGCAAACCTCCGGGCTGATGCTGTTAACCGGTCCCGCTGGCAGCGGCAAGACCACGACGATTTACGCCTGCCTGCGCTTTCTCGCCGCGCAACACGGTCGGCACATCATCACGATTGAAGATCCGGTTGAGCAAATTCTTCCCAGCGTGATGCAGACCGAAGTGAACGAGGCGCGCGGACTCACGTTCGCCAAAGCCGCGCGGCATTTGCTGCGGCAGGATCCGCAGGTGCTCGTGCTCGGCGAAATTCGCGACGAGGAAACCGCGAACCTCGCCGTGCGCGCCGCGCTCACCGGCCATCTCGTCATCTCGACACTGCACGCAGGTTCGTGTCGCGGCGTGTTCGAGCGGCTGCAGGTGATGTGCGCTGATCCGTTCGCGGTCGCATCGGCAGTCGAGTTGGTGCTGAACCAGCGGCTCGTGCGCTGCGTCTGCCGCGCGTGCGACGGTGCCGGCTGCGACGCGTGCCTGCAAACCGGCTTTCGTGGCCGCGTCCCGATCGTTGAATGGACACGCATGACGGATTCGTTGCGCGCCGGATTGCGACTACGCGAACCGCTGGCGTTGACGCCGACGCATTCGCTCGAAGATGCGGGACGTGAATTGGTCAGTCGCGGCGTCACGAACGAAACAGAACTGATAAGAATTTTCGGCTTATGAACTACGACGAGTTTGCTTTTTTCAACCAACAACTGGCCGCGATGTTGCGTGATGGCATCCCGCTCGAAGGCGCGTTGCGCCAGCTCTGCGCGCAGATGCAGCACGGGCCGCTGCGCGTGGAAATCGAATCGCTCGAAGCCGACCTTGCGAAAGGTGTGCCGCTGGCCGACGCGGTCAAGTCGCGCAAGTTGCCGGAGCTTTACGCGCAGATGCTCCGCGTCGGCGTGCAGAGCAACGACCTGCCCGGCGTGCTGGTGACGCTCGCGGATTACTACCATCGCGCGAGTTCGATCTGGGCGCGGCTGCGCGGCTTGATGATTTACCCGCTCATCGTACTCGTCGTTTCGCTCGCGCTCTCGGTGCTGATGGCATTCATCTACAACGGCCTCGTGAAAGAATTTCCGAAGGATGAACTCGACTGGCTGATTCAGAATCGCGGCCAGCAAATGATGATGCAGTCTTGGTTTCTGCCGTCGCTTTTTGCGCTCGCGACGGCGTTCGTTCTCATCGCCCTCGCGCTGCCCAACGTGCGCCGCGCGCTCCGCTGGCGATTGCCCGCGTTTCGGGAAGCCAGTCTTTCGCAGTTCGCGTCATCCGCCGCGCTGCTGTTGCGCAACGGCGGAAATTTGAACAATGCGCTTGGCCTGCTGCGGCAACTGGAATCCGGCACGCCCGCCGGCGCGGAACTGGGCCGCTGGCAATCGCGCCTCGGCGAAGGCCACGCCCGGTTCGCCGATATGACCGCTAACGCCAAAGTTTTTCCGCCACTGTTTTTGTGGCTCGTGCAAGAGTCCGGTGAGGACATGGAAGGCGGATTCAAGCAGGCGGCGGAGATTTACCACGCGCGCGCCGTTCACCGAATCGAAATGCTGCTCTACGCCGCACTGCCGGTTTCGGTCGTGCTGCTGGGCGTGATGATCGTGGGACAATTCTTTCCCGTGCTGCGCGTGCTGACCACATTGTTAGGATCGCTGGGAGACGTCGGCAACTCACCTGGCAGCCAATAAAAATTTGTGAACTTCTTCATCCATCTCGGCATCTGGTGCGTCGTATGGCTCGTGATCTCGTGCGTGTTCTTTTCGGTAATCTACGAATTCTTGAGTCTGCCGCTGCGGCGTCAGGAGAGTGGGCGTTTTCTGCTCGATTTGCTGGAACGCGAACTCAAACGCGGCCGCAGTCCGGAGCACGCGATTCTCTCCCTCGCTCGATGTCATGATCGCGCGCTCGGCGTTCCTTTCTATCGACTCGCGGCTCACATCGAAAGCGGCCTGCGCTTCGGCGTCGCTCTCGCTAAAGTTCCGCGAATGCTGCCGCCACAAGTCAACGCCATGCTGCAGGCAGGCGAACGCATCGGTGACATCGCAAAAGTTCTGCCAGCGTGCCGACGCAGCTTGGCGGAAGGATCTTCGCACACGACCAGCGCCGCAAACTATCTTTTCATCGTGTTTCTCTCGGCCTCACCGCTCCTGATTTGGGTGGTGCTCATCCTGAACATTTTTGTGATGCCCAAGTTCCTTCAAATCTCGGCAGACATGCAAGTCCATCTCGGCAGCCAGCCACAGTTCATGCTCGAGTTCGGGCCGTGGTTTGCCGCGATCAGTTTCGCGACGTGGGCACTGCTGCTCATCGGCGGCAGTTTCTCCGGCAACGCACCGCGTCCCACCGTGTGGCGCAATGTTGGTCTGGAGCCGCTTGTGGAATTCTTCTTCGAGCGGCTCCCGTGGCGGCGGCAGCGTATGCACCGGGATTTTTCCGCGATGCTCGCGATTTTTCTGGATGCCGAAGTACCTGAGGAAACGGCCGTCAACCTCGCCGCCCAATCCACGGCGAGCAATCGAATCATGCGCCGTTCCCGCAACGTCGTCGCGGATCTGCGCTCCGGAAAGAAACTGACCGAAGCCATTCGCTGGATCGACGACGCGGGCGAATTCCGTTGGCGACTGAGCAACGCCGCGCACGCGCGCACCGGCTTCGTCGCCGCGCTCACCGGCTGGCACGACGCGCTCGACGCGAAGGCATTTCAATCCGAACAAGCCGCCGCGCAAACGATCACGACCGGCCTCGTTTTGTTCAACGGTGTCTTCGTCGGTGGCGTTTGCGTCACCGTTTTTCAATT
>JACPZS010000123.1 GCA_016195385.1 Verrucomicrobiota bacterium
AACCACTCAAGGCCAGGGAAAATTTCGTTAGCGTGATGATTCCATCAATTCAATCCAACGAGAAACCTAGTAGTGGTAAAGTTTGAAGCGCCGAGCATTGCTCGCCATGAAATGAAGTCTTGAGCAAGGTTAAGCGATGCTACGTCACTCCGCTCGCGGACAAAACGTATCATTCTACAAACTTCGGCTCGTTACCCCTTGAAGACAATCATCACGCCGAAGTCCGTGAGAATGGCGCGCGTGCCCATGTCGATGTGCGTGTAGTTGATCGTGTTGATGGAAACCACGTTCGTCTCGCCGATTTTGCCGAGGAACGCGCTGACAACTTCCTCGAATTTATCTTTGCCGACCTCGACGCATTCGGTTCGCTTGATGCAACGGATGCGCAGTTTTTTCTCGCCGTCCGCCGCCACTTCCAGGGTCGGCATGACTTTCGCGACCAAAACTTCCGTCGGCCCTTCATGCACCGGCACTTTGAAGTGATGCTCCTCTTTGGCCGCCGCCGACGAAGCCATGGGGTTCATCGGATGGATGTTCGTCGTATTCGGCGCAGGGACGACCATTTTCTCGCCGCAGTTTTGCACCGGACAGGTGATTTCCGACCCCGCCGCCGAGGCGTCCACAGCCAGCTCTTGATTGCACTTGGGACAGTTGAAAGTGATTTCCATATCGTCAAATTTCGTTTCGGAGATTTGCCCGCACTTTAATTTTCGCGCGCCAGAAAGCCAGCTAAAAAACTCCGCTGAACAACTTTGCGCCGAAGAATCTTCAACGGCCGGCGCGCCGCGCCTGCGTTGACACCCGCCGCGCGACTCGCAACACTCTGGCACACGTGAACATCGTCCAAATCACGCCCGGTGCCGGTAAAATGTTTTGCGGCGGCTGTTTTCGCGACAACGCGCTGGTCGCCGCGCTGCGCCAGCTCGGTCACGCGACGACGATGGTGCCACTTTATCTCGAACAGAAATCGGGCTTTTTCCGCAATTCACCAAAGTGGCTGCACCGGCTGCTCGATTCGCCGGGGCTGCTTAACCTCGCGGCTGGTTCCGCCGCGAAGACGCGGCCGGAAGACGTCGGCGAGTTGACGCTCTCGATGGCGCGCGGCGAAAATGGATTTCAAGCGCGCGAGCTGGAGGAATTGATCGCATGGCTCAAGCAGAACGAGCATCCCGACGTTATATGCCTCTCGAACGCACTGCTCATCGGCATGGCGCGACGGATTAAATCCGAACTGCGCGCACCGGTGCTTTGCATGTTGCAGGGCGAGGATTGGTTTCTGGATGCACTGCCCACGGCTCAACGCGAGCAGACGTGGGCGACGTTGATTGAGCGTGCCCGCGACATCGATTTGTTCATCGCGCCCAGCCGGTATTTTGCCGCCGTGATGAGCGCGCGCCTGAAACTGCGCGCGGATCAAATCCAGGTTATTTACAACGGCATCAGCCTCACTGGCTACACCACGGCTGCGTCTCCGCCCAATCCGCCCGTGCTGGGCTATTTCTCGCGGATGAGCCAGATCAAAGGGCTGGACACGCTCGTCGAGGCGTTCATCCATTTGAAAACGCGCGACCGCGTCAAAGATTTGAAACTGCGCGTGGGCGGTGGCATGAGTCCAGCGGATGAAAAATTTGTCGGCACTTTGCGCGAACGCATGAAAGCGCACGGCTGTCTGAAGGACGCCGAATTTCATCCGAACCTCGACCGCGCGGCGAAAGTGGATTTCTTTCGCTCGCTGTCCGTGATGTCCGCGCCGGCGCTCTACGGCGAAGCATTTGGACTTTACGTCATCGAATCGCTCGCGGCTGGCGTGCCGGTCGTGCAACCCCGCCACGCGGCGTTTCCCGAATTGATCGCGGCCACGGGCGGCGGAGTTTTATGCGAACCGAATGATCCGCTGGCGCTGGCGCTCGCCATCGAAGAATTGCTTCTGGACCCGGAACGTCTGCGCGCGCTGGGGCAGGCTGGCCGCGCCGCCGTGCTGGAAAAATTCAGCGCCGAACGCATGGCGCGCGACATCGCGCAGGCCTATCAAACCGTCGCGAGCCGCAGTCGCAGCGACAACGCCTCCATCTTCAACTCACAATTTTGAAAATGGCCTGCGAATTCAAAGTAACGCGGTGCGTGGAATTCGCCGAAACCGACATGGCCGGCATCATGCACTACGCGAATTTTTTCCGCTTCATGGAAACGGCCGAGCACGGGTTTTTCCGCTCGCTGGGCTTTTCGATTGTCATGGAGAATTTCACGCCGCCGATCGGTTGGCCGCGCGTCCATGCTGAATGCGATTATTTCAAACCGTTGCGTTTCGAGGACGAAGTGGAGATCCAGTTGCTCGTGAGCAACAAGACGGCAAAATCCCTGAGCTACCTCTTTCGCTTTCGCAAGTTGAACACGCCGCCGGGTGAAGAAGTTGCGCGCGGCTCACTCACCGTCGTATGCGTCACCCGCCAGGTTGACGGCCGGATGAAAGCGGTGAACATGCCGGCGGCAATTTCGGACAAGATCGAAGTCGCGCCGAAGGAATTGCTTCAATAAAAGGAGAAGCAGACTACAACCTCGGACAATTCGGAGCGCACACGGCAGGCGGCACGACTATTGTTCCATCAGAAAATGCTCGAAGAACGCGCAGAGTTGCGCGTTGGAAAGTTCATCCGGCGAATGTTCCTTGCGATTGGTCATCGCGACGCGATTGGTGAAACCCAGCAATTGATTCACGGCGATGACGTGGTTCAGCGCGATCCAGCGCGAAGGCTGATCCTCCGCGCCGCCGCTGACGAGGAAAGGACGCGGCGCAATGAGCGCGTGGAGTTCGTGCAAATCCCGCCCTTGCGCGATCATGCGCTTGTAGGCACCCGTTCGTGGATTATCCGCCGCTGGCACGCCGGCTTTCGAACGCTTCTCCGCCGCGTCGAAACCGAGATACCACGGTTCCCAGTAATTGACGTTTGATCGCGATTCATCGAACACGATGCCGGGATCGCTCACGACGATGGCCGCAAATTTCTCCCACAACGCGCCGGCGAACAGCGCCCATTTGCCGCCGTAGCTGTGGCCGGTGACGCCGATGCGTGCGGAATCCACTTCAGGAAGATTCGCCAGCGCCTGCCAGCAATTCGCCGCGACGTACGCGTGAAACGACAGAGGCTGGCAAAGCGCGGCGCCAAGGTCGGGCTTCCGGGCGTCGCCGCCCGGCGTGCCGATGCTCAACGTGACGAACCCGCGGCGCGCGAGCTGCCAACCAAAGTCGCGCAGCGTTTGTTCGGGATTCAAACCCACGCTGGTCTCCGGTTCATAATAGACGACGAGCACGGCCGGCCGTGGCTTCGCGCGGTAGGGGATGAGCAACCAGCCTTCGCCCGTCTGTCCCGGCGCGATCTCCAGGCGAACGCGTTTCTGAGTAAAGTTTTCTCGTCGTGATTCCCGCAAAACCTCCAGCCTGGGCTGCGTGATGATGGCCGGCCACGGCCCAAGCAATTGGTTCCATTCGCGCACAATCTCCGCGCGGCGACGCGGCCAGTCGGCGGAAGTGGCCACGCGCGAACCATCCTGGAAAAGCAGCGGTGAACGGAACTCGCCGAATTGGGCGGCGAACTCGGCGGGCGGCGCGAAGAATGGCGCGATGACTGTCCATGCGTTGGTCAATCGCGCTTTCTCCTGCGTGGGCGCCTGGTTGAGAAACATCGCCAGCAGCAGCAAACAGCAAAGCACGGAGAGCGCGCGTCGGCGAAAATTTTTCAGAGTCGTTGTGGTGAAAGAATTGACGTTCATCTTCCACCAAGTTTCCAACCGCCTTCCAACACTGGCACCGAGGCGCAAGCAGGACCGCCGTCTTTCGCGGTGCCGGGGACGGTGACTTCGAGCACGGCACCCGCCCGCCAAGCGGCTTCGAGGAGCGGCCATGAGATCGTAGCAAGATGAACTTTCATTCGGCGAGTGTACGGAGGCGGAACGATTTCACGCGTGCCGGGCTGCCAGTTCTTTGGCTTCCAACTCAAATAAAGAAAACGCTTCGTCGCTGGGCCGTGAACAAATGGGCCAAGAAAAACCGGCGAGCCGCTGCTGGCATCGCGCTTCACGCTGCACTCGCAACTGAAATGAAGATCGCCATTGTGTCTCGTCTGGCCCTGATGCAATTGCCAGTCGCCTAGTGATTTGTTTTGAAGCCCAAAACCGGTTTCGTGCGGGCCGGGTCTGGGTGGGCGCTGACAGATGACGCGCAGGCAAATTGCTTTGCCCACGGGCCGCGCCCGAGGTGACATCCGAGCAGGAGATTTTTTCATCGCGGGCGCACGGCTGATGGTTGATTCAACACCGCTCGTATTTCCAATTGCGGGATTTCCCCTCAGCCAGCCACACAAGCGCCTGAGCCAGACGTTTGACGCGCGTCTCTTCGCGTTTGGCTTCGACGAGCCACTCGACGTATTCCTTCCGATGGCTGTAGCTGAAATTCTCAAATGTCGCCAGCGCCGTTTTGTTTTTGCGCAACGCGGCCAGCAACCAATCCGGCACGACCAGTTCCTTTTTGACTTTCGTCCGCAGCGGCTGCGGCTTCTTGACGCCAGCCTCATTGAGTTCGGCCGCTTTGCGGATGTAGCCAAGCAACGCGCCGTCATTAGGCAAGTCAGCGAGCGAAGTAATGCGGCCGAGATGGCCCATCGCTTCATCGGCGGCGGCGGTTTTGCCGAAAATCAATTCGCCTTTCCAGAATCCGAACGCGCAATGCTGCTTGAAGGCTGCCATGCTGCACAAGATTCCTCGATGGTCGAAGTGTGGAAAACTCCACTTCATCGTCTCGACGACGTCGGGGCAGGCGGTGTGGACGAGCCGGCGGAAGTGCGTGAGGATCGGTCTGGCAAAATCAGCGGCGCGGGCGATGTAAGCGTCCACGCGTGGGTCTTTGGCTGGCATGACGAAATGTTTTGGAAGAGCTCTCTCCCAGTCAATTTGAATTTCGGAAAATGCGATTTGACTCGTCCGGCAAAAGTAAGCTCAACGCATTCCTGCGCCGAAAAACGGAAGGCAAAAACAACTTCCACGGCGACGTGAATCCCTACGCCGAGCAATCCGGCACGCCGGTTGTGACGAGGTCGTTCGTCTCGCACGCCGGTTCCGCGCAGCCGCAGCCGCCTGCTTCCTGATCGCTGAAACCGTGGTTGTCCCAGCTTGGATCCAAGCCGAGGTCTTTGAGCATTTGCAAATCGCGCTCCACCGATTGATTCAGAGTCGTCAGATAGTTGCCTACCATCAGCGCGCTGGCGCCCGCCGCAAAGACCATGCTCTGCGCGTCGCGCAAGTTCACCGTGCGCCCGCCCGCGATCATGATTTCCCGTCGCGGCAGAATGAAACGGAAGCACGCGATGGTCTTCAAAATTTCCAGCGGCGGCAGAGGGGGATTTTTTTCAAAAGGCGTGCCGGGAATCGGATTGAGGATATTGATCGGCACGACGTTGGCGCCGATTTCTTTCAGCGAAAAAGCCAGGTCGCAGCGATCTTCGCGCGTCTCGCCCATGCCGATGATGCCGCCGGAGCAGATCTTGATACCGGCTTTTTTCAAATAGCCAATCGTTTCGAGGCGGTCTTCGTAGGTGTGCGTCGTGCAAGTGTTCGGAAAAAAACGGCGTGAGCTTTCGAGATTGTGGCCGTAACATTCGAGACCGGCTTCCTTCAATCGGTCGGCAACTTTTTGCGATTTAATGATACCAAGCGAGGCATCGGGTCGCGTCTTGCCGCTGTCTTTCAATTCGCGAATGCGGTCGCACACTTCGTCCAGCAGCGGGCCTTCATTCAGCCCTTTCCAGGCGGCGACGAGGCCGACGGCCGTGACGCCGTTCTTGTTCGCCTCGTCGGCAGCTTCCAGCACTGGCTCAGGATCGACGAAGACGTATTTCGGCGAGCCGGTTTGGTGGTACGAGGACTGCGCGCAGAAGCTGCAATTCTCGGAGCAATTGCCGGCCTTGGCGTTGACGATGGAGCAAAGATGAATCTTGTTGCCCTTGAATCGCTCGCGGATCCGGTTGGCCCACGCGATGAGATCAAAAATATCCGCGGCGCTCTCCAAACTAAAAAGCCAGGCGGCTTCGTCACGCGTGATCTGGCCGCCGGCTAACACGCGTTCGCCGAAATTTGAAATCCGATCATGTGCCGTCAATTCTTTGTCATCTTCCATCGTGGCGCAAAGATGAAGTTCCCGGCGGCTTTGCACAAGCTCCGGTTTGCATCCTGTTCGGCGATTGTCGCTGCTTCGCTTTCAACTGTGTTGCAATTTGAAGCTGACGCCCAGTTCCATATTCGCACGTTCAACGAAACGGCTTTTGGATTTGCCGTTCGAGCGCTTTCATTTGCGTGCGGATTTCCTGGTTCTTTGCGATGAGCGACACCAACCGCGCACCGATGAAGATCGCCGCGATGAGCAGCAGCGCGCCGGAGACTTGCGCCATGCGAATGAGCGACCGCTCGGAAATTCGGCCATGCCCCTTCGAGATGCCAAAGCTTAACAGCACGAACCACAGCAGCACGCCCGTGCCGACACCAAGCACGCACGCAGCTTTGCTGGTCCAGGTGTTATTCATCCATTCGTGCGCGATAAATGTCGCCGCAATCGTTATCCAGAAGAGGAGCACGCCAGGATTTGCCAGCACGCGCACGAAGCCAGTCGTAAACGCCGTGTGCGGATGAAACCGATGCTCGACGCGTTCGACGGTTTTTGTCATCGCGGGCAATGAGCGCGTGAGCAGGTATTTGATGCCGAGCACGAGCATCAGCAGAAAACTGGTCAACTCGATGGCGGCGCGCAGCATTTCGGAAGCGAACAATCCGGAAAATCCGGCAAAAGCCATCGCGCAGTAAATCATTTCCATCACCACTGCACCAAGACCGATCCAGCAGCTCCACCAGAAACCTCGGCGCACGCCTTCGTTGACGATGGTGATATTGATCGGACCAACGGGAATGGAAACGACGAACCCACTCAACGCGCCCATGAACCAACTCAGGAACAAATCGCTCGCCTCGTTCATGATTCGGAAATCGCTTTGACCATGAGCGCGCAGAAGTTATTACGAGGCTTCGGCCGATTCGTCCTCGTCCTCTTCTTCAATATCATGGCGCATCTGGCGGGAGATTTTTGGACGAATGAATCCGTAAAGCAGATAGCTCGTAAAAATGATCGGCAGCACGATCGGCAAGATTCTGTTGCGCAGAATCACGAGCGAGCCAATGGCGATGATCGACGCGACCATGCGGGTGAACGTTCGCTTCGTCCGCCAGTTGATCGATTTGAAAGCCGGATAGCGAACCTCGCTGACCATCATGATCGAGAGGAACAACAAAATCACCGGCAGCAAATAACGCCAGCGGCCCGTGGCAAAGTCCTTTTCGTCCCACCAGATGAGAAACAGTGTCAGCGAGGCGACCAGCCCGGCGGCGGCGGGAATGGGAAAACCGAGGAATTCGTTGCTGCCGCCGCTTGAGCTTTGCGCGGAGAGACAGTTGAACCGCGCCAGTCGCAGCGCGCCGCAGATTAAATAAATCGACGCGATGAACCAGCCGATTTCAGGATGATCGGCGAAGACATCCTTGAGCACGATGCGATGCACGAGAAACGCGGGCGCCGCGCCGAACGAAATCACGTCCGCCAGCGAATCGAATTCGCGTCCGAATGGGCTTTCGTGACCGCCCATCCGCGCGACACGGCCATCCAGCAAATCGAAGATGCACGCCAGCAAGATGAAAAAGAGCGCCTGCCGGATGTCATAATAAAAATTCCCCATCATCGTCTTGTCCGCTTCGACGATGCGGGTGAGCGCGAGAAAACCGCAGAAAAGATTTCCCGCCGTCAGCAAATTCGGCAGAAAATAAATCCGCAGCCGGGGCGGTTCGGCGGGTTCCGTTGGTTTGGTGGGATTCGCTTCCATTCTGGACTAGCCGCGCAGCGCGATGATCGTTTCGCCGCCTTTCACGTGGTCGCCCAGTTTGATTTGTATCTTCGCCGACATCGGCAGATACAAATCACAGCGCGAACCAAATTGTATCAAACTGATGCGCTCGCCGCGTTCGACGGCGTCGTTCATTTCGACGAACGGCACAATCCGCCGCGCGATCAAGCCGGCGATCAGGCGGACACCGATTTTTTCGCCGGCGCGTTCGCGTGAATCGAAAGCCACCAGCACATTTTCATTGTGGATCGCCGACTCGGTGTTCAGCGCGTTCAGGAACTGGCCGGGCGTGTGTTTCACCAGTGTCACCGTTCCCGCGATGGGCGCGTTCTGCACATGCACGTCGATGACGGAAAGAAAAATGGACACCCGCCGGCATGGCCCGCCCAGGACTTCCGATTCCAGCATCTCATCGATCAAATCGACCTTGCCATGCGCGGGCGAAACGATGGCATCCGTGGCGGACGGCACGCTCGGCTCCGGATCGCGAAAAAAATAGAACGTGAAAGCGGCGAAGATGCCCCAGACACACAGAAGGAACACCGCCAGCGCCTTGATCAAGAGACCGAGCACAATGGCCAGCACCCCGCCGGCGATGGTCAGGGCCAGGGCGGCGAACGTCCACAAAATGAGCTTCCGCGCGGCTTGCGCGGCTTTGCCTGCGTGCTTCATGCGGGCGGATGGTAACGGCTTCCGCACCGGGGAAAAAGAAGAAATCGCGTCGATTGCAGGCAAAAAAGGCGAACCTCGACTCGCGTAGCCGCAGTTTTTCGGTGCTCGATTGAATTGCCGGTTATGGCAGGCGAGAGCGGTAAAAACGATTGGAAACGCCGCCACTCTGCGCGTCGCTGAAAGTAAGTGCGCCAGCGAACGTGTTGGTCCACAGCGGCAGCCAGTTCACAAAGTCAGTTGAAGCTTCCACGACCACCGACTTTCCCGCTGGCCCGGTGAGATTGAAGCCGAACTTGCCGCCGTTGAAGCCAAAGCCCAATCCGGAGCTGGCAATTTTGACCGCCAGAAAACCTTTTCGGATCGCGGAGTTCGATGTGTCCGCCACGTAGAGAACTCCTGCGGCGTCCACAGCCAGCCCTTGAAGAGTGCTAAATCGCACATCACTTCCCGTTCCGTCCATATTACCACCGGCACCTGCCAATCCGCCCAGTGTCGTCACCTCTCCCGCGAGCGTCACTTTCCGGATCGTGTGATTGTAAGAGTCAGCCACATAAACGTTGCCTTTGGCATCCACTGCCAGGCCGCTGGGGTGTATGAAACGCGCGGCACTGCCCGTCCCATCCGCGCTGCCTCGATTGTAAAAGCCAGCCAGACCGGCCAGCGTCGATACCACTCCTGCCGGCGTTATCTTCCGGATCGTGTGGTTACCATTGTCCGCCACATAAACGTTGCCCCCCTTATCCACGGCCACGCCTTGAGGATTGTAAAACCGCGCCGCGCCACCTGCCCCGTCGGCGCTGCCAAGCTTGGCCGCAAGTCCGGCCAGCGTCGTCACCGCTCCCGCTGGCGTGATTTTACGGATGGTGTGGTTGCTGGAGTCGGCCACATAAACATTGTCGGCAGTGTCCACAGCGACGCCAGCAGGCCAAAAAAATCGAGCACCGTTTCCCATCCCATCGGTGCCGCCTAATGTTCCTGCCTGCCCTGCCAGCGTTGTTACTGCTCCCTCCGGCGTCACTTTGCGGATTGTGTTGTTGAACTGATCCGCCACGTACAGGTTGCCGGAGTTGTCCGCCGCCAGGCCAGTTGGCTCATAAAAACGGGCGACACTTCCCGTCCCATCCGCGTCCCCCAGATTACCCGGCAGCCCGGCGAAAGTCGTCACCACTCCCGCGGGCGCTACTTTGCGAATGGTGTGGTTAAACGTGTCCGCCACGTAGATCATGCCCGCGTCGTTCACGGCGACGCCAAACGGAGAATCAAATCGCGCTTGAGTTCCCACGCCGTCGGCACTGCCTGCGCCTTTATCGTCCGGCAATCCTGCCAGTGTGGTCACAACTCCCTCAGTTGTCACCCGGCGGATCGAGTGGTTGAACGAGTCCGCCACATAGATAAGCCCCGCGTGATTCATGGCTATTCCGAAAGGGCTGTTGAATCGCGCGGTATTCCCCGTGCCGTCCGTGCTTCCAAAATTCAGCGGAAGCCCGGCCAACGTGGTGACAACACCAGCAGGCGTAACTTTGCGAATCGTTTCGTTGCCCAAGTCGGACACATAGAGATTGCCAGCGTTGTCCACTGCGACTCCGGCAGGATAAGCAAATCTCGCGGTGCTCGCCGCCCCATCAACGCTCCCCCGCACATAATTTCCATTCCCGTCGCGTTGTGCCAGCCCCGCCAGCGTCGTCACCTCTCCGTTGAGTGTAACTTTTCGGATGGTGTTGTTGCCGGCGTCCACTACGTAGAGGTAGCCCGCATTATCCACCGCCACGCCGGAAGGATTATTAAACCTGGCGGTGCTCCCCGTACCATCGGTATGGCCGAGACTGCCAGGCCGCCCGGCCAGCGTGCTCACCTCTCCCAGTGGCGTCACCTTGCGGATCGTGTTGCCTTTGGAATCGGCCACATAGATGTTGCCCCCGTTGTCCACAGCGATGCCGAAGGGCTGGTAAAACCGGGCAAGGCCACCCAAACCATCGGTGTAGCCAGGCACACCCGCCAGCCCCGCCAGCGTTGTCACCACTCCCGCTGGCGTGATTTTCCGGATGGTGTGGTTGGCGGTATCGGCCACATAAAGGTTGCCCGCGCCATCTGCCGCCACACCCGATGGCCACTGAAAGCGCGCGGCGCTTCCAATCCCATCCGAGTTGCCAATGCTGCCCGCTCGTCCGGCCAGCGTCGTCACCTCGCCAGCGGGCGTTATTTTCCGAATTGTATGGTTTAAGGAGTCCGCCACGAAGACATTGCCGTCGTTGCTCACTGTTATTCCTTGCGGATAGAAAAAGCGCGCGGCGCTCCCGATTCCGTCCACGCTGCGATACCAGAGCGCTCCGGCGAGCGTTGTGAACGTGTAGGGTTCGTAAACAGATTGAGCAAGGGTGGGAAAAGTTGTCAGCGCCACTCCAATTACAATCGAAGCCGTAAGAGAGATAAGTCGTTTCATGGATGGGTTCTCCTGGCTGGTCATCACATACGAGAAAGTATTCTTCAGAACTGAGATGAGCAATAAACCTGCCGCATCATTTCCGCAACGATTTGAGAGGAAGCTCCGCAGATGTTTCAGGTTACAAATCTCACGGATAATTCAAATGGACTTTGCCGACAGCGTGGCGATTATTTCCGCAGTCTAAAAAACAAGTTTATCGAAAGGAAAATGTTATGGGCCTGTTGGATTATCTGAAAACGCAGTTCCTGGAAATCATCCAGTGGCAGGATGATTCGCGCGACACGCTCTCGTTCCGGTTTCCCGACGAGGACAAGGAAATCAAACGCGGCGCGCAGATCATCGTGCGCGAATCGCAGGTCGCGCAGTTTGTCTATCTCGGCCAGTTCGGCGACACGTTCGGCCCCGGCAAACACACGCTGAACACGGACAACATCCCGATTCTCTCCACGCTCAAGGGCTGGAAATACGGCCTCGAATCGCCCTTCAAGGCCGACGTGTATTTCGTCAACACGCGCCTTTTCACTGGCAACAAGTGGGGCACGGCGAACCCGATCATGATGCGCGACGCCGATTTCGGCATCGTGCGAATGCGCGCCTATGGCATCTATGATTTTCACATCGTGGAGCCGAAGCTTTTTCTCAAGGAAGTCGCCGGCACCGACGATCATTTCCGGCTCGATGAATTCGCCGACACGATGCGCTCGCGGCTGGTCAGCATCTTCACCGACGCGCTCGCTTCGGCGAAAGTTCCGGCGCTCGACGTGGCGTCGCGCTACACCGAACTCGGCGACGCGTTGCTGCCGCTCATCAATCCCGCCCTGCAAAGCAAGTACGGCCTGGAGATGACGAGCTTCATCGTGGAAAACGTCTCCGTGCCGCCGGAGGTCGAGCAAGCGATCGACAAACGCTCCAGCATGGCCGCCGTCGGCAATTTGAACGACTACGTGAAATTCCAGATGGCGGAGTCGATGGGCAAAGGCGGCGGAGAAGGTGCCGGCATGGCCAGCACGGCCGCAGGACTCGGCGCGGGTCTGGCGATGGGCCAGCAATTGATGGCGGCGATGAACCAGCCGCAAGCAACGCCGCCCGCTGCACCTGTGGGCGCTCTGCCACCGATATTGCCCGGCGCGAGCGCAGTGGCCGCTGCTGCGACCGCCACTACCGAACTTCTCAGCCCGGCCGATGTCGCGAAAGTTTTGGGCGTAAGTGAAGCCGACGTCCTCTCGACCCTCTCGGATGGATCGTTGAAAGGGAAAAAAATCGGTTCCGCCTGGCGTGTCACGCGTGCGGCGCTGGATGAGTTTTTGAAGAGTTGAGTGACGCTCAAAGCAGAAGTTTCGCCAAGTCATAAAATTATGACCGTGCTGCATTTCTTCGCAGAACTTCTGACAACGGCAATCGTGAGCCTGCTCTGGTGGCTCGTGCTTTTTCCAGTCGTCTGGCTGCTGGCCGTGCCATTCATTTCTATCGCTGCCCGGTTTCAGAAAGAGCCGTATCGGGTCGGTGTATCTGAGATGCTGCTCTCCGTCCACGATTGGTGGAAGGAATGGGGCATGACGGTTATCCCATGAAACGCGCGGTACGCTGGTTGAATTCCTGAAGAACGGAATCGCACTGGACACGCACCGCGCCTCGCCGATGTGAGCAACTTTCAGTGCACACTCAAATCTTCGGCGCTCTTGTAAAAGTGAACGTCCGGTTTGCTGACGACGCCGGCGTCGCGCATCCGGTCGCGCAGTTCAGCCGAAGCCACAAACTTGCGCGCCCGCTCGGCGCTGGCCCAACGGCAAACCACCGTCAGATTATTCGGCGCCGCGCTGCTGCGTAAAACCTGGAAGCTGAGTTCGCCGCCGGCTTTGCGCCACGCCGCGCAGGCCCGCACGGCTCGTTTCCATTTGGCGTAGTTGGCGACCTTGTGATGAATGAGGACGTAAGACATACAATTATCTTTCTGCACACTGGGTTTTGTCACGCGACACCAAGCCGGGCGGCGAACACGCCGTCGGGAAGGTGACATCGCGACGCTAGGCTTGGCCGCGCGCGGTGTCGAATGAAAACAATGGAAGTTCCAACGCGGCTCAGTGCCCATGCTGATGCTCCTGGATGTATTCTTGCTTCAGCCCGAGCTTTTCCGGCGCGTGGAGCACGAGCATCTTCATGCGGATGTCGCCGGGCACCGAGCGGCGCGTTGCTTTGCTCACCACGATCATCAGGCCGATGGCCAGCGGCACGGTCCAGATCGCGGGCTGCTCGCAAAGAATTCTCAGCAACGGATGCCCGGCCCAGAATTGGTTCATCGGCGCAAAGCCGGCGAAGATTTTTCCCATCGGCCCTTTGTCGAGCGCGAGGTTGCTCACGTTTGTCAACGTCACCGCGGCGAGCGCGCACAAGCCGCCGCTCAACATGCCGATGGCCGCGCCGCGCATCGTCATGCCGCGCCACCACACAGACATGAACAACAACGGGAAATAACTCGCCGCCGCGATGGCAAACGCCTGGCCGACCATGAAATTGATTTCCAACGGCTCCACAAAACTGCCGAGCACGATGGCCACGCCGCCGATGAGCACCGCCGCCAGTTTGAACATCCGTAGCCGCTGTGCCGGCGTCGCCTTCGGGTTGAGCATCCGGCCATAGACATCATGCGCCAGCGCGCCGGTCATGCTCACGAGTAATCCGCTGAACGTGCTCATGAACGCGGCGAACGCGCCCGCGCACGTCACGCCGCTAAGGATCGAGCCGAGCACGCCATATTTTTCCCGAAGAATCGTCGGCAGTTTCAGCACGATGCCGTCCGTGCCTTTGACGCCGGTGAGACCGTTGTAAAGTTCGGGCATGAGGTTGCGGCCCAGCACGCCGAACACAGGCGGGAACACATAGAACACGCCGATGAGAATCATCACCCACATCGTGGTGCGTTTGGCGGCGACACCGTCGGGGTTCGTGTAGAAGCGCACGAGAATGTGCGGCAACCCCGCCGTGCCGCAGACCAGCGCGATGATGAGCGAGTACGTGTAGAGCAGCGAATAATTCTTCTGCCGCACCTTCAATACCTTTTCATCAGGTGGACCATTCTTGAACGGCACAATCCCTTTCGAGTCATAGATTTTCTGAAACTCAGTTTTGCGCGGCAGCGGGAAAACCAGGGTTGCTTCGTTGGCAAGAATCAATCCGATGTTCGCGTTCGTAAATCCCGCTTCAATTTCTTTCGTCCGACCGTCGGTGGTAGTGGTGAGGGTCGCTTCATTTGTGACCCAGCCACCGGCGTTCTTCATCAGCGTTGCTGAAATCAGCACTGACTTCTTCCGCGCCTTGCGCAACTCAATTAGCATCTCACCAAGACTATGTTTACCGAAGGCCAGTTGCGGATTGGCGACATGCTTTTCCAGAAAATTGTTTGCTTTGGTCTGCGCGGCTGCCAGCGCATTGGCGGCGAGATTGCCGGTATTTTTGATTGAGTAATCCAACTCTTCAAATACTTCATCAATGGAATCAGCTTTGAGTTTGGCTTCGGCGGCCTTGGCGGCTTTGGTCGTGAGCGGGCCGAAGGGCGAAAGCCAGGTAGAATCGGCGGGGGCTTTTTCGGGGAGTGGCTGACGTATTATCTCGCGTTCGCGCATGCGCGCAAAAATGTAATCGTTGCCCACTGGCACAAGCTCGACTTCGTGATCATTCAGGGCTTTCCGAAGGTCGCTGACTCGTTCGCTGCGCGAAACGAGGACCATCACTTGAGCGAGAGCACGCGCAGAATCCTCGAGTGTTGGATTGCCACCTAAGGATGTGATGTTGGCACCGACCGCTTGTCCGAGCGTCATACCGACTTCAAATGGCTTCATTGAGTTCGGTGTGTCCTCACCAGCAGTAAGATCAAATGGCTTTGTGAAATCGAGTTGAATGGTTGGCAGTAGCGATCCTCTCAACAGATGGTGAGCCGTCAAGCGTCCACCCAGCAATCCGTCCAACCGGTCCAGTAAAATGCTACCCGAGAACAGACGCTTTCGACCGGTCAAGTTAACGTATTCGTTGACTGCTTCCTCCAGACTGAGCTTTCTCGGAAAATATTGAGGAGTATCAGTGCCCGCGCGCATCGACAGCGACGGAAGCTGGTTGAGGTTACGCGCCACACGCGAGTTGATTTGAATCTGCTTCCCATAATGCCCATACACGGCCATGAGCACGAAGATGGGCACGGAGATGGCGAACATCTTGGCCCAGTATTGAAAGGCTTGCACCAGCGTGATGCCTTTCATGCCGCCCAGCGCCACGTTGAGCGTGATGACCGCGCCGACCAGCACCACGCCCGCCCAATACGGCAGCCCCGGAAAAATGTAGGCCAGCGTCGTCCCCGCGCCCTTCATCTGCGGCATGGTGTAGAAGAACCCGATGAAGAGCACGAAGACCACGGCGATCTTGCGGAACACCGGCGAGTCGAACCGCCCCTCGGCGAAATCGGGAATGGTGTAAGCGCCGAACCGGCGCAGCGGCCCGGCGATGAAGAGCAGCAGGAACAGATACCCGCACGCGTAACAGACCGGATACCACAGCGCATCGTAGCCGCTGCTCATCACCATGCCGGCCACGCCCATGAAGCTGGCCGCGCTGAGATATTCGCCGGAGATGGCGCTGGCGTTCATGCCCACGCTCACACTGCGCCCCGCGACAAAGAAGTCGCTGGCCGTCTTTGATCTCCGCGCCGACCAGAAGCCCATGAAGATCGTGGCGAAGACGGTGACAGCGCTGAACGCGAGAATCCAAGGATCGATGTTCATGGGATTAGAAATTGGCCCGCACGCGAACGGAGAAGACCGACACCGGCCCGCGGTCGCGATTGTAGGCGGGGTGATTGACAAACTGATAGTCGAGCGCGCCGTGCAGCCACGAAGCCAGGCGGCAGTCGTAATAGCATTCCAAGACTTGTTCCGCCGCCGCGCGCAATGCGCCGTCGCCGATGATGATGCCCGTCCCGCCCGCAGTGAGGAATCGCTGATGCGCGCGTGAAATATCATTCAGCACGAACGCCGCGCCGACGGTGTCATCGGGCCGTTGCCACGCGGCGCCCTTGAGACTCAGGCCAAACGTCAGCGTGCGATCAATCTCCGTAAACATCCACGTCTCCGTGCGACCATCGTTCCAGCCAGCGCGGAGAAACGCGCCCAAGTCGCGTGTAACTTCCTGTTCGAGATTCAACCCGACACCGAACTTGTGACGGTAAGCGCGCGTGGCTTCGAGGTCCGCGCCCGGCAACGACACTGCTTCCTCGTAGCTGCCCATGCGCGCGCGTGTGTCGAAGGCCAGCAAGCGCGCCGCGCCGGCACGTTCGCCGATTTTGTGGCGATGTTCGAGTTCGGCGACCATCGACCACGCACGTGTGAATGAGAATTCGACCGCAGTGCCATTGGCAACGCGCGGCACGGCAAAGAAACCGTAGCGCACAGCCCAGTCGCCGGAATTGAACTCCGCAGCGGCACCCGGAATGTAGCCAAGGGCGTCCGCCGGAAAATCCCACGCGCCGTTTGCCATGAGGCTCCAGTTCAGAAACTGCGTGCGCGGATCATTGGCGTAGGTGTTGGCATCGAAGATGTCCTTCGCGCTGAATTTTCCAACGGTGAATGTGAGGCGCGATGTATCGCGTGTGCCGGGAAGTTGAAAATCCCCGTCCGCGACGGACTCGGTTTCGCCGCCAAGACCGATGGTCTGGCGAACGAAAGCGCGGGCAAGGTTCACGTTAGGCAAAGTCGTGCCGAGTTTGAAAGCTTCGCCATTGGGGAAACCGGCAACGCCAAGTGTTCCTCCGATCCCGTGGCCCTGCCACATCATGCCGTCCACGTGCGCCTCCGCACCGCGCCACAGCCGCACACCAAAGATGGCGTCGAGCGAAATCGTTTCCCGAATGCTTCCGCCGGCCGGCAGGCTATTCGCGCCCGAATACGGGGCGGAAAACGCCGTGTAACCCTGACCGATGACGGTGTTCTGCCCGTGCCACTGCCAAACGGAGGCATTTTCCACCGCCAGCCGGGGAAATTGGCTTTCTCCGGTTTCAGACGAAGCCGAGCAGCTCGACAAGGAAACGCAAGCAGCAAACATAAACGGGACGACCTGTCGTAAAAGCGCGGGGCGGATGGCCGGCGCATGTTTTTTCAATTTGAAACAGCTCACAATTGAGCGCGTGTGTAAGTGAAGCCATTACTTCGGTCAACTATTTAATTTAGACTAGGCTAATTTATATCGTTACTCAAAACAACTTGAGGCCCTGTGTGCCCGTGCGGTGGTTCACGCCGGTGGTTCCAGCGCATTCTCAACGACGCGCGCCTCGTCTTCTTCCAGGCGAATGGATCGCTTGATGAACGCGCAGGCGATCAGCCAGACGAAGGGGAAGAACAGCACGCCGAGCACGAGCCAGGTCAGCGTGAAGCCGAAGACCCGCGTGGCCATCAACTCCGGCGCGAAGTAATTGAGCAGCGGCAGGCCGAGCAGCGCGACGAGGAACGCGGCCGCGCAAGTGATGGAGAGTTTCAACTGCCGCCGCATCAGCGTATGCAGAAACTCTTCGCTGTGAATATCCGCCTTTGGCGGCAACGTGGTCTTCATTGGTTCGGTGTGGTGTACCAAAGCCGGATCGATTGAGCAACACCAGCGTGCGCCAAAGTTGGGGCGAAGAATCTGCAGCAAACGAAATCGCGTGGGGCATACGGGAGATCAAAACGTTCCGAGGGCGCTTGTGTTCAAAGATGACGAAGGAACTTCTGCAACCGCCTGAAGGCGGCGTTTCCGCGCATTCCGGACACAATTCACGCCGGGATGGGGCCACGAATTTGAACTGCCGACGCCGGTCTATGCGCGATGCGCTGAAACACGATCGGAAAAACCTCTCACCATTACTTCAAATCCGGATCGACACCGTAGCGCCACCAGCAATCTTCGGGATCCGAGCTAGCCGGATGGCGATGACGATGAGCAATTCGATCAAGGTGCGGCCTTGAGGCTGCTCTGGAGGCAAGTAATTCACTACGGCGAGTGGCCTTGCCTCGATTGTGTGGACAGGTGGTGAATGCATGAGGCACGGGAATTTTTAGTTGAGGTTGGTTTCAAAGTCCACAGGGGATTTGAAACCGAGGGCGCTGTGGAACCGCTCGCGGTTGTAAAAGACTTCGATCCATTCAAAGATGGCGGCTCTGGCTTGGGCGCGCGTGGCAAACTGGCAGCGCTGCACCAGCTCCCGTTTGAGGCTGCTCCAGAAGCTTTCCATGGCGGCGTTGTCGTAGCAGTTGCCGGGTCGGCTCATGCTGGGAATGACGCCGGCTTGCGCCAGTCGTTGCCGGTAAGCTCCACTCGCATATTGCACGCCACGATCCGAGTGATGCACCAGGCCCGCCGCGGGCCGGCGGTGTTGCAACGCCATGTCCAACGCTGCCAGCGGCAGCGTGGTGGCCAGCGTGTCGCCCATCGCCCAGCCCACGCAACGGCGGGTGCAGCGATCCAGAACTCCCGCCACATAAAGCCAGCCTTCCGACGTTTCGACATAGGTGATGTCGGCCACCCACACCGCATCACGCTGCGGTGGCAGCGCCAGGTCGCCGAGCCGGTTCGGGGCCACAGGCAAGTCGTGATTGCTGTCGGTCAGGCTCACCGGCCGGAAGCGGCGACGCGGCCGGCTGCTCAAACCGGCGACCCGCATCAGCTTGCCGATCCGTTGCCGACCACACGGCTGCCCGCGTTGTTGCAGCCAGATCCGGATGCGTGGGCTGCCGTAGGTCTGGCGGCTTTCCCGGTGGGCTTGTCGGATGAGCGGCAGCAACGCGGCATTCGCTCGCGCTCGAACACCCGGTTCACGGCTCGCCCACGCATGGTAGCCGCTGCGCGTGACGTTCAACGTCCCGCACAGCTCGGCGATCGAGTATTCCGTTTGCATGGCCTTTATCCGTTCAAACCGGTGCCGGATGGTTCGGAGATTATGCCCAAGGTTTTTTTTAGAATGTCCCGCTGCTGCGCCACCCGGTGCAGCTCCTTTTGCAAGCGACGGTTCTCCGCTTGCAGCGCCTCCAGGGTGCCAGCCACCTGACCCGCTGGCAAAGCTTTGAACTTCTGTTTCCATTTGGGCAGGTTTTGCACGTTGATGCCCAGTTCGGCCGCCACCTGCCGGGCCGACTGGCCGCTGATCAGCCAGTGCTCCACCGCGGACTTCTTGAAAGCTTCGTCGTACCGTTTGTGTTTGGTCTTGGTTTCGATGTTCATGTGTGTGGACCCCAACTCACACATTTACACACTCCCTGTCCACACAATCGAGGCAAGGCCACGTCCGAACGGGCGTCCCGTTTCAAAGCAGGCACGCCTCGATCTCGGCGTTGCTGTGGACGACGCGCGTGGCGCGCGCGAGCTTGTCCGCCGGGAGAGAATTGGTGATCGCGATAACGGTCATGCCGGCCGCGAGGGCCGCTTCCACGCCGGCGCGCGAATCCTCGATCACGCAACATTCGTCCGGTGCGACCGCAAGCAATTCCGCGGCGCGGAGAAAAATATCCGGCGCGGGTTTGCCGTGTGCCACATCGTCCGAACTGACGACGGCGGTGAAAAACCGACGCAAGTTTTTCAGCGACAAAACTTCCTTGATCACGGGATGCGTCGAGCCGGAAGCGACGGCGAGTTGATAGCGCGCGGCACATTTTCCCACCAACTCCGGCAAGCCCGCGTAGATCGGCTGCTTTTCGCGCAGCAATTTCACGGTGCGGTTTTGTTTCAAGGCCGTCAGTTCTTCCAGCGAGTGCGGCGGTTGATGCTTGGCGATGAAGTCAACCCACAGCGTGCGATCACTGCGCCCGAAGTAGTCCGGGAAATGAATGCCGTGCGTTTCGCCGTAGCCGAGTTCAGCGAAGACTTCGCGGAACGCGTGCTCATGCCACGGCTCGCTGTCCACGATCACACCGTCCATGTCAAAAATGATCGCTTTGAATTTGGCGCGCATTAGTTTCCGTTGGCGAAAAAATCGAAGCGCCGTTCACGCGAGCGTCAGCGGCCCGTCGAACGTAGTGAGGCTGATGACTTCCGTTTTGGCAACGTGCGGCCCGTGACGTTCACCGCGTGGCGCGTAGAAGAACGAACCAGTCGTGTAACTGACATCCGCTTCCTCCCATTCGCCGCTCAGGACGTAAACGGATTCATTCGCCTGCGGATGCGTGTGGGCGGGCACCGTCACGCCCGCATGAAATTTCCGCAGCACAGTGACGCCGCCGGTGGCTTCGTTCTTGTGCAGGATGAGTAATTCGACACCCGGATATGGACCCGGCTGCCAGGTTTTGTCTTTCGCCAACGCCACGTATTGAAACATGGCTTCATGCAACGCGGGCGCGCAAAATTTGCAAGCTTGGATCGTGGTGCGAGCGAACGATGCCAGGGGTTCGAATCAATACGGGGAACGTCGAAGTGACCCAACGGACTGGAAGCGAAGTTGTGCGGCGTATGTTGATCATTCTTTCTGCTGTTATGAACGCGCTCGAATGCCGTTCGGATGCGTCGGGGCACAACAATTTCTTTTGTCACTCACACAAGTAGTTTAGGTTCGCGCCGTGCATAAGATTGCCTTCGAGTTCGGCTCCGTCGCAGTCCACTGGTACGGTGTACTGGTGGCCACCGGCTTTTTGGCCGGCTTGTGGACGGCGAGCCGGCGCGGTGTGCGCGAAGGCCTATCGCCGGAAACCATCGTCGATCTGGGTCCGTGGATTATCGTGGGCGCGATTGTTGGCGCGCGCGGACTCTACGTGCTGTCGTATTGGCGCGAAGACTTTGCCGGCAGATCGTGGCTCGCCATTCTCAACCTCCGGCAGGGCGGGCTGGTTTACTACGGGGGACTGATCGGCGGTTCGCTCGGTTGCATCGCGTTTACTCGCTGGAAGCAACTGCCGTTGTGGAAAATCGCCGACGTGCTTGCGCCAAGCATTTCCCTCGGGCAAGCCTTCGGCCGATTGGGCTGTCTGATGACGGGCTGCTGCTACGGCCGAGCCTGTAGCCTGCCGTGGGCAATTCATTTTCCAGCCGATCACGAGACGCACGGACGCGGCGTTCATCCGACGCAAATTTACGAATCACTGCTTTCGTTCAGTTTGTACGCAGCGCTGGCCTGGCTCCACCGGCGCAAACAATTCGACGGCCAGGTTTTTGCGACGTATCTCATCGCCTACGCCATCCTGCGCAGCCTTGTCGAAAGTTTTCGCGGCGACTATCCGGTCTATTATGGCGGCTTTGCCACGCCGGCCCACTTGGTCAGCGTCGGAATTCTGCTGGGCGGGCTGATCTTGTTCTGGAGACGGCGCGCCGTTCCTCGAGCCGGTGTGACCTGAAGTCTTATTCCGTGTCCTCGCGCATTGATTCTCTCGTGGTTGAAACCTCGCTGCCACACGCGCGGCTCGACGTCTTTCTACGCTCGCAATTGCCACAGGTTTCACGCGCGGCCATTCAACGTCTGATCAGCCAGGGACACATTCTCGTCAACGGCCTCCGCGCCAAAAATACGCAACACCCCCATGCCGGCGACCGGATCGAAATTCATTGGCCGGAGGTCGAGCGCCCGGAAGCCCGGCCGGAAGCGATCGCTTTGCACATTCTTCACGAGGACGCCGACCTGATTGTTTTGAACAAACAGGCCGGGCTGGTGGCGCATCCCTCCGCGGGGCACGCGGAACACACGCTCGTGAACGCGTTGCTGCATCATTGCGCGGGTGAACTCAGCGGCATCGGCGGCGTGGCGCGGCCCGGCATCGTCCACCGCCTCGATCAAGACACGACCGGCTGCCTGGTGGCCGCGAAAAATGACGCGACGCATCTGGCGCTCGCGGAGCAATTCGCCCAACGCGGCGTGGAAAAATTTTATCTCGTGCTCGTTTGCGGCCGCGTGTCGCCGGCTGCGGGCGAAATCCGCGCCGCCATCGGACGGCATCCCAACCATCGCCAGCGCATGGCCGTGGCCGATGGACAGGGTCGCGACGCGTGGACGAGCTATCGCGTCGTGGAACCTTTGCGCGAAGCCACCCTCGTGGAGGCGCGCCTGCACACCGGCCGCACGCATCAAATCCGCGTCCACTTCCAGCATCTGGGTTTTCCGCTTGTCGGCGACGCGATTTACGGCAAGCGCTTCAACAAGCGCTTCACGGACTTGACCGGACTCACCGCGCCGCGCCAGATGCTTCACGCGCACAAACTTTCCTTCGTTCATCCCGTGTCCGGCAAACGGATGAATTTTCTCGCGCCGGTGCCAGAGGATTTTGAGTCCACACTCGCGTCGCTGCGCTGAATGAAACCGTCGCCTGCGTTGCGTGATTGCCTCGCGCCGGGAAACACGGCTACGCTGAAAGCGGCATGACAACTTTATCATCGTCCGCCGCGTCACGAGCAAAACGGCTGGCGAATCTTTTCCCGGCAGGTGTCCCGACACTCTGGTGTCCACTGCTCACGCATTATGATTCCAACGGCGCGATTGATCGCGTGCGCATGGCGGCGCACCTGCGACATCTGGCGCCGCACGTCAAAGGTTTCCTCATTCCCGGCTCCACTGGCGATGGTTGGGAATTGGACGAAACGGAAACGCGGGCCTTGCTCGATCTCGCGCTTGACGAAGTCGCGCGCCTGAATCTGCACCTGCTCATCGGCGTGCTCAAGACCGACGCCGCGGAAATGCGCCACACCGTGCTTGATACTTTGTCCCGCCTCAAGACGCGCACCGGCGCGACGGAAAACGAAACCGCGCTGCGCCAGGCACACGTATGCGGCTTCACGATCTGTCCGCCGCGCGGTAAAGAACTTTCGCAAACGGAAATTGAAACCGCGCTCGTTGGAGTGCTCGAACTCGGTCTGCCGACCACGCTTTACCAGTTGCCGCAAATCACGCAGAACGAAATCAGCCCGGAGCTTTCGCTTAGTCTGGCGCGGCGTTTCGCCAATTTTCTTTTCTTCAAAGACACGAGCGGTGCGGATCGCGTCGCGAACGTCAATCGGGATCTTGACGGAGTTTTCCTCGTGCGTGGCGCGGAGGGCGATTATGCGCGGTGGCTTCGCGCCGGCGGCGGGCCGTATCATGGCTTCTTGTTGAGCACGGCCAATTGCTTCGGGCGCGAGTTGCATCAAATCGAAAGCGATCTGAGCGCCGGCCGCGCCGCCGCCGCGAACGAACTGTCGCTCCGCTTGACCACCGTGGTGAACGAAGCCTTTCGCATCGTAGCCGGACATCCGCACGGCAACGCGTTCGCCAATGCGAACAAGGCGATGGATCATTTTTTTGCGCATGGGCCAGCGGCGGCGAAAATCGCCCCGCCGCGCTTGCACGCGGGCAGTCGCCTGCCGGAGCCATTCATCCGCGCGATCGGCGAATTGCTTTCCGCCCACGGCTTCATGCCAGCCAAAGGGTATTTGCGAGAGCCGATTTGAAGCCGATGCCGCCGCAAGCCGAGTTCGCTGTGAATCAGCAGAAGCGGTCTGATAGATCTGGCAGCGACGACCCGGTCGAATGAGTGGTGATGAGTGGTGGAAGTCGAGATCGAGATTGCGCGTCACGCCGAAAACACTCACAGGAAACGCCAACCATGAATTCCTCGACTTTGTTATTTGTGCTTTGCGTGGTGCTTTGTCTCGGCGGCGATCACGCATGGGCCTCCGATCCTTCCTCCGCGCCGAAACAAGGTGCGGCGCTCTTGAAGACCGACATCATGGGCGTGTTCGCGCACCCGGACGACGAGACAATGGTTGCAGCGACGCTGGCGAAATACGCGCTCGGGCAGGGAAAAACTGTCGCGAGCATCCACTGCACGCGCGGCGAAGGCGGCGGCAACATGGTCGGCACGCAATGGGGCGCGGCGCTCGGAGTGCTGCGCGAGGCGGAGTTGCGCGATTGTCTGACGCGCCTCGGCGTGCGCTACTGTTATTTTCTCGACCAGGAAGATTTCTTTTACACGGAAAGCGCCGCCGCGACGTTGAACAAATGGGGCAAGGAAGAAACGCTGCGCCGCCTCGTCCGCTTCGTCCGCGCGTTGCGGCCCGACGTGATCGTCACGATCAATCCCGCGCCGATGCCCGGTCAGCACGGGCACCATCAAGCCGCCGGTGTGTTGGCGACAGAGGCGTTCGATGCGGCGGCCGATCCGCGCCGTTTTCCCGAGCAGTTGACGGACGAAGGATTGTCCGTCTGGCAGGTGCGCAAACTTTATTACAACGGCGACCTCGGCGGCACGGTCGCGACGATCACGACGACCGATCCGTTGCAGGACGGAAAATCGCCCGCGCAAATCAGCGCTGAAGCGTTATCGAATCACCGCTCGCAGGCGTTCGGGAATTTCGCCAACTCGCCGTGGCTGCAGCGTCCGCAAAAGCTCACGCTCGTCAAAAGCGTCGTGCCTTTTGCAGGCGCGGAAACCGATTTGTTGCGCAGCCTGCCCGTCACCGATACGGATGCGAAGCCGGTTTTGCCACCACAAGAGTCGGTGAAAAAATCTCCGATTACGCTGCGCTTCGTTCCACGTCCAGCCATCGCCGCGTATCTTCGATGGGCGAAGGAACAGCGCGTCGAACAAAAGGAGTCTAAACTTTCCGCCGATGTTCCCGTCGTCGCTGGTGAAGTCAACGAGATCAAACTGGAGATCACCAACACCGGCTCCGACACGATCACGGGCGAGGTTCAATTCACCGTGCCCGCTGGCTGGCTGCTTGTCCCCGCGTCACGCACTTGTCGCGTGGTACCTTCAAAATCGGAAACGATCACCCTTCGCGTCACGCCACCCATCCGCGCGACCGGGGACGCGACCTTGGCGGCGACCGTCACTTTCAATGGCGAGCGCTTCAACACCGAGGCACGAGCGCATCCCATCCCGCAGTCCACCGTGCCACGATTGAAGAAGGCGCTGGCGTTGGAAACGCGCGCGCAGGTTTGGTCGAAGCTTCCTGCGATCCACATCGCCTCGACCAATCTGGCGCAAGGCAAGACGAGCAGCGAGGCCGACAGCAGCGCGGATTTTCGGCTGGCGCACAACGGCATGACTCTTTTCGTGGACGTCGAAGTGAAGGACGACGTCGTCGTGAGCAACATCGCGCCGAATGACATTCGCGGTCATTGGCGCAGTGACTCGGTGGAGATTTGCATCGACCCGGACGCGGGCGCGGAGAACACGCTCAAATGTTTCAAGCTCGCGATCTTTCCATTCGACACCACCGGCGTCGTGCGCGGCGCGCGCGATGCCGACGCCCATCAGGGCCCCATCGAGCAAACTGCGCCGAAGACGCGCATCGCATCGCATCGTACGTCGGATGGCTATTTCGTTCGAGCCGCGATTCCATTCAGCGAAATTGGCTTCTCGCCAAAAAAGTCAAAACGGCTTGGCTTCAACATCATCGTTTACGACGGCGACAAGAAAGACGCTGCCTTGGGGGAAAACATCAACAAGTCGCGCATCGCGTGGTCGCCGCGCTCCGGCGTGCAGGGCCGGCCCGAAGATTGGGGCCGGATCGATTTGGAATGAGCGGCAGATGAGAAGAGCGCGCCAAGGCGTGTTCATTATCGAAGCCGACATTTTTCAGCAGCACTTGGAAACACGGCTCGTGGCGCAGTCCACCATAACCAAGGTAATTCTTCATTCATTTCTTCGGGCGCGGCTGGGCGTCGGCGCGGGCTTCGGCTTCCTTCATCAACTGCTGGAATTTCGCGTCGCCGCGCAGCGGCTCCCATTCGAGGTCGAGCCGCAGATCGTAGCCAGAGGCATAGCCCGCCTCTTGTATCGCGCGCAGTTCGCCGATGGCAGCGTCGGTGTCGCCGAGGATGGCCAGCATTTCAGCTTTTGTCCACCGCACGCCGACGACTTGAATTGCGTCGTGGGTGCGCACAGCAATGCGCATCGCTTCGTCGATCGCCGCGAGGGCCTCGGTTCTCTCTTTCCGCAAAGCGTGAACGACCACGAGGTTCTCCGCCCCATTTTTCAGATCGGGGAAATCTTTTGAGTATTGCAGAGCGGCAGCCAGCGCTTCGGCGTAGAGTTCAGCCGCACGCGCGCCATGGCCCAGCCGCGCTTCGAGCTGCCCGATGCGGTAGGTGGCAAGTATTCCAAGGTTTCGCGGACCGGAGTTGCCGTCGCCAGCCAAGACCACCCTCACTCGTTCGTAGGCGGTGATAGCCGGCATGATCTCCCCCTGCCGCGCGAGCATCCCCGCACGATAGACGTGGGTGAGACCGTGATCGCGGAGGCTTTCCGGTGTGGCCGCCAGAATATCCAGCGCTCCGCTCACGTCGCCGGTCCAAGTGAGATAATTTCCGGCCCGCGATCCCAGCAGCGACGGGTCATTCTGGGATAAATCCCAGGAGCGGGCGTAAAGCCGATCCGCGTCGGCAAACCGGCTGAGGCCGGCCAGAATGTTTCCCATCGTCGATAAGTTGAGAGCGTTCAGCGGATCGAACTCAACGGCCCGCCGCGGTCAGGGCC
>JACPZS010000124.1 GCA_016195385.1 Verrucomicrobiota bacterium
GTCGTCGTCGCGAAATTCTCATCCGGCAGCGTGGCCGGTAGTTTTGTCAGCGCGGCCCCGGCTCGCAACCAACGGCTCCACTCCGTCAGCATTTGTTGCTGTCGTTGTTCGTGATTCGGCGGAACGAACGACGCTGGCGCGGGCGTGATTCCGACCACAAGTTGAACCCCCTCCGGCATCGACTCGCGAAACGCTGCGCTGTCGCTTTCGAGCTTCGCCGCCAGCCGATACTCGGCATTCCCTTGGCCCGTGTGCGGGACAAACACACGAGGATCAACCGCGCTGCCGTGATGTTCGCTCAAGTATCGCACTAACTCCCAATTGCTAAATCCGTAGAACCGCGCGAAATCGCGCGGCAGCGGCACCGGAACGAACCGGCTCAGAATCCGTCCGCGAAAAACATCGACGCCCAGCCACCAGTTGAGTTGGCCCCGCCAAGTGGACGGGTCGTGATAGTCTTCGCCGGCATAAAAGTTTTTCAACGTCCGCACCTGCGTTGTGACTGGTTGAATCCGCCGCAAAAATTCCGGATGGCAAAGCAGAACCACCGTCCGCAGGCGCTTGGGATTCGCCGCTTCGTAATGGCGAAGCATTTCCGCAAAGGCGGACAGATCGAGATAACTGAGCGTGCCGAGATTGAGCACAGGTCGTGCAAGCGCGCGGCCCAGCTCGCTCGCGGCGACGTCCATCATGCACGAGGAATCGCCAATCAAAATGACTTCAGCGTCTTGAGCCGTGCGGCTCGCCTCCGCTTGATGAATGAGGATCGTGCGATCCATGTCGAGCGTTGGTCGTGGAAGTGGCAACAGCCGCAGCGTTGCTCCGAAGTGCATCACGCCGGTGAACATTGCGAACACGCCCAGCATCAACCCGGCGGCCCGGACCAGATGCGTGATTCGGAATTCAGCAGGGCAAGCAGGCGCGGTCAACATGATCACGAGGACAAGTTGCGGACGAACGAGAAGAATGAACTTCGCGCCGCGCAGGGAAGACCAGCTTCGGCAAGGTTCCGGCCCGGGTGACGATTGACCAGTGGCCGGGTTCGATTAAGATAGCTGCGTGCCGTGCCGATCAGTTGGATCAACTCGTTCAAGCCGCCATGATGGAAACCGGACATAAGTTGGGTTGCCGCCGTCGCGCCGCTTTCACATTGATTGAATTGCTAGTAGTGATCGCCATTATCGCGATCCTGGCAAGCATGCTCTTGCCCGCCATCAGCCGCTCCAAGGACAACGCGAAACGCATTCAGTGCGTCAACAACCTGCGGCAACTCGGCCTCGCGACGATCCTGCAGGCACAGGACAACAATGGCGTAATCCAGATCGACGCGCCGCTGGAACCCCAGACTACCTGGGGCAGTCTGCTCAGCAGCAATCAAAACCTGCGGCCATTCGATATTTTCGTCTGCCCGACGTACGCGCCGAAACGTTTCACGAACTGGTTTCTCATCTACGGCGTCCGCCAGGATCCACCGCCGGAAAACACGGCCGGTGATTTCGGCGAATACCTCAAAATTGATTCAATTTTCAAACCGACTGAATACCTCCACCTCACGGACACGACAAGCCGGGGGCGAAACGGCATCGGCGCGCAGCAGTATTATTATTTTCGCGCCGACCACGACAAGGAAGTCCACGCCCGCCACGCGCAAAAGGCCAACGGCTTCTTCCTGGACGGCCACGTCGAAGGCTGCAAACGCCAGCGTTTGGAAAATCTCGGCATCAGCGCGTTGTTCGATGCCGACACCGTGCCGGCGTATTACTGAAAAATTCCTCGCCGGATTCGATTTTGGATCGAAGAGAGACGATTTGTGGGCGGCCGCGTTAAACCAAAATTCCCTTCACCACCTGCCCATGCACGTCGGTGAGGCGGCGTTGGATGCCGTTGTGGTAATAGGTTAACTTCGTGTGGTCGAGGCCGAGCAGATGCAGAATCGTCGCGTGGAAGTCGTAGGTCGTCACCGGATTTTCGCCCACGTCGTAGCCGATTTCGTCCGACGCGCCGTAGCTGAAGCCGGGCTTCAAGCCCGCGCCCGCCATCCAGCACGTGAACGCAAGTTGATGATGGTCGCGGCCTTTGCCATTGACGCCTTGTGTGACGGGCGTGCGGCCAAATTCGGTGGACCAGATCAACAGTGTGTCGTCCAACATGCCGCGTGCCTTCAAGTCTTGCAGCAATCCGGCGACGGGACGATCCATCACAAGCGCCTGCTTGGTGTGATTCTCCATGAGGTCTTCGTGCGCATCCCAGTTGATGCGCGGCGAACCGAACGCGCCGCCGTTGAAAAGTTGCACGAAACGCACGCCGCGTTCGAGCAGCCGGCGGGCGAGGAGACAGTTACGGCCGAAACCAGCCGAGGCCTCGACGTCGAGACCGTAAAGTTTTTTGGTGGCCTCGCTCTCGCTGTCGAAATGGATTGCCTCCGGCACGCTCGCTTGCATCCGCGCGGCGAGTTCGTAGGAGCGCATCCGCGCGGCGAGGGCGGTGTCACCGGGATGAGCCGAGGCGAATTCGCGGTTCATCTTCGCGAGCAGTTTCATGCCGGCGTCTCGCGCGGCGGGCGACACGTCCGCCGGCGTGTTGAGATCGACGATGGGTTCGCTGGAGGTTGTGCGAAACGCGACGCCCTGATGAGTCGCGGGCAGGAAGCCGGCCGACCAGTTGATCGCACCGCCCGCCGGCAGGCCGCGCGTATCCGGCAGCACGACAAACGCCGGCAGGTCTTCGCTCACGGAACCGAGTCCATACGAAAGCCACGCACCCAGGCTCGGATAGCCGTTCATCGTGAAGCCGCTGTTGGCCAGAAAAGTCGCGGGTGTGTGGTTGTTGCTCTTGCTGACCATCGACTTGATGAACGTGATGTCATCCGCGCACGCGGCGATGTTCGGCAGCAGGTCGCTGACCCAAGCTCCGCTGCGGCCGCGTTGACGGAATTGCCACGGGCTTTTCAACAAGTTGCCCGGCTGGCCGAAGAAGGGATCATACTTCGTTTTCGCGTTCAACGGCTGGCCGTGATGTTTGGTCAACTCCGGCTTGTGATCGAACGTGTCCACATGACTAACGCCGCCCGCGGCGAAAATATGAATGACGCGTTTGGCTTTCGCGGGAAAATGTGTGGGCTTCGCAGAGTAGGGCGAGCCGTTCACGACGGAACGCTTTTCTTGCGCGCGCGCTTCGTCGTGCAGCAGCCACGCGAGCGCGACGCCGCCCAACCCAGACGCCGATTGCCAGAGGAAATGGCGGCGGGAGTGCATCGTAGCGTTGAACGAGCCGGTTACTCGCATGTTCATGTGTCGTGCTTGGAAAGATTCCTAACTCGCCACGAACCGCGATTCGAGAGAATTTTTAAGAATTGCGCATCGTTGCAATAAGCGCGCTCGATTCACGAATCGCATTCCACATGGCTCACTCCGATGTGCTCAAGGTACTTTTCGAAAGCCTCGGTAGAATCGTTGCGTTTCGGTTGGCAAACGTGCGTCTTGAATTTCCAGAAGTTGACCAGCGGCCACATTGGTGCTGAACGGGCTCCAATTCATCAAATCCGTGGAAGTCTCAAACACGTAAGTGCGTCGCGGCTGGACGGCGGCGGTCAGGTGGGTCGCACCATCGCCTTGCACGGAAACGGACATGAAATTCGCACGGCCGTCGCCATGCAGGCGCGCCAGCCCGAGCGCTGGCAGGCCATCGAAATACGTGAAGCTGCCACCAGCCAGGATTTCGCCATTGGGCAGAATCGCCAACGCACTCACATACGTATTGCCTTCAACTCCGGATAAAAGAGTCGGAGTAGCGAAACCGCTACCAATGTCGAAAGTCGGGTCGATAGTTCCGTCGTGGTTGAGTCGCGCCAACCTATGCCTCGACACGCCGTGGAACACGGTGAAATCGCCAGCAACCAGATATTTGCCATCGGGTTGCTGCGCCATGCACCAAATCCCGCCGGCGTTTCCAGACTGGTCCTTGGCACCCGAGCCGCCGACAAATTCGGAATCCAGCGAACCGTCGTGCTGGAGGCGAACCAGGCTGCCAATCAAATTCGTGCCAGTAGTTTTGAAATCCGAAAACCTGCCCGCCAAGAAGATATTCCCTTGTGCATCCTCAAAAGACGGGCCTGCGTTCACTTGGACTTTGATTGTGAAAGTCGGATCCAGTTTCCCATCTGGCAGCAGGCGGAATGTCCGAGCGGAACCCGGAGATTGAATAATCGGTTGAGCACCTGCAACAATGATTCGATCATCCCGAGTAATCAGAATGTAAGCCTCATCAACCAATGTAAATGTTGACAGACGTGCGGGCTTAAAAGTGGAATCACGCCGACCGTCAGATTTAAAGCGTAACAACTCCAGTTCCGAAGTGCGCCGAGGGGAATTCGCGCCTATGACCACGAGTGAATCATCCGACTGAGAGTCTAAGCTGTGAATGCGGAAATTGGGCAAAAAACCGACAAAGTTTGTGTCAAAAATTCCGTCGGCCGCTACTTTGAATAATCTGGTGAAATCGTAATGGAAGATTTGGCCATGGTTAGAAATGAAACTAGGAAAGAAACCGGGCGGCAAAGTTTCCGTTTGAAAAGTGGAGTCCAGTGAGCCATCGGGATTCAACCGTTCGAAGGTAGTCCACGACCAGGGATTGCGTACGTCTTTGCTGAAAAAACCTGCGACAACGATTCGACCATCTGGCAAGGCAGTGAGTCCGTGAGGGTCGATACGACTGCTACTAACGTCTAATCTCTTTGTGAATATGTCGTGGAATGTTCCATCTGGGCTGCCCGCCCGCTCGTCATCGAGGATTTGTAACTCCGCCGTCGGCTTCGTGATTCTTGGCGTGTTCGTCGGGCTGCTCAAAGTCAATCGTAGCACGCGGTTCGATTGGCTCAGTTCGTTGTCGAGAATGGGCACCGAAAAAGTTTTGCTTGTCTCCTGCGGCGCAAACACAAGCTGGCCACTAACGGCTTGATAATCGACGCCAGCCACCGCGGAACCGTCACGAGTCGTGTAATCGACCGTGACGGAGCCGCTCGTGTCGCCGAGGCGTCGCAACGTAATAGCCGCGACGCCACTACCCTCTGAAACCAAGAACGTGGGTTCAGCAAACTCGACGTTCGGAGTGGTCGAATCCCCAAACAGTTTCGCAATACCTGGACACGCAATGCCGTTAATGTTGAAGAATATCCCGGCAACTAAAATCGTGTCGTCAGGGAGGAGTTGAATGGCCCGGATGCTGGCATTTAGCAATGGCCCAAAAGCTTCAGCCAAAGTGCCATCGCTTCGGAATCGTGCGAGAGATCGACTTGCTCGGCCATTGGCAGAGTAAAAGTCTCCTGCAATTACTACCCCTCCTCTTGCGTCCAGTGTCAGCGCGGCGATGGATGCTGGAAATGGACTCTGTTCATAGACTCCGGCTTGAACACCGGGACTTGGCGCAAATGAGGGATCTATTGAACCATCCGCATTAAGCCGAATCAAACTGGAGCGCAGCAGTCCGTTCACTTCCGTAAATTTTCCGGCGGCGAATATTTTCCCATCAGCTTGTACCAAGATCTCCTGCACTTCGGGATAACAAAAATCGGGCAAAGCGACCGGCAAAGGGAAACAACCACCGAAGGGCACACTGAAGCTCGGCACCCTAAACGAGCTATCTGGCTGTCCAGTTGCATCCAGTTTGATCAAACAAGGAGCATTGGTAGAGGGGCCCGCTGACGCTCCGATGAGCAAACTGCCGTCTGCCAGCACCACGAACGTGCGGGCACAATTCGTGGTTTGGTAAGTTCGCGTCAGCGCACCGCCATCATCCAAGCGCAGCACTGGCCCGCAGTCGGCGAGCACATAAATATCGCTATTATCTCGGACCAAAATCTTATGCGGAATTCCATTTATTTGAGGATTGAACTGGGTATCGAGCGAGCCATTGGAAAGAAAACGGGCAAGGCCTGGCTTGGAATTGGTTACCGTGCCCAAGACCGCCTTAAAACTACCTGCAGCCAAAATTCTTCCGCTGGCATCCAAAGCCAACGATTTCACGGACCCATTGAGAACAGGGGGCTGAAAATTGGCATCGACCGAACCATCCGGGTTCAAGCGTTGGATTTGGTAGCAAGAACAGTCGAGGTTTGTTCCATAAGTGGCAACCAGGATTTTCCCGTCCTGCTGTAGCGCTATCGCGGTTGCTTCGTGGGTCTGAATTGCTGGTTGAAAGCTACGATCCAGCCCCGACGGCGACTCGTTATCTTGGATTACCAAGCTCCCTTCACCCGCGAAGATGCGCACACCTTCCGTGGGATTGCGCAAGACGACATTAAATGAGCGCGGGCCATCATCCACACGGCCATTGTCGATGAGCGGCACGATGATGGAATTGGTGCGCTGGCCAGCGGCAAAATTCAAAGTGCCCGTCACGCCGACAAAATCCACGCCAGCCTGAGCCGTGCCGTTCGTCGTCGCGAAGTCCACAGAGATCGGCTGATTTGTCTCCCCAAACCGCGTGACCGAGATTGAAACCAGCCCATCCGCTTCGCTGACATCTGGAATGGTCGTAGCCTGGTGGTCAATGTCGCCTTCAAGTGAAAGAGCTGGGCCAGAATTACGAATCGTCAGTACAAGGTTGGAATGCGCGCCGATAGCGACATTGGGGTCATCCGTGCGAAGTTGGAGTTGAATGGTTTCGGTGTCTTCGGGCAGGCCATCATCGACCGCAGAGAAGCCAATAATCATGAAATCCTGCCCGACAGCGAACTGTCGTTGCTCGAACAGGCCGCGATAATCAAGTTCCGGCGTAGCTGTGCCACCAACCGCCTCCACAAAGAAGTTTGCCACTCGATCCGCAGGAATGGAACGTTTAACGATGATCGCCAAACCACCATGGATTTCATCTGCTTCAACTAATTGGTCGGAGAACTCAATCACCCCACCAGGCGCATTAGACGTAATCGTAAGCACCGCATGACTGATCTCGAGCGCAACCCCGGAAGTGACATTAGTGATGGACAAATTCACGGTTCGCAGCGGTTGTGGCTGCAGAGGAGCGAGGATGGGAACCGAGAACGATTTTTCCGTTTCTCCTGGAGTAAATCGAATCGTGCCGGAAACCGGGCTGTAATCCACGCCTGCCTTGGCTGTGCCGTCGCTAGTGGCAAACTGGACGACGATGTCGCGCGTCTCATCATGGCATAGGCCGGGACGGGTTACGTTCACGTTTGCCGCGCTCGCTCGTTCATACACCAAGAATTCTGTGCCCGTGAAACCGATCCCGAAATCATCATCGACAATCGATACTGTCGTCTCCTTGAATGATATGGACGCGCCAACAGAAGGACTGCTCAAAATTAGTGACATTGTCTCGAATTTCGGCGACAAGCCCGGCGTGCCTTCAGTGATGCAATCATCGAGAATACTCAAGGTGATGGTCTGCGTGCCCACTCCCGGCGCAAACGTGAGCGTGCCAAATTGAGCGACGTAGTCTTCGCCAGCGATGGCGGTTCCATCGCGAGTGGAAAAGCCCACCGTAACGGTCGTGTTTTCGGCTGGATAGCGTCGAACTTCGACCGGCAATGTCAGTTCGTTCTCCAACACAGAGTAATTCAGGAATTTGAAGCTTATGGTGGAAGTGGCGAGAAGTGAACTGTCATTCAAGGCGAGCAACAGCACGGCCAGGATAAGCTGGATTGAGGAGTTCATGGTCCAGAGGTGGTTTACCTTTACTTGAAACATTTTAATGAGAGGCGTTTCCTCGGAGCGCGACGCGCAGTGCCCGTGTCATTTCGGCTTCCGCGCCGGGCGCGACCCAGCACCAGTCGCGGAGGTTTGAGTCGTTTTCACGCCACGCGCGCTCGATGGGGATGTAGCCGGGCGCGCACTCGCCGTAGCCCATCGTCATCACGAACGATTCCGGCCGCAACCGCTGGGCGAGCAATTGGTATTCGACGTAGGATTCGCCGGGGAGCAGAAGCAGTTGCGCCGCGCCGAAGTCGATCAACGGCAGGTCGATGTTGGAATTCTTTGCCAGCCGTTTGCGCCAGCTCAAGCCCAACGCGGCGAGACATTGTCCGAATGGTTTCGGATCGGCGCGCAGCCGGGCTTCCAATTCCGGTACGGTGTACCCGCCATCGCTGCGCGGCTTTAGACGTAGACGCGTCTGGCTGAGGTCGCAACGCGTGAGCGGCTGGCGTTGCGTTCCGCTCCACGCCGAGTTCATGGCATCGTAAATTCGACCGGCCAGCAGGCTGCGGTTCTCATCCGCGCCATCGTTGTATTTTCCCGCGGTCACGTTGCCACTGCAACCCGCCGTGTAAATTTGGAAAACACCCGGATCATCCGATTGCCGGCGTGCGCGCGCGGCTCCGACAAAATCACTCGAAACCTCGCCTCGTCCGTAGTGGCTCATCGGATGAGTGGCGTAGCAATGCAGCGCCGCCACGGCGCGCTCTTCGTTCCAAAAGCTTAACGTCTTCAGCCACGGATCAATCGTGCCTTCATCCGCCGCGCGCGCAACCGGATCCACGTTGCGGCTCATGCGGCCGTAGTTCGGTGTGCCGTCGGCGAGCAGATAGCGGCGATTGGATGCCACTCGTTCAACCTTCGCCTGGTCGATACCGAAGTGAGTGATTTTTGCAGGCGACTTCAGCGACGCGCTCAACGCCTGGGCGACGCGTTGCACGGCCTGCTCATGAAACGTGAGGTCGCAGATGGATCCCGCGGAAGAGTGCCGGTTCAAAATCCGCTGCGCTTCGAGATCGGCAATCGGCGCGTCATGCACATGTACGCTGGTCACTAACACACGCACTGGCTCCGTGCGCGCGGCTCTTGCCAGAACCGCGCGCCAGCGTTCGTAGGCGTCATTGCGGATTTCGCACCAGTCGATCGCGCAAATAACGATGGGCTTGCCAGCGTCCAGCAGCACCAGTCCGCGCGCGAACAACGGATCGCTGATCTGCTGTGCCGGTGCGATGCCGCCGCCCATCAGCGCGTGCCCCAGAGGTGGCGTGACTTCAGTTGAAAATGTGGCGAGTCGAAAAGGATTGGCTCGCGACGCGGCACGAGTAGAGACAATACCCAGAGCAAATGTGCCCGTCGCAATTTGGAGAAATTCCCGACGGCGGATGGAACGGGCGTTGAAAATTTTCGGCGAATCTGGCGGAAGGAATTTCACACACGAACGGCTAAATCTGAAAATCCACCGCCGGCAGGTTGCGATCGCGCTTGTTCATGACATTGATGCGGCCGTCTTCGTAGATGACGAGCGAGTTGGGCGGCACGCTTTGCAGGAGAAACACGTTGCCGCCAATCGTGCTGCCCGCGCCGATGACGGTTTCGCCGCCGACAATGGTTGCGCCGGCGTAAATCGTCACATGGTCTTCGATGGTAGGGTGCCGCTTGAGGCCGCGCAACTGCTGCCCGCCCGCGAGCGAACGAGCGACGAGGCCGACGCCTTGATACATCTTCACGTGGCTGCCGATGACACAGGTTTCGCCGACGACCGTGCCCGTGCAATGGTCCACAAAAAAATGCGAGCCAATCGTCGCGCCCGGATGCAGCTCCATCCCGGTGCGGCTGTGCGCCCACTCGGTCATGATGCGCGGGATGAGCGCAATTTTCTTCAAATACAATTCATGCGCGAGCCGCTGCACCGCGATGGCTTCCATGAACGGATAGGCCACAATGACTTCTTCCTTGCTCAACGCCGCCGGATCGCCCGCGTAAGCCGCTTCCACGTCCGTGCGCAGGAGTTCGCGCAACTGCGGCAACTGGCTCAGGAAATCCATCGTCAGCGCGTGGGCGGCGGGACGCAGTTGCTGCTTGGCTGGTTTTTCAGCGGGCGCGTATTCGAGACTTTTGTAAATTTCGTCCTCGAGCCGGCCGGCCACGGAGTCCATCAAGTTTGCCGTCTCGATCTTCAATTCGGACGAATGGATCGCGTGTTCCTCGAAGAAGCCGGGAAAAAGCAGGCGCAGCAGATCAACGGTGATCGCGGCGATGGCGGTCTTCGACGGAAGATTTTTGCCGTCGAGATGGTTGATGCCGCCGGCGCGGGCGTACGACGCCAGCAATTGGTCGGTGAGTTGAGTAACCGTGACGTTCACGTTCAGAGTATCACGAAGACAGTTGCCAAAGGCAAGAACCGCGCACCGCGGCAACTTCTTTACGCGGATCAAAGTTGTGCGGGGCCAACATCGCCGGAGCCGAACCATCCTTCGGCGTGGATTTTGTTGGATAAAAGCCTTGAAGTTCTGCGCCTGACTTTCTACGAATTACCGCCAGCAAACTCTCCCGCGAGTGCAAACAGCGAACCTACACCAACGAGAATTTGCGGCATGAACCAGATAACTTGCCGCAAAAATTTAGCCGCCGGTGCCTGCGTTCGTCGCGCAATGCTGATTCTGGAGCCGCTTCTGCTATTCTCAGCCCAATGAACATGAAGAACCTCGTTATGCCGGGCACGTGGCTTTTCTGCGCCGCGCTTTTCGCCGCGCTGACGGCGCGAGCCGAGCTTGTTTTCGACAACTCGCAAACCTACCTCGGCAAATTCAGCACAAACCTCGTGGAGTACGGCGACGAAGTCATCCTCGGTGGATCCGCGCGGACCATCACCACTTTTCAATTCGAGTACTACGGCGACTTTTTGCGAACGGGCGATGAAACGGCCCGCATCCGCTTCTACAAAAACGACGGCCCCGGCCAATACGCCTCCCCTGGCACACTGCTTTTCGACAGCGGTTTGTTTCCGATCTTCAGCGGCTTGAACACCGTCCCCATCTCGGGCATCAGTGTCGAAGTGCCGAAAGATTTCACCTGGACAATAGAATTCAGCGGCTTGACGGGCGAATCCGGCGATCAAGCTGGATTGCTTTTCTACGATCCTCCGACGGTCGGCAAAAGTTTCAACGATTATTGGAAAAAGGAGGCAACGGGCTGGAACCTCTACAGCTTCCCGACCTTCAAGGCGAATTATGGCGCGCGTATCTTTGCGTCGCCCGACCCCGCGCTCGTCATCACCGCCACCAACCACTTGGCTGACGGCAGCTATCAGCTCAATTTGAGCGGCCCCATCGGCGAGACAATCGTCATCCAGCGCTCCGTCGATCTGGTCAATTGGACGCCTGTGGGCACAAACACGTTCTCGGCTGAACCGCTCACGTTCGTCGATTCGCAAACGGCCGGCCTCACCGACCCCTCGTACCGCGCGATACCCGCGCCGGAAGTTTTTCAAATCGATTCGCAGAAGCGACTTTCCGACGGAAAAATTGAACTCAAAGTTCTCGCCGCCGCCGGACGCAAAGTTGTCGTCGATGGCTCAAGCGATCTAACGACTTGGACACCCGTGGGTACGAACACTGTTTCCTTCCTCGCCGCGCCGATTACGTTCACGGATTCTTCGGCGACGAACTACGCCTTCCGATTCTACCGCGCGCGGCTCGCGCCGTAGCTGGATTCTCACGGTCTCGATTTCGCTCGTTTGCCAAGCGAAACGCCTCTCGCGTCGCTCTGGTTAAGGCACCGCGCGAGTTGACTCCGCTCGCTCGCATTGCTAGAATCCGCGTTGAAACGCCACTCAAAAACTTTATGCCACCGCAACTCTTTCACATCAGTCGCCGCCATTTTCTGCAACGCTCCACCGTCGCGCTCGCCGCCACGGGTTTGCCGGCGTGGTTCCTGGAACAACACGAAGCCCGCGCCGCCACGAAGCCGCTTTCCCCAAACGACCGCCCATCCATCGCACTCATCGGCTGCGGCGGTCGCGGACGCGGCATCGGCAAGGAAGCCGCCGCGTTCGGCAACATGGTCGCGATTTGCGACGTCGATTCAAAAAATCTCGACCAAGCCGCGCTTATGTTTCCCGGCGCGACGAAGTTCAAGGACTTTCGCAAACTCATCGCGCGTGACGACATCCATGCCATCATCAACGGCACGCCCGACCACTGGCACACGCTCGTCAATATCCACGCGCTCAAATCCGGCAAAGATGTTTACAGCGAGAAACCGCTCACGCGCACGATCGGCGAAGGCCGTCGCCTCGTCGAAGTCGTGAAGCGCACGAAACGCCTCTTGCAAACCGGCAGCCAGCAACGCAGCGACGCGCGCTTTCGTCTCGCGTGCGAACTCGTCCGCAACGGCCGTCTCGGCAGACTCCGCCACGTCATCACGTCGTTGCCGGCCGGCCGGCATGGCGGGCCGTTCGCCATGTCGCCCGTGCCGCCGGAACTCGATTGGGATTTTTGGCAAGGGCCGGTCGCGAAAGTCGATTACGTGAAGGAGCGCTGCCACGGCAATTTTCGCTACTGGTATGACTACTCCGGCGGCACGATGACCGACTGGGGCGCGCATCACAACGACATCGCGCTCTGGGGAATCGGCCTCGAACGCAGCGGCCCCGTCACCATCGAAGGCCGTCCGCTCATCGACGAAGTGCCCGGCGGCTTCACGGCGGCGAGCCAGTATCGCGTCGAATACACCTACGCCAACGGCGTCACGCACACGTGTCAGAGCACGACGAGCGACAATCCCGGTGGTGGCAAGGTCAACGATCCGAAAGCCGGTGAGATGGCGCACGGCGTGCGCTTCGAGGGGCCGGAAGGCTGGATCTTTGTGACGCGCGGAAAAATCGAAGCGAGCAAACCGGAGCTGCTCGAAATTCCCCTGCCCTCCAATGCGCAGCGGCTTTATGTCAGCGATAAGCATATTGGAAATTTCTTCGACTGCATCCGCTCGCGCCGGCAGCCAATCTGCGAAGCCGAAATCGGCCATCGCTCTGTCTCTGTTTGTCACCTCGGCGTGCTCGCGATCCGGCTGGGCCGGAAATTGAAATGGGATCCCGCCAAAGAACATTTCGTCGGCGACAAAGCCGCGGATGCCTTCATACTGCCGCCCATGCGCAAACCGTGGACGCTGGATTCGGTTTAGCGATCTGTTGAACATCGCACAAGTCTTTCTTAAGTCGCGAAATCCCCAATAAGAACCACGCAATGACCTGGATAACTCAGCTTGAACTGCTTCACATGATGCAGCGATGTTTTCCCGAACCGAACCTCTTGGAATTGACTTCTGAGCCTGCGCCAGAAAGTCAACTCCGCACAGTATTCGAGCAAGTCGAGCTTTCCCAGCGCGATGGAGTTGATGCTGCTATCCGAGTCTTCTCTCGAACCGGCAAGTGGCCCACCAACTTATCAAGCCCAGAAAAATATTTTCTATCCCGCCGCATTGAGTTCGCGATTTGGGTGGCCTTGGCACTTGTGGCTCCAGATGAGTCAGGCGAACGTAGCATTGTTCCAAATCCTCCATCGTCATTCGACCGCGAAGAGCAGGTAGAGTGGCTACTGATATGGGCATGGCGAGTTCCGGGAATTAAGTTCTGGTTGGAGAAGTCTGTTTTGAACGAGCGATTGGCGCGGCGAAGTCCATGACGACCGAAGACGTTATCCCAGCCATTCACTTAAACTGGAGTTGTTAAACAGCAGCAGCGCCGCCCGAACTATGAACATCTGCAGATCCACTCAGGCTTTCACCGCAACATTGTGTGCGTACGTCATTACCGTCTCCGTCTTCGCCCAGACATCCTCCCTACCGCCCAACGCTCGTAATCCACAGGAGTCCAAGACGAACGACACGACAGCCGCGTTAATCGGCAAAGGTCTGGCATACGATATCGAGAAGGTTGTCAACGCACTTGTGGATTACACAAGCACTGCTTGTATCGCCACCGTAGGTAAGCAATCGGATAGCTATTCATTTATCATTATTTCAGAGAAGCCCATTTTCAAGGTCGAGGCAGCAAAGAAAGGATGGCTTCTTACGGTTGCGGGTGCAGTCGGCAAAACGTTGCACGACAATCCGAAGTTTAGTGCAGATGAGGTTTGGGTTTCTGATGCTTCACTGATGAAGGAACGTCGCGCGTTTGCGGTAGACGCGTCACTTCTTCAGTCGCTTCAGCAGCGCGTCAAAGGCGACCAGATGACGCTAGAACAGATGTATACAGAAATTACGCGGTCGATGACCGAGAAACAGATACCAAAATGACCATGATGCTGTCTGACAAGTGCGCTGCTGAGAAACGAAGTCATCCGATTGAGTTTGTAAGTCACTGGTTTTGCAACATCATCGGCATCGACGAGCGTGCGTTGCCGATTCTTGGCGCCGAACTTTCGTTAGACGTATGAGTCACCACGGTATGACATGGATGCACTATTTCGAGTTACTCAACGCGCAGACCAGATTCTTTCCTGATGGTTCGATACGTGCATTTGCGCCAATGCCAAAGAGGTGGAACGAGATTGAAGCTTTCTTGCGTCACGAGGAAACGACGAGCCGTGACCGAATGGAGGCTGCGATTTCTCAGTTCATTCTTCAAGGCACATGGCCAGAGGACTTGGCAAAACGAGATTGCGTGTTCATGAGAGGGCGGTTGAATTTTGGCATTGATACCGCGCTTCGATTTGCTGTCCCGCTGATGTCGCACTTGCACGCTCCGGAAACTCCAAGCGGGACACAGTTACGTGATATTCTGACTTGGTTGCTCCAGACTCAATGGGAGGCATTAGGGCTGACTTTCTGGATGAGCGATCTTGAGTCAATTTATCTGGCTACTCATAGAGATTCACATTCAGAACAGAAAGAGCAGGAGCGTTTACAGGACTGGTTCTCGTTCGTTCGCCGTGAAATTCGACCCCCTGGTTTTTGAAATGATTAAGTCGCTTCGCCGTTTGTGTAACAACTGCGCTGAAACTAAGTACCGCCCCTCGCGACGCAACCGGCCGGTGCGCGAAAATTTCGCCGCGCCTGTTGCACTCGCCGCGTATTTCGCTATTTCGCAAACCGATTTCAGTAAACTGGTGGAATTGACCAGCAGCAAACTCACCCAAACCAGAATGATCAACCACGCTCTCTACCGGCACCATGCAGTTGAAGTGGCCTTGATTTCAACGCAGAGACGCGGAGAACGCGGAGAAACGCAGAGTTTGGCCGTCCGTCCGGCGCTCACCTTTTGGGTGAGTTTCACCAGTTGGCGCTTCGCGCAACTCTGCGTTCTCTGCGCCTCTGCGTTTAAGCCAGCCTCTCGTTTGCGGCAACGGTCGCTGAATTTATTCACTGAGTTTGACTGGAGGCTTCTGCGCGCTCCTTGACTCAGCCAGCCCACAAAACTACCGTCTCGACATGAACTACCGGGAACGCATCACGATTGACCCGCGCATCCGCAGCGGCAAGCCCTGCATCCGTGGCACGCGCATCACCGTGGCGGACGTTTTCGATTACCTCGGTGGCGGCATGACCATTCCCGAAGTGCTTGACGATTTCCCCGACTTCACCGCTGACGATATTCAGGCGTGCTTTGCGTTCGCCGCCGACCGTGACCGCCGTCTGAACGTTGTCCCGCATGAAGTTGCTGTTTGATGAGAACCTTTCGCCCAAGCTGCCCCGCCAACAAAGATGATCAGTCTGACGAATCGCGCTTGTCGGTAGAGCAGGAGTGCGGCACCATTTGTAGGAAACTATGACGAAAGATCAGATTCAAGTGGCGATTGTCGAGGGCATCCCGTTCGTCATCAAAATGGCGGACGGTGAAAAATACGAGGTCACTGATCGTTACAAAATTGCGCTTGGGAAAACATCCGTCGTTGTTCTCGGTGAGCACGACATGCCTCATATTCTCCCCTTGCTCACGATGACTGGCATCAGCTATCTCAAGAGCAAGAGACAACTTTGATTGTCGGGTCGGCTTGACACTTCGATGAACCAGCAGTCAACTGGTCGAGGGATGCCGTCGAAAATCGAAATGAGAGCTGCGCTCCTCGCAGTTTGTCCTCCGCTTTTTTGGAAAGGATTATTTCGACTCAACTTGAACTCCAAAAATGAAACCACGGATTTCACGGATGAACACGGATAGAAACGGCAGCGGAGTGGGCAGCCGGATGGAAGATTTTTCCCCCGAAAAGATCCAGTGCAATGCGTTCTCATCCGTGCCCATCCGTGAAATCCGTGGTTCTTACTTCGTTGTTCGTGCTCAACTCCCCTAGCTCAACATGAAAACCCAACTCACCCGCCGTGAAATGCTCAGTGGCAGCGTGGCCGCCGCCGCGCTGGCCTTCACTGAATTCCCGTGGTCGACGTTCGGACTGGAGCCGCCCGCGCCCAATGAAACCGTCATTCCGTTTCTCGACATTCAACCGCCCGGCAAGATGCTGCGCTGGCAGCAGCTCACGGATTGGATCACGCCGAGCGATCAAATTTTCGCCGTCAGCCACTACGGCACGCCGAAGATGGATCTCGCGAACTGGCGGCTCGAAATCAGCGGACTCGTGCGCCAGTCAAAATTCTTCACGCTCGACACCATCAAGAAGCGCCCGCGCAAAACCGTCATCGCCACACTCGAATGTTCCGGCAACGGCTCGAACCCCACGTTCATGGGCGCCATCGGCAACACGCGCTGGACGGGCACGCCGCTGGCTGGCTTGTTGCAGGATTGCGGACTTCAGAAACGCGGTATCGAAGTCGTGTTCTTCGGCGCGGACGAGAAGGTCGAAAAAATCCGCGACAAGGATTACCCGCAGAATTTTGCCCGCAGCCTCGCGCTCAAGGACGCCTTGCGCGACGATGTGCTGCTCGCCTACGAGATGAACGGCGAGCCGTTGACGACCGACCACGGCGCGCCGCTGCGGCTCATCGTGCCCGGCTGGTTCGGCATCGCGTGGATCAAGTGGCTCGCGCGCATCGAAGTGCTCGACCGCCGTTACATGAGCAAATACATGGCGCGCGAATACGTGACGATTCGCGGCGAAGAGCGCGACGGCAAAACGATCTGGCGCGAAACTTCCGTCGGCCCCATCGACGTAAAATCCATCACCGCCCGCGTCGTGCGGCGCAAGGATGGTTCGCATCGCGTCAGCGGCGCGGCCTGGACCGACGGCACGCCGCTCCAGAAAGTCGAACTGCAAATCGACGACGGCGCGTGGCGGCCCGCCGAACTGGATCGCCGGCAGCAATCCAAATACGGTTGGACGTTTTGGTCGTACGCCTGGAAGAACGCGACGCCCGGCGAGCATAGTCTCGTCTCGCGCGCCATCGACACCGAAGGCCGCGTGCAGCCATCCAGCGACGATCCGGCGATCAAGTTGAAGCGAACCTACTGGGAGGCGAACCAGCAGTATCCGAGGAAGATTAAAATTTAGTTTGCGTGTGGTGTGGCACTTCGCTCGACGCCACTTGTTGAGCCAGACTCCGTCTTGGGCAACGTATCAAGTTTAGAAATCATACTTTCAAACCTTGCTCGTTCACCAGGGCGGGCCCAAATCACGACTTCCCTCGAAACATTCGAGCCGTACCCGCGCATTAAAAAATATCGTTCCGATACATTCGTAATCGCCTCGTTCAGTGCATGGTACAAAGCCTTCCATTCATCGCTGCCAGGTGCTGTATGCTTGAGTGGAAACACGTCGAGTTCAAAGTATCCCAACGACGTTAGCGCAGTTTGATGATAATCGAACAAGTCGATGTAGTAGGATTGGCGATTGCTCCCCTCGCTTGATTCTCGGACGATGCCGTCCCAAGCAAGCATCATCGCCCATTTGTGGAAGCGTATCCGCAACTCGTGCGAGAATGTTACCGCTCCAATTACAAGCCCGACCCCAATGACTATCATCACCACCAAGAGTTTTGTGTGAGCCCGGTTGTTCATCCACAATACGACGCAATCCCAGCTTGCTTGGTTCGCGCTCAGTTTCGGTAAACGAACTCGTTGGCGTTCATCAGTGCGTGGCAGAAGTCCACAAGCGCGGCGGCATGATCGGGGTTCACGGCTTTGGGCAGCACGGCGGGCAATGCGAGCGGTTCGCTGGCGGCGCGGCGTTCGGTGATGACGCGACGTTGTTCGCTGAAAAACTTTTTCGCCATCGTTTGTTCGCGGCTGTCCGGATGGCGCGAGTAGGCCAGACGGTACGCGGTGTCGATTTGTTTGTCCACGTCCGCACCGGCGGACTGGAGCACGCGGCCCGCGAAAGCCTGCGCCCATTCGAGCGAGAGTTTGCTGTTGAGCAGCGTGAGCGCCTGGATGGGGCTGGTGGTCACGTTGCGGCGGGCGCAGCTCTCGTGCGTGTCCGGCATGTCGAACGCCTCGAAGAGCGGGTAGCGGGTGTTACGACGCACGAAGACGTAAACGCTGCGACGATTGCGCTCGCTGGAGTCGTCGCTCACTTTCCAACCGCCGCGACTTTCCAGGCCGGGCGGGAGTTCCGGAAAGATGCCCGGCCCGCCCATTTTCGTGTTGAGCAATCCGCTCACGGCGAGCGACGCGTCGCGGACGACTTCGCCCTCAAGCCGTTGCCGGGGAAAATGCCAGAGCAGTTTATCGTCCGGATCAACCCTCGCCACTTCGGGACGATGATTGGAAACCTGGCGATAGGTGCTCGACGTCACGATGAGACGGTGCAGTTGCTTCAGGCTCCAGCCGGTGCGCATGAATTCGTTCGCGAGCCAGTCAAGCAAAGCAAGATTCGTCGGACGCTCGCCTTTCAATCCGAAATCGCTCGGCGTGCCGACGAGGCCGCGTCCGAAATGATAGTGCCAGAGACGATTTACGATGACGCGGGCGGTCAATGGATTCTGCGGGTCGGTTAAAAGTTCCGCGAGTGCGGCACGGCGACCAGTCGAATCCGCTGCCACTGTCGGAAGAATTTTCGTCGGCGAGGGATTCAGGATCGCGAGAAAGCCCGGTTCAACTTCATCACGCGGCGCGTCGAACATTCCGCGGCGCAGCAGATGCGTGCCGGGCGCCGTCGCGCTGAGGTCGGTGATACCGGTGCCGATGGGAAGATTTCCCGGATGCAAGTCGGCGGAGTTTTTCAACTCGTCATTCAATTCCTCCCAGCGCTTTTTCTGATCGCCCTTCAAGCGACCGACGATGGCCGACGTCGGCGCGAGATATTGGTAGGATTCCGGGTCGATATATTGTTTAGCCTTCGCGACCATCTGGCACTCGAAGGGCGTCCGCTCCTTCACAGGTTTTCTGAGTGCGACCTGAATTTCCTCCGGATACTTGTCCACGTAATCCTTGATGATCGCCTCGCGGTGCGGCTCTTCGATGGCGTTCATTTCGTCGCGAGTGACGCGCGTCTTTTCCTCCCACACGGCGAGTTTTTCGCGATGAGCTTTTTGTTCCGTCGGCGAGGCGAGCACGAGGTTGTCCGCCGCGCTGGCATTGGCGAAGAACGCCTGCAGGCGGTAGTAGTCCGTCTGGAGAATGGGATCAAACTTGTGATCGTGGCAGCGCGCGCAGGCGTAGGTCAGGCCGGTGAAAACCGCGCCGACGGTGTCTGTGATGTCGTTGAGAATATCCTGCCGGCGCTGCATCAAGTTGCGGGCATTGCTCTCGTCGGGATAATGGCGGTTGAAGCCGGTGGCGACGCGGGCGTCAGGATCATCCGGCCACAATTCATCGCCGGCGATTTGCTCGCGCAGAAAGCGGTCGTAGGGCTTGTCCTGATTGAGCGACTTGATCACGTAGTCGCGATAGCGCCAGGCGTTGGGCCGGGTTTCGTCGGCCTTGAAACCTTCGCTCTCGGCGTAGCGCGCGAGATCGAGCCAATGACGCGACCAACGTTCGCCGTAATGCGGCGAGGCGAGCAGGCGATTCACGACGCGCTCATACGCGTGTGACGAACGATCCGCGAGAAAGGCATCCACTTCTTCTAGTGTCGGCGGCAGACCGGTAAGATCGAGGGAAACGCGGCGAAGCAAAGTGATTTTGTCCGCGAGCGGCGAAGGTTCGATTTTCCGTTTTTCCAATTCCGCGACGATGAATTGGTCTATGGGATTTTTGGCCCACTGCTCGTGCCGGATTATTGGCGGCTCACGTCGCGCAATCGGCTGAAAGGCCCAATGCCGACGTTGTGCCGGAGTGAAGGCCGGCGCTGACGATACGTCCGCCGCGCGCGAAACGGGAAGCCCGAGGAGCAGCCACGCCGCGAACCACCGACCGAGATGTCTTGAAAACTTTTTCATGCAACGCGCCGAAACGACGCCGTCGTTTAATTTGGTTTTCTGACGTGATGATGCGGCAATTCACGACGCGTGTAAATGGCGTTGTTGACCTCGCGCAGCCGGCGCAGTAAATGATTTTAACTTGTGCCGGATAGCATTCAAATAAATCCCCTCCAGACGATGCCTCCGCCGCGGGCTGAATCCGCCATCCATCCGCTCTCCGCGTTACTGCTCATCGGCGTCGATAACCTGTGGAACCTCGCCGAGTGGGCGGTGATCGATTGGTTCATCACGATTCCTTTGAGCTTCCTCACGGTTTTGTTGCCCGTTTTTCTCATCCAAAAATTTCTCAAAAGAAATTCGACGGCCAAAGCCCTGGCTTTCGCGATCTTGCTGGCGTTCCTCGCCGCAGTGCCGTTCTCGGTGACGGGCACCATCGCCGGCTCCGCGATCCTGGCCTGGCTGGGCATCGATCGTTGGCGGAGACGCCCGCGCGTGAACCGATCGCGCTGACTGGCTCGTCGCGTCTTTGGCGAAAGGCAGAACATCCTTGCCAAGCCCAATCCATTCCCCAAATCATCCGCGAGCGTTAACCATGCAGTCTTTTTCACAATTCGGGGAAGACGTTTTACTCTGGGATTATTTCCAAAAAAAGCCGACCGGTTTTTTTGTCGAAGTCGGAGCGAACCACCCGACGAAATTCAGCCAGACTTGGTTGCTCGAGCAAAATGGCTGGCGCGGGCTGCTCGTCGAGCCGCTGACGGCCAAATGTGAGTTGCTCCGCCAGCAAAGACCCGGCAGCCGCGTCTGTCAGGTCGCCGCCGGCGCGCCGGAACAGCGCGGGCGCGCGCGTTTCACGGTGGCGGCCGGGGATGACATGCTCTCCGGTTTGCAAGCGCAGCCCGGCGTCACAACGGCGGCCACGGAGGAAGTGGAGGTGCGGACGTTGGATGATTTGCTCGCCGATGCGGGTCACCCACCGCTCGATCTTGTGTCCATCGATGTCGAAGGCACGGAACTGGATGTCTTGCGCGGGTTCGATCTGGCCCGGCATCGGCCGCGACTCGTGCTGCTCGAAGATCATTTGCAGCGTCTTTCCACGCACCGCCACATGTTGCGCCACGGCTACCGTCTTGTGAAACGCACCGGCTGCAACAATTGGTATGTGCCCGCGTCCGCGGAATTTTCGTTGAGCAGCCCGCGCGAGCAGTTCCGTTTGTGGAAGGAGATCTGGCTCGACACGCCGTTGCGTTGCATTCGTTTCTTTTTCAAACGGCAGTTTGCGGCCAAAACAAACTGACGCCCGACTTCATCATGATTCGAGAATACCCGCCCCTTCGCCGCCGTCTTAAAACACGTCTCCGGCGATTCCTCAACGCCACGGTGCGAATGCCGCTCCACGCGTTGCATGGCATCCCGGTCGTCCTGCTCGCGCGTCTCCCGGAACAGACGCCGATCAATCTCGTCGATGTGGGCGCGCACGACGGCGATTTCACTTTCGGCATCGCTTGCTGGTGCGGACTGAACAAAAGCGTAATGGTCGAACCGCTGCCGCACAAAGCCGCCGGCTTGCGCGAACGCTTTCGCGATCCGCACTACCAAGTTTTCGAATGCGCGCTGGCGGCGACACCAGGCAAAGCGGTGTTGCTCGTGAACGAAATGGAAGCCACGTCCTCGTTGCTCCACCTTCCACGCGAGCTGCCCGAAGTTGCACAGCTTCAACTCGGCCAGGAACGTCGCATCGAATGCACGCAACGCACACTCGACAGCGTCCTGGCTGAAGCCGGTCTCGACCGCATCGATTTGCTGAAGATTGACGTGCAAGGCGCCGAACACCTCGTCCTGGCCGGCGCAAAGGCAACACTCGCGCGAACACGCATCGTCTGGACTGAATGCGCTTTCAAAACGATCTACGATGGAGCGTCCACTTTTTCGGAGCTTTACACCACGCTCAACCAGGCCGGATTCCAATTGATGGACTTAAGCCCGGCCTGGCGCGGACCGACCGGCGAATTGCTGCAAGTGGACGCGCTGTTCGTCCGGCCCTGAGTCATTCGCACGATTCAAATCAAAAGAGAAATTCTCCGCAGAGCGCAACGACGTGCGCCATCGGCTTGCTGGTGAAGTCAGGGCTGTGAATTTTCAGTCCCGATTTAAAAAAATCATTTTCCACCTTGCTTCACCGCGTGGGTTTTGGTTTCTTCTGCGGCACAAAATTTCCGGCGATGAAATTTTCAGGGCCGCCGGGCGTCTTGACGTAATAAAGTTGTAACTGATGCACTCGACACCATCCCACTCCCAAGGCGGCCGCCATCGCTACTCCGCCAAAAAAATGCAGAAGCCAATCACCTTCATCTGCGCGGCGCCTGAAGCCCGGCACGTGTCGTTGATCGGCGATTTCAACGACTGGCATCCCAACGCCCACCCGATGAAGCGCCAACCGGACGGCAACTGGATGCTCCAGATGCCGCTTTGCCACGGGCACCATCACTATCTGTTCTACATTGACGGCCACGCGAAGCTCGACCCGCGCACGCAAGGCATTGCCCGCAACGAGAAACACGAAAAAGTGTCGATGATTGCGGTGAGTTGATCGCGGCGGTGGCCTCTGAATCAGCCGCCTCGAACCGTTGCGGCAACGATGGCGCGCGAAAATCCGACGCAATTTAATTTGTGCGCGGCCGCGCAAAATCTGCTCTTGCCAAGCGGCGCGTGCTTCCACACGCTATCCGCCCATCGCTTTGGGCGCGGTTAGCTCAGTGGTAGAGCATCACCTTGACACGGTGGGGGTCAGAGGTTCGAAACCTCTACCGCGCACCATTTTGATCCAGCCTCGCCTTCGCAATCCACTTCAAACCAACGCTGGTTAGTCTTGCGAGAACTTGCTTCTGAAAGGCAGGGAAAAATTCCACTTCAACTCAACCTCGCTCGCGGGTTAGCTTCGCTCAGATCAAATGCAAACCAGTTCGTTCACTCCGCGCGCTTGGTTCCGTCCACTTCGGACGGCTGCGCTGATTGCTCTCCTTTGCGTCTGTTCCTCGCGCGCTGTTCGTGCCGCTGACTCGTCAATTTTTGAGAAACAGGTTTGGCCGATTCTCGCCGAGCATTGCATCAAATGCCACGGCCCCGAAAAACAAAAGGGCGGCCTGCGCCTCGATCTCAAGGCGGAGGCGTTGCGCGGCGGCGACGATGGCCCCGTGATCGTGCCTGGCAAAAGCGCCGAGAGCACGTTGATCAAGTTCGTGTCGGGCACGGATCCGGACAAAATCATGCCGCCGAAAGGCGAACGGCTGACGCTGGCACAAATCAACGGAAGTGGCGCGACCAACCAGCATTGGGCATTCAAAGCGCCAATGCTGCCGGCGCTGCCGGCGGTCAAGAGCAAGCGTTGGGTGCGAAATCCCATCGACCAATTCATCTTCGCGAAGTTGGAACAAAAAAATCTCACGCCCGCGCCAGAAGCTGATCGCCGGACGCTGATTCGCCGGCTTAGTTTCGATCTGCTCGGTCTGCCGCCTTCGTCCGCCGAAGTGGACGCCTTTGAAAAAGATCGCCGGGCCAACGCCTACGAGCGGCTCGTCGAGCGGCTGCTGGCATCACCGCACTACGGCGAACGCTGGGCGCGTCACTGGCTCGACCTGGCACGCTTCTGCGAGAGTCATGGCTTTGAATACGACAAGATGCGCGAGCACGCCTGGCGTTATCGTGACTACGTCATCGACAGTTTCAATCGCGACAAACCGTATCCGCAATTCATCCGCGAGCAGTTGGCGGGCGATGCCCTCGAACCCGCCACGCGCGACGGCATCATCGGCGCGAGCTTTCTCACGGCCGGCACGTGGGATGAAGTCGGCAACGGCCAGTCGAGCGAAATCATGCGCCGCCGCGTGCGCGAGGAAGAACTTGAAGACATCGTCGCCGCAGTGGGGCAGACATTTCTCGGCGTCACGGTCAATTGCGCGCGCTGCCACGCGCACAAGTTCGATCCGATTCCGCAAACCGATTATTACCGCATCAAAGCCGTTTTCGCGGGCGTGCGCTACGGCGACCGCTCCATTTTGACGCCAGAAGAAACCACGGCCCGCGAACGGGAAACAGCCAGCGTCAAGGACGCGATTTCAAAGATGGAACGGCGCATCGTGGAGATCGAGCAACACGGACGCGAAGCGGTTTTGGGGCAACGATCCGCCAACGCGCCGAAGCCACGGGAAGAAATCGCATTGCCCGCGCCATTCGCGCGCTGGACGTTTGAATCCGACGCGCGCGATCAAATCGGATCGTTGCACGGAAATTTGGAAGGCGGCGCGATGCTGGCCAATGGACGGCTCCGACTTGATGGCAAAACGGGTTTCCTGCAAAGCGCTCCCCTGCCCCTCCCATTGCACGAAAAGACGCTCGAAGCTTGGCTCTATCTCGCGAACGTCTCGCAACGCGGCGGCGCGGCGATTTCGGTCGAGGACACTGCGGGCAAAGATTTCGACGCCATCGTTTTTGGCGAACGCGAACCGAAGAAATGGTTCGCTGGCAGCGCCTTTTTCCGGCGCAGCCGCGACCTTTCGGCTCCAGAAGAAAAAGCCAAACCTGATGAGTTGCTCCACGTCGCGATTGTTTACGAAGCGAACAATCGAATAACCGTCTATCGAAACGGTGTCTCGTATGCCGATGCGTACACGCCGACTGGCGAGCAGACGAGCCTTCATGAATTTCCGGCTGAAAAATCCCGCGTGCTGATCGGTCTGCGCCACACGGGCGCGGAGAATGGATTCCTCGCCGGCGAAATCGAAGAGGCGAGTCTTTACGATCACGCACTGTCGGCGGAACAAATTGCTGCGTCGTTTGCTGTCGGCGTTTCTCGCGTCGATCCCGCCGAGATTCAACAGGCATTATCTGAAAATGAGCGCGACGAATTATCCGCGTTGCGTCGGGAATTGCAGGAGCGCCAGGAGCGACTGAAGGCGCTCGCCACGCCGCCGATGGCTTACGCCGGCGTGCGCCAGCAACCGCCGCCGGTTCATCGTCTCATCCGTGGCGATGTCGAGAAACCCGCCGAAACCGTCACGCCGGGCGCGCTTTCAGCCGTCGCCAAACCCTCGCCTGATTTTGGTCTCGCTGAAGATGCGCCTGAAGCCGAGCGTCGCCGCAAATTCGCCGACTGGGTGGCGAGCGCGGAAAATCCGCTGACCGCCCGCGTCATGGTGAACCGCATTTGGCAGCAGCATTTCGGCACGGGCATCGTCGGTTCGCCGAGCGATTTTGGATTAAACGGCGAACGACCGAGCCATCCGGAATTGCTCGACTGGTTGGCGCTCAAATTTGTTGAACAAGGCTGGAGCGTGAAGCAACTGCACCGCCTCATCGTCACTTCCAGCACGTATCGCCAGACGTCCACGTTCAACGAAAAGGCCGCCACGCTGGATGCCGACAATCGCCTGCTCTGGCACTTCGCGCCGCGCCGGCTGGAAGGCGAAGCCCTTCGCGATGCCATGCTCGCCGTGAGCGGCCAGCTCAATCCGGAACTCGGCGGCCCGAGTTTTCGTCCGTTTGAAACAAGCACCTTCGGCTCGGTTTTTTACAAACTCACCGATCCCGCTGCCGCCGAATTTAATCGCCGCACGATTTACCGCATGAACATCAACTCCGGCAAAAGCCCGCTGCTCGATGCCTTTGACTGCCCGGACCCCTCGTTCAAAACCCCCCTGCGTCGCGTGACCACGACGCCGCTGCAGGCGCTCGGTTTAATGAACAGTTCTTTCGCGCAACGGCAGGCGAATTATTTTGCGCAGCGCCTGAAACGGGAAGCAGGCGCGAACGTCTCCGCGCAGATCAAGCTGGCGTATCAACTCGCGTTCAGCCGCCTGCCGCAAGCCGAGGAAGCGGCGCTCGCCACCGCGCTCGCGCGCGATCACGGGATGAAAACCGTGTGCTGGACGCTTCTGAACTCTAGCGAATTTCTGCACGTCAAGTGAACGCACGAGCATCGCGAAGGCACGGCTGACCATTCCATGAAACCGATGCCACGAAGTACGTCCCGCAAAATTTGACGGATGAACGTTTCCCCGATGCCGGGCAGTCCAGCCGAACCGAGCCAGCTCTCGGATTTAAGCGGCACGGCTGTTTCACCGGACGACCTTCGCCGCAAAGTTGCGTGGCGCGTGCTGCCGTTTGTCTTCCTGCTCTACATCGTTGCGTATCTCGACCGCGCGAATGTCGGCTTCGCCAAACTCGCGATGGCGGACGATCTCAAATTTTCCGAAGCTGTCTTCGGCTTCGGCTTCGGAATTTTTTTTATCGGCTACCTCGTGCTGGAAATTCCCGGCGCGCTGCTGGTGGAGCATTGGAGCGCGCGCAAGTGGTTCGCGCGAATCCTGATCTCGTGGGGAGTTTGTTCCGCGCTCACCGCGCTCGTCCACACGCCAATGCAATTTTACGTCGCGCGTTTCGTGCTCGGCGTGGCCGAAGCGGGGTTTTTCCCCGGCATCATCGTCTATTTCACTCATTGGTTTGCCAGTCGCGACCGCGCACGCGCGTTGTCCGGACTCGTCATGGCGGTACCATTCAGCCTCGCGCTGGGCGCACCGGCGTCCGGGATGATTTTGAAGCTAAACTGGCTGGCGCTCCCCGGTTGGAAATGGGTTTTCATTCTGGAAGGTTTGCCCGCCGTCGCCCTCGGCGTTGTGACGCTCTTTTACCTGACCGATCGGCCGAGCGACGCAAAATGGCTGACGCCAGCGGAACGCGACTGGCTCGATGCAACGCTCGCCGCCGAAGCTCACGCGAAAGAAGCAGCCGGCGTGGCGACGATTTGGCAAACATTGCGCCAGCGAAACGTCTGGCTGCTTGCTTTGGGAATCTTCGCGACTAACACGGGCGGCTACGCGTTCACGTTTTGGCTGCCGACGGCAGTGAAGGGTGTGTCGGGCGGCACGATGTCCGACGTGCTTTTGTGGAGTGGATTGATTTACGCGTGCGGGCTGGTGGGGGTTTATTTCTCCGGACAATCTTCCGATCGCACAGGCGACCGGAAATGGCACTGCGTCGCCAGTCAAGTATTCACCGCGATTTTTCTGGCGGCGAGCGCGGCACCGGGACAGCCCGTCTGGCTCGTGCTGTTCTGGCTTTGCCTCACGGGTTTCACCGCGTATTTCTGGCCGTCGCCATTCTGGGTGCTGCCGACGCTCACGCTCACCGCGTCGGCGGCCGCCGTCGCCATCGGTTTCATCAACATGCTCGCGAACCTCGCGGGCTTCCTCGGCAACCGCAATGTCGGCTGGCTCAAGACGCACGGCTTCGGCGACCGCGCCTGCCTGCTGATGCTCGCGGTCTGTTTCCTAATCGGCGCGGGGTTCATCGCGTGTGTGCGCGTGCCGAAACAAATCCCTTCCAACTCACCTGATTCATCGACATGAAAGTAAACCTCGAAGGAAAAGTTGCGCTCGTCACCGGCGCGGCACGCGGCATCGGCCAGGCGATTGCCGACGCGCTCGCGGCGAACGGCGCGCGAGTGGTTTATACGGACATCGAAACGGAAGCCGTCAAACAATCCGCCGCGCATACGCCCGGCGCGCTCGCGTTGCGTCTCGACGTGACGAGCCAGGCCGAAGTGGCAGCCACCTTCGCCGCGACGCTGCGCGAGTTCGGCCGCCTCGACATTCTGGTGAACAACGCAGGCATCAACTCGAACGTGCATCGGGTGAACATCGACGATTACCCCGTCGATGAATGGGAGCGCATCATCAATGTTGACCTGACCGGCTTGTTCCTCGTGAGCCGCGCGGCGGCCAAACCGATGCTCCAACAAAAATCCGGGCGCATCATCAACATCGCTTCCATCGCTGGACTCGTGCCGCTGCGCTTGCAAAGTCCGTACGTCGCGGCGAAAGCGGGCGTGATCAACCTCACCAAATCGATGGCGCTCGAACTCGGTCCGAGCGGAATTCTCGTGAACGCCATCGCGCCAGGCTCGGTGATGACCAGCGGCACGCGAGAACTTTTCTACGGCGACGACGGCAAATTCAAACAACGCGTCGCGGACATGCTTTCACATGTGCCGCTCGGCCGGCCCGGAACGCCGGAAGAGATTGCGCACGCAGCCTTGTTCCTCGCCGCTCCGGACAGCAGCTACGTCAACGGGGCCGTGCTCACCGTGGACGGCGGTTGGACGGCTGGCTACGCGCGGGAGTTTTGAATCGTCTCTGACCCGATCACGTTCGGTAAAACTCCAGCGTCCGGCGGAAGCCTTCTTCCAGCGGCGTCGCGTGCCAGTCGGGAAAAAAAAATTCAATCGTCAGAGAATTTTTGACCGCAGGTTGTGGCAGTGGTTCGCCAGTGATGGTGAGCCGCGCGGCCGCCCCCGGTTGGAGCCGATCCAACAACGCGACAATTTCTTCGATGGACGTTTGCTGCCCCGGCAAATCAACCACGTGCGCGCCGGAATGCACTTCAAGCGCGGCGCGCACAAACGCCCGCGCGGTGTCCTCGACAAATTCGTAAGCGTAGCCGCCGGAGAACGTGAACTTGAACGACTCGCCGCGAGCCACCGCCCGCACGGCATGGGTCGGTTCGGCGCTCTGCCCGGTTTCACGCCCCGAACCGAACACGATGGGTGGGCGCAATCCCACCGACGGCACGCCGTAGTGCAGCCAGTATTGATGGGCGATGAGTTCGTTCGCGAGTTTGTAGGCACCATAAAAACTCGGCGGTTGCAACTCACCGACCGACGTGGCGACCTTTTCCGCGTTGGTCGATCCGTAAATGGAAATGGAACTCGCGTAGGAAAAACCTTTGATTGCTTGTCGCCGCGTGCGGATCAACTCAAAGAGTCGCGTGGTCGCAAGCACGTTGATCTCGCAGCCACGAACTGGATCGCGCTGACAATCCGGCGTGAGCAGCGCGACGAGATGAATCACGTGGGAAACGAAATGCTCGTCGAGCGCACGCGCCAAAGCGGCTTCGTCCAAAATGTCGCCGCGCACCAGCGTGATTCGCTCACGCGCAGGGCCGAGAATTTTCCGCCAGCGCTCGCCGCCGTCGCTCAGATCGAAAACGACGACGCGGCAATCGCGGCCGAGCAATTCCTTGATCACCCAGGTGCCGATGAAACCGCTGCCGCCAGTGACAAGAACCGTTGGTGTCATAGGAGCGAGTGTGTAGTGATGCCAGCGTGTTCCCAGACTGCAGTTCGAGACTTCATCGCGCCTTGGATCAAGTTCCCTCCGGCGCTTCGACGGCAATCCGCTGAAACTTCGCCACCGCTTCATCGAACGCCGTCTGCGCCGCGGCACGCTCGCTCTCCGGGATTTGCTGGCCTCGTGCGCGCCACAATTGCCGAATGGTTTCGACGCACCACAACGCGCTGGCACGGGAAGCGCGCACGGGCGTGCCGGCGACGAGGACATTGACAGGATTCGTGTGCAATTGCGGAAAGTGACGCAACGCGATCCAACTACTGCGGTCGATGTTCACGTCGAAACTCAGATCGTGAACTTGTCCATCGGCAGCAACCTCCCGAGCAGCGACTGCTTTTCCGTTGACGACAATTTCGACCAATCGTTGGCCGCCGCGCACAATTTCCCGCGAAGGCGGCGCGTGCATGGTCACCGTGTCACCCACCCAACGCTTCCCATCGGGAGGTGTTTTACCCCCGTGCGCGACGTTGAGAGGCTGCTCGGCGGCAAACGCAACTTTCGCGCGAATGTATACCAAGCCGCCAGTCGCCAGTGACACTTCACCAAATCCCGGCGCAACCTTGTTCACCGTAAACTCCAACGCGTGCGCAAAACCGTCGCTGACGTACGAGCGCCCGCGCGCAAGTCCATCACACCACGCCGCGAAATCGAGCTGCTTCACTTTGCCAAGCTGCACATAGACGCGGCCCTGGCCGATGCGGTCGCCGCTCATGCACGGAAAATCAGTCTCGCCGCTGACCTTGAGCGGGAAGCCGCAGTTGAGAATGTGATACCACATGTTCCATTCGGCGATGCGCGGCGTGTCCATCGCGCTGATGAAATCGCAGACGCCGGCGGCGGTGCTCACGCAAATCTCCATCGCGCCGACGCCGTTCATCTCCGGCACGGCGAGATTCGGCAACTGCCCGGCGACACGGTCATGAGCAACGATCAACTCGGCTTCGGTCAAAGCGCCATCGTGATCGGAGTCGATGTTTTCAAATTTCTCCGGCAACAGACCGCGCATAGCTTCGGTCGGTGTCAGCAACGCATCCTTGTTCGTGTCGAGTTCGGCGAACAACCGCCGCGTGGCATTCTGTGAATGGATTTCCAAGCCGCTGCCCGAATGCGCGTAACCGGCGTAGCCGCCTTGCGCTTTCGCCCAGCGCATTACCGGCGTCGTCCATTTCGGCCAGCCTTTGACCTTGGTGCCGTCCGCGCCGGGATAATTTTGATCCTTCAAATTCAACAGACACACATGGCCGAGCGACTCGGAACCGAAACCGCTGATTTCCAAATCGTATTTCAACAGCGTGTTTGGCCGGCTGATTTGATCGATGCCGGGTGAGAAAAATCGCCGCTGGTAATCGAAGCACGGTCCCCAAGTCAAGACACAGCCGACGTTCAAACCCTCGCCGTCCACCTGGCGAAACATGTCCTGTGGCGTGACTCCCTCCGTCGGACTGGTGTAATGCGCGCATCCCGCGCCGTGGATGTGATGATCGCCGCTGTAGAAACCGGAGGCCGCCGGATCAATCCAGCGGACAAGTTGGATTTCCAGACTCGCGGACGACGCGGACGAGATCTCCACGTCGCGATGGAGCACGCGATACTCCGGCCCACGGCTTGATTCCAGCGTGAGCTTGCCGGGCGGCAAAAGGACGACGTCGCCGTCGCGCCGATAGATTTGCTCTTGAAAATAAAAATCCGGCGCGATCCGTTTGGCTTGCGGTGGATAAACGTGATCGGCCGCGTCGTGAAACACGAGCCGCGCCGTCGCCGGTTCTCCCTGATGATCGCGGATGCGCAACTTGACCGGCACCGCTGGACGCACTTCGAACAGCACCGGCGCTTCGCCGCGAAAGCCCGGATCCTGCGTCCCCATCCCGACATCAAAACCAATAGTCGCTTCGCGTTGACCGGCGTCGCGACTGTAAATCAGAGCGAGCGCGTACTCGACTTCAAGGCCGCTCAGGCTGGCAGTCATCGGCGGACTGGAAAACATCTCCACGTCGAGAAAACGTCCGGCGGCGGCGGTCTTCGTTTCCGTCTCTTTCAACAACTGCCGCTGCAACCGCTGCGCGCTCAACGGCGTCATGCCGGCATAGACCTGTCCTGCTTGCGGACTGGAAATGTGAAGCTCCTTCGTGACGGTGGATTGATTGACGACTTTGACGAGCACCGGCGTGTAACCCGCCTGCTGCAAGCTCGCTCGCGCCGGACCACGCAGGACTTTCACGCGCGACTCCGGATTGACTTGCACGAGGAACAAAACGTGCGGGTCGAGTTGTGTCTGAATTTTCTCCGCATCGCGAGCTTCGATCACCGACTGCAAAGCAATCGCAGTTTCACGGGGCAGTGGTGTCCCCAACAAATCGAGCGCCGATAACACTCGCGCCGCATTGGCCGCCAGAGGTTGACCGGCCACCGGAATCACCTCTGGAAGATCGGCCGCGTCAACATGCGAAGCAGACAAAAAGACGCCGACGAGGACGGACCAAAAATCCGCGAACCGAGAATGCAACCGCCCCCGCCGCTGGAATGTTCCCGCGCGCGACTGGTTTGAAGCTGGCGCGACGACGCTGGGCATGGGCGGGAAGCGTGATGTCGGAGAATTCCAAAATTCAACCGACCCGCCACGGATCGCGCTGCGGCACGTCGAGCCATTGCCTGTTCCCTGTGCCGCCGGTAAATTGTTCGTTCACCGGATCCCATTTGAGCCGCTGGCGATGATAGTAAGCAAGGTTGACCAGATGGCAGACCGACACCGTGCGCGCGCCGACTTCCACGTCACAAATCGGTTTTTGCCGACTACGGATGCACGCCAGCCAGTCGCTTTTGTGATCGTCGCTCTTGTACAAATGAGTGGCGATCGCGGGCAAAATTTCGCCGGCGAGCGCCTCGGCTTTCGCTGGTGAATCCGCTTTCAGATCGCCACCGAGCCAAACCTGAATTTTGCCACGATTGACGAACAGCTTTCCGTTCGCACCGTGAAAAGTAACGCCATTGTCGGGCTTGTGAACCACCTCGACGCTATTCGCGTAGATGAGCCGCACGCCGCTTTGCGCGTTTGGTTCGTCGGCGGGAAAAATTTCGACCGGCCCGCTGCTGTCCATGCCCAGGCCCCACTGCGCGATGTCAAAATGATGCGCCCCCCAGTCGGTGACGCCCCCGCCGCCGTACTCGCGATAATTGCGCCACGCCGGAAAATGTTTATGCACGCCGCGCGGGCTCAACGTCGAATTGTATGGTCGCGCCGGAGCCGGGCCGAGCCACAGGTTCCAATCCAACCCCGGCTCGGCCGTTTCGGCGGGAAGATCGCAAGGCACTGCCGGACCGCCGACGGCAACTTCCACCGATGTGATTTTTCCAATGCCACCGTTGCGCACCAATTCGCACGCGATCCGAAATTCTTTTGAAGATCGTTGCATCGAGCCGGTCTGAAAAACGCGGCCATACTTGCGAACGGCATTCACCATCGCACGCGCCTCGTGAATCGACTGGCAGAGCGGCTTCTCACAATAAATGTCCTTGCGCGCCTTCGCCGCCGCGATCGCGATGTACGCATGCCAGTGATCCGGCGTCGCGATTACGACGGCGTCGATGTCCCGGCGCGCCAGCAGTTCGCGGAAATCGCGGTACGTCGCGCAGCCCTTGTACCCACCGATGCCGGTCTGTTTGGCGTAAAATTCCTCCACCGTCTTGCGCGCAGCGTCGCGACGATTGGCATCGACATCACACACAGCCACGGCCTGCGTCTCGGCTTTTCTCAAAAAGCCGCCGAGCAGGCCGCGGTTTTGCGTACCCATGCCAATAAAGCCCAGCGCCAGCCGGTCGTTCGGTTTTGTTTCGGCGGCCCAGATGCGCGACGGCAGAATGAACGGCGCGGCGGCGAGCGTGGATGTGGTTTGAAGGAAATGACGTCGCGTGAATTTCTTTGCGGGCTTCATGCGAGCTTTATCCAGAATTTCCGGTACTAGGGCAAGTGCTAAGCTCTCGAATCCTAAATCCGTAATTGCCGTCGAGAATGGCCAAGTTGGAGAGCTACGCCTCGACCAAGCGAATGGTTTTTCAAAAGCTAACAGACAACTTTGTTCATCCCATCGTCCGCCGGCAATGTCGCGAGAACTTCGGCAACGGATTTGAACTGGCCAGGTAAAATGAACTGCGGCGCGATTTCGCTCAATGGCTGGAGCACAAAGCGGCGAATCTGCGCGCGCGGATGCGGCAGTACGAGTCGCGGTGTGTCGCGAACTTCCGAACCGAAGGCGATCAAATCCAGATCGAGCGGACGGGGTTCGTTGCGAATCTTTTTAGGCTGCCGGCCAAACTCGCGCTCCAGCGTCTGCAGTTTTTCCAGGAGCAATTCCGGCGTCTCGTCCACCAACGGCGTCAAGCCCACGACAGCGTTCACAAACAACGGCGAATCGGGCGGACAATCCACTGGCGCGCTTCGCCACAACGAGGATTGCAATAACGGAACGTTGGAAAATTGACGCAATCGCTCCATTGACTCGCGAAGAATTTTCAACGAGTCGCCGAGATTGGAACCAAGCGCTATGAACGCACAGCCCTCTATCTTCGGCTCTCGGCTCTCGCTGCTCACTTTAAACCAAGCACGTCCTGCATGTCGTAGAGTCCAGGCTTTTGTTTAACGACCCATTGTGCGGCGCGCAGAGCGCCGTTGGCGAATGTCTCGCGGCTTGACGCCTTATGGGTGAGTTCGACGCGCTCGCCATTCGCAGCAAAAATCACCGTATGATCGCCCACGATGTCGCCGCCGCGGATCGCATGGATGCCAATCTCGGAATTCGTGCGCTCGCCCACGATGCCTTCGCGCCCGTGGCGCAGCGCCTCCTTGAGCTGGAGCTTCCGAACGTCGGCGAGGATTTCAAGCAATGTCGTCGCGGTGCCGCTCGGCGCGTCTTTCTTCAAGCGATGGTGCATCTCGACGACTTCGAGGTCGAAGCCAGGACCGAGAATCTCCGCCGCCTTGCGCGTGAGCCAAAAGAGCGTATTCACACCCGTCGAATAATTCGACGCCCACACGATGGGGATTTGAGACTTGAGACTTGTGATCTGCGACTTCTCCGCGTCTTTGTGGCCCGTCGTGCCGATAACCAGCGCCTTTTTCTTTTCCGCGCAGAGCTGCGCGACTGACACCGTGGCGTCGTGAAAGCTGAAATCGATCACTGCATCGCCCGCGTCGACCACGCTTCGCAAATCGTCGCCGAGGTCCACCTGGCCGGTGATTTTCAACTCAGGAATCCGCGCGGCGCAAGCAACGAGCGTCTGGCCCATGCGGCCTTTACTACCCGTAATAATGATTCGTGTCATGCACGGAGAGTTAAGCCGAGCCTGCGTGACAACGAAAGCAAAAGCTCAGGACAAGCAGACGCTGATCGCCGCCGCATGAGCGGCTGCCAGTTCGTCCGGCCGGGTGATGCACATTTTCAAGTCGTTCAAGTGCCCGTCGTGCAGCCCGTAAATCCAGCCATGCACGGCGATTTCCTGGCCGTGCAGCCACGCGTCCTGCACGACCGTCGTCTGGCACACGTTGACGACTTGCTCGATGACGTTGAGTTCGCACAAGCGATCCGCCAGTTGCGTCGCGTCGGTAAATTGATTCAGCCTGGCCGCGTGCTGATGCCGCACGTCCTGCACGTGACGGAGCCAGTTGTCGATGAGGCCGAGCTTTTGGTTGCGCAGTGCGGCGAGCACGCCGCCGCATCCGTAGTGTCCGCACACCATGATGTGCCGCACCCGCAGCACGTCCACGGCGTATTGAATCACCGAAAGGCAGTTGAGATCGCTGTGGACGACGACGTTCGCGACGTTGCGATGAACAAACACTTCGCCGGGCAGCAGGCCGACGACTTGATTGGCCGGCACGCGGCTGTCCGAGCAGCCAATCCAGAGGTACGCCGGGTTTTGCTGATGCGAGAGCCGCTTGAAAAATTCCGGCTGTTGCGCGCGAATGGATTCCGACCACGCGCGGTTGTTGTCAAAAAGATTTTGAAGTAGTCGCATCAAGTTATGTGAAGTGGTGGGATTGGGAAATAAATTATACGCGAGGCGGTTCTTCGCCTCGTTCGGCGAACCACTGGCGGAGAAAAACCAAATCGCCCGCGTCCTTGGCACGATGCGTGACCACCTTCATCCGCCAAAGCAGGCGTGGCGACGCGAACGGAATCGGCACGCCATCCACTTCGCGCACCATCACATCCTTGGCAGCCTCGGCGTAATCAATGCCACCGGCCGAGCGCATCAAGTCCACGAGGATTTCATCGGCCACGCGGACGACGTTGTATTGCTGGAGTTCGCCGGGTTGAAGTTCGCGCACGGCATTGTCCGGCAAAGTGGAAAGCGCGGAGAAAACTTTTGCCTCGTTCTCGGCATCGGTCGCGACGATCAAATCCACATCCATGGTCCGGCGGTTGTAATTGGCGGCACGGATCGCAAATCCACCCACGACGACATATTTTGCGCCGCGCTGGTTCAATTCACGGCACAAGTCCCGCAAATCTTCCACCGTCGGCTCGCGTGACGCTAGCTCGTTGGACGGGCGATCATCCGCCATAACCATTGGTCGGCTTCTTCGTGCGTTTTGAAGCGATGCACACCGCGCGGGACACGCACGCCGCCGAAAGCTTTGCGCCAAGCGATGGATTCCACCTTGTTGCTGGTAGCTGTGGATAACGCATTGGGCGTCTTCGTTCGCCGGCCGACGAAGCGGTCAATCTTTTCCTCGACGTTGATGAACGGTTGTTTCACGACGCGGGCAGCGTAAGTCTCGTTGCCTCGCGAAGCAAGCGACTTGTCCTCCCCCCTTCGATTTGCCGCGCACGAACCCGCGCGAGCCGAACTACTGCCGCAAGCAAAGGACTGCAGTTCATCGTCTGGCTCGCCCTGCTTCAATTTCATTCCGGACACAAGCCCGCCGATAGCTTGGTGGCATGTTTTTCGGTCTTCCAATCGGCCTGGGGCGGACGCAGGCCGCCCTGTTCGGGGCGATCCTCCTCGCTGGCGCTTGCGCGTGGTCGCGGGCGGAGGAAGCCACTTTTATTTGCGTCGTGTGCGACAAGTCTCCGCTCATCGGAAAGATCTGGCTCCACAAGGCCGGGCACGTCTGCGAAGACTGTTTCAAGCTCGAGACGCGTTGCTCCATTTGCGCGCTTCCGGTGAAGTCGGATTTTGCCAAAACCTCCGACGGCCGCATCATCTGCAAGTTTGACTTGAAGGAGGCCGTGCTCGCGGCGGACGACGCGCAGCGGCTTTTCGACGAAGCGCGGCGCGATTTGAAAACCATGAGCGGCGGCGTCCTCGTCGTGAGCACGCCACAGATCGCCGTCAATCTTTTCGACATCGATTACTGGAATTCCGCCGATGGCAGACCGCTGCCCAACGAACTGCGCCGCGCTGGTTTCTCGCAGAGCCGCCGCACTGGCGATCAGTTCACGCACAGCGTGCTGCTGCACAGCGGCCGGCTGCGCACGGAGATGGCCGCCGTGTGCGCGCATGAATTCACGCACCTCTGGATCAACGAGAACAAGCCGGCCGCGCGCGCCATCGAAAGCGACACCATCGAAGCAGTCTGCGAACTCGTGGCGTTTCGTCTGATGGCGAGCCGGGGCGTAAGCAATCAACTCGAAAAAATCCGGAGTAATCCCTACACGCATGGGCGCATCGAAACCTTGCTGGAAGCGGACGCACAGTTCGGCCTGAGCACCGTGCTGGAATGGGTAAAAAGCGGCGCCGACACCACGCTCGACGCGCGCAAACTCGCCGGCTTTCGCACCGACGCCATCATCTCCGCGCTGCACACGGCACCTGCCCCTGCCCCGCCGGTGCCCGCCACGCTCGTATTGCGCGGTATCCTCCGCAGCGGGAAGCAGCGGCTTGCGCTGATCAATGATCGCTCGTTTGCGACGAACGAAGAAGCTGCCATTCGCATCGGCCCGCAGGAGTGGATCGTCCGCTGTCGGGAAATCCGCGACGATGCCGTAGTCGTGAGCGTCAACGGTTCAACGAACTTGCTGACGCTGCAATTGGGTGGCGACTAACCGCCGTAATCCTGACGGTCGGATCGATTTTCGGTTTGAAGTTCAACCTGATTCTCCTGTTTCCTCGACGGCATGAACCACGTCATCGCCAACGGCCAATCGACTGAGGCGGCTTTGCCGTGCTCGCTCGAAGAGTTTTTGGTCGCGCAAAAACTTCTGCCGCGCAGCGTCGTGGTCGAGCACAACGGCGAAGCTGTTGCGCCGTCCGAGTTTTCCCAACGACAACTCGCGCCGGGTGATCGACTGGAAATCGTGCGCATCGTCGCGGGCGGTTGAAGTCTTGGATCTCCGTCCGATGCCGCCGACTCCTGCGCGAACAGGCTTTGATCGGCGTTGGCTCTTTGCGGGTGCAAATCAGTTTTTGAAGATCTCGTTACCCGGGTCGAAGGAAGATTTCTCTCGGGTATGAAAGTGGTATTCCCCCTTCCGCTCCAGCAACGCAGTTTGAACGCCGTTTTAGAGTCGCTGCAGCATCGGCAGGGCAATTTTGACGCCGTTTTGGAATCGCTTCCACATCGGAAGGGCAGTTTCAACGCCGTTTTGGAATCGCTGCAGCATCAGCAGGGCAATTTTAACGGCGTTTTGGAATCGCTTCTGCATCGGAAGGGCAGTTTGAACGCCGTTTTAGGGTCGCTTCCGCATCGGAAGTGCACTTTCAACGCCGTTTTAGAATCGCTGCAGCATCAGCAGGGCAATTTTAACGCCGTTTTGGAGTCGGTTTCGCATCGGAAGGGCAGTTTGAAAGCCGTTTTAGAGTCGCTTCCGCATCGGGAGCGCGGAATCCAAGCAGGTTGCTTGAAAATCACCAGCGACCGCCGCGTTCGACAAATGTCAAAGCCGTCCTGGCACTGCCCTCCGCAGTTGCGCGACCCGGACTTACCCGGCAGCGTTACCGCTTTGAAAAGACCTTCCCACTCCCTGTCACGTTTGCTTAAATCGCGCATCATATTCCGACTGACAACTCGACAAAGCCCTCGATTAAATGCCGCAGGGCAGATCGTACCGCCCGGCTGGTTTTTGTTCGCCGCCTTCCTCGTCGCGCTTGGTGGTTGGATGTCCGCGCCAGCGGACGCTCATGCCCAGCCCGCCGCCGCCAACCGCGTCCTCGAACTCGACGGCGACGACAGCTACATCGAACTGCCCGCCGACCTGCTCAAGGACGTGAAGGACGAGTTGACAGTCGAGGGCTGGATTCGATGGGAACGGCTCGGCGAATGGTCGCGTTTCTTTGACTTTGGGCCGGGATTAAGGTCGCTTGCAGTGGGCCAGTCTGATGTTACGGCCAACCTTGGGGCGGTGATTCCTCATATCGGCGGGGCAGTGCAAGCTGTGCGTGTCCTGGGTGTGCTCAGGACCAACCAATGGTATCACCTTGCTTGCACGATTTCCGACAGCGACACGAAACTTTACGTGAACGGCGTGCTCGCCGGCGGCGTAGGTTTCGTCCCGGACTTCGATATGTTCCGAAGTGGCCCGCATCGTGTCGGCGCGAGCTGGGACCCTGTGGACAAACAAGGCCATCGTCAAATCGACGAATTCCGCGTCTGGTCTGTGGCGCGCACCGAAGAACAAATCCGACACGCGATGTGGGAGAAACTGACCGGGCGCGAAGCTGGGCTGCTCGGCTGTTGGACTTTCGACAAAGGAAACGCGAACGATCTCACTCCCGCTCAACGCCACGGCGTATTGCGTGACGCACCTCGATTTCCAACAGAAGCTCCGCCGCAGCCTGCAAACCTGCTCGTGCCCGCCCAACTTGAGGGGAATGTCAGCGATGCCAATGGCCAGCCCCTCACGTTCTCACGAGTGACACTCAGGAGCGTTGGAGCGGAACCGATTTTCAATCTTCTGAAAGGCGGCACTCCTCGATTCCGGTTTACCGTCTTCAATCCCGCGGCCAGCGCGTTCGAGCTGACCGCTGCTGAAGGCGATCGCTCGATCACCCGGAATAACCTCCTGCTCCAGCCCGGACAACGGCTGCAACTCGACCTGAGTCTCGCGGACTCCGGGAATATTTCCGGGACGCTGCGCATGTTCGACGGCACGCCGCACGTCGCCGTGCCGGTGCAGATCCTCAAGGCGACCAACGAAGTCGTCGCCACGGTGTTGAGCGACGTCGCCGGCCGCTTCGCTTTCACGAATGTCCCGCCGGCTGATTACCAAGTGCGCTGTCAGGTGCTCGACGGCTATCGGTATCTCGGCGTGGATCGCAAGATCAACTATGGAGAAGTAGGCGCGGTTGGGAGTTTGCACGAAGCCCGAACCATCCGGCTGAATCCAGGGCAGACCGTGGAGAACGCCGACTTCATCTTCGCGCCGTTCAAGAAAGGGACCTGGCGGACCTTCGGCATCGTTCAAGGCTTGTTTAACGAATATGTTTACAGCATTTGTCCCGATCCAAGCGGAGCGTTCTGGTTCGGCACCTTTCAATATCCGGCACGGTTTGATGGCCGGCGATTTGAACACCTCACCGATACGAATCTGGTTGGGGCTTTTGCGAGGTCACATGTCACTCCCACCGGCGATGTGTGGGTTAGCAACACGGAAGGCTTGTTTCATTACCGAGAGAAAGCCTTTCGTCGCGTCTCGCTGCCTTTTTCAAATGGCAGAAGCCAATTCGATATGGAGGAACTTGAAACAGATCGGCAAAACATTTTGTGGATCGGAACTTCGGCTGGTCTGGCCTTCCACGACGGGGACAAATTCATCAGCCTCAAACTTCCGGAGTCGCTTGCTTCGGCTCGGGTTGCGGCGCTTCATCGCGACGCCAAGGGAGCAATGTGGGTCGGCACTCGGGGAAACGGCGTCTTTCGGTGCGAAATTCGCCCGCCACCAGGCAGCGCGACGAACGCGGAATGGACAGCGACTCACTTCACGATTGAGGACGGCTTGATTAGCAACGACGTTAACGGAATTTCAAGCGGACAAGACGGCGCAGTATGGTTCGGCACGCAACAAGGTCTTTCTCGTTACGATGGAGTTCAGTTTGCCAACTTCACCAAGCGGGACGGTTTGCCTGCAAACCGCATCGAAGCCGTTCACGCTGATGTGAACGGGACGGTCTGGATCAGTTTCAAGCAGGGCGAGGACGGCGGCGTGGCGCGCTTCGATGGCAAGTCATTCGTCATTTACACGACGAATGACGGATTACCGCATATAGATGTGAGCGCCATCGCGGACGGCCCCGATGGTGCGCTCTGGTTTAGCACGCTTGGCGGCGGTGTCGCCCGATACGATCCTGCATCGGTGACTGATCTGACCACCCGAGATGGGCTGACGCATAACACGATTCATTCCGCTTATCGGGATCGAGACGGACGACTATGGTTTGCTTCCGGGTGGGTCGATCGAACCGGCGGAATCGATTACTACGACGGAGAAAACGTGGTGAATTTCGGCACCAAAACTGGCTTGCCCAAAGGGATGTTCACATCCATCGCGCGAGACTCCAAAGGCGGCGTCTGGGCCGGCACCCACCGGACGGGTATTTATCGTTACGACGGCACGGCTTGGACCCATTACTACACGAACAGTACTTGTTGGAGCATCCAGACAGACTCAGACGGAACGGTGTGGTGCGGGGTCGATGGCGAAGTCGCGCGTTATGATGGTTCCCAGTTCGTCAAAGTCGGCCCAACCAATCGGACGGAGAACACTTGGTTATGGTCCTTGATCCGAAGGCCCGACGGAGAACTTTGGGCGGGCAGCAGAAGCGATTATTGGACTGCCGCTGGCCGGGGAGGACTGGCCCGCTTTGATGGCAAGCAGTTCAACTGGTTCACCGTCAACGACAAGTTTGGCAAACGCGAGGTTGGGCCAATGACGTTGGGAACCGATGGCGTAATGTGGTTGGAATTATCGGGCGAAGTGTGGCGCTACGATGGGAATAGCCTCTTGCCTGTCACGATGACCAATGGAATCCCGAGGGGCGGTGCTGAGTCCCTTTTGGTAAGCCGCGATGGATCCTTATGGTGTGGGACCTTTGGAGGCCTGTTACATTACGACGGTGTTTGCTGGAACATGCTGGATTCACGTGACGGCCTGCCCGGAAGAAATCGGGTATCATCCGTTGCGGAAAGCACCGATGGCGACCTTTGGCTCGCTACCGATGGCGGCGTCATACGCCACCGACTGAACAAATCGCCGCCTACTTGCCGCATCGTGGCACTGCAAACAGATAGAGAATACAGCGACCTTACGGCGATTCCCAAGCTCACCGCGGGCAGCCGCGCGACGCTTAAGTACGACTCGATTGACTTCAAAACGAGCGTGGAAAAGCGCCAGTATCGGGTTCGAGTCGAGAAAGGCTTCAAGTCCGGCGCGGAACTTGACGGCGGGCCGAAATCTTCCCAACACCTCAACTGGCTTTCGCCGACCAAGGAAACACAGTTTGAGTGGACGCCCAAAGAAGCCGGCACTTACACGCTGGCCGTGCAAGCCATCGACCGTGACCTCAACTATTCCAAACCAGCAACGGTGTTGCTGACGGTTTTCACGCCGTGGTACGCCAACGCGCGCGTGATGGTGCCGGGCGGCGTCGGGGTGCTTGGCCTGGTCGTCTGGGCTTTTGTGGCGCGTGCGCTGGTCGCACGGCGCAAGCGCGAGGCCGAGCAGTTGCGTGAACAATTACTCGAAGAAGAGCACAAAGCCCGCGAGTCCGCCGAAGCGGCGGCACACGAACTGGCGGCGAAGAACAAGCAACTCGAAGCCGCGCGCAAGTCGTCCGAAGAAGCAAAGATCGCGGCCGAGGAAGCCAAAGCTATCGCCGACTCGGCGAACGCCGCGAAGTCACAATTCCTCGCCAACATGTCGCACGAATTGCGCACGCCACTCAACGCGATCATCGGCTACAGCGAGATGGTGGTGGAAGAGCTCGAAG